>NZ_JBPQFM010000020.1:0-160452 GCF_051373225.1 Amycolatopsis sp. w19 | reverse complement strand
CTACAATCACCACCGCGGCCACACCGCACTCGCCGGCAAACCACCCGCCAGCCGCGTCCCCAACCTCCCAGGTCAATACACCTAGGCGCAAGGATGGGGGCCTTCATGTACCTGAAGGGGGCCATCCAGTAAGCGCACTGGGTGTACCCGCGAGGTGTACCCATGGCATGGGGATGGCTGCGGTCTCGAAGCCCGTACAGCGTCGAAGGCATGACACGACAGCACACCCGCGCCTGGTTCGGCCTGCTGGTGATCCTCTGCCCGGTGTTCCTGGTCTCGATGGACGGCTCGATCCTGTTCCTCGCGATGCCCAGGATCAGCCAGGCGCTCACGCCCACGGCCGATCAGGCGCTGTGGATCCTCGACGTCTACGGCTTCGCGGTCGGCTCGCTGCTGATCGCGTTCGGCGCCATCGGCGACCGGTACGGACGGCTGAAACTGCTGATGATCGGCGCCGCCGTGTTCGGCATCGGCTCGGCGGGCGCGGCCTTCGCCCCGAATCCGGAAACGCTCGTCGCCTTCCGCGCGCTGATGGGGCTCGCGGGCGCGACGCTCCTGCCGTCCGCGCTGGCCGTGCTGAGCGAACTCTTCCCCGATCCGCGACGACGGGCGCGCGCCATCGGGATCTTCGCGGCCGCGTTCGCCGCCGGATTCGCGATCGGGCCGGTCGTCGGCGGGATCCTGCTGGAACGCTTCCCGTGGGGCTCGGTCTTCCTGGTCAACCTGCCGGTGATCGCGGTGTTCCTGGCGCTCGCGCCGGTGCTGTTGCGCGAAGTGCGGGCCGCCGGGACGGGCCGGGTCGACGTGCCGAGCGTGGTGCTCTCCGCCGCCGGTCTCCTGCTCGCGATCTACGGGATCAAGCACGCGGCGGCCGACGGTCTCTCCGTCGCCTCGGTCGCTTCCGGGATCGCCGGCGCGGTGCTGCTGACGTGGTTCGTCCGGCGGCAGCGCGGACTGGAGCATCCGCTGATCGAGTTCTCCCTGTTCCGCGACCGCGTCTTCACGATCGCGATCGTCACCGGGCTGGTGCCGTTGGCCGCGTGGTCGGCGGCCGCGTACCTGTCGGGGATCCACCTGCAGTCCGTACTCGGCCTGCCCGTCCTGCACGCGGCGCTGCTGGCGCTGCCCGGCGCGGCCGTCCTCACGATCATGTGTGTCGTCACGCCCGCGCTGGTGGACCGCGTCGGCAAGCGAACGGCGCTGGTCGCCTGCCATTTCTCCATCGCCGCCGGGCTGGCACTGCTGCTCATGACCGGGGTCATGGGCGGCGCGGGCTGGTACGTCGCGTCGACGGTGGTCGCCGGGATCGGCTACGGCATCTCGTTCAGCGTGGTGGCCGACACGGCCGTCGCCGCGGTGCCCGCCGAACGGGCCGGAGCCGCGGGCGCGATCGCCGAGACCAGCAACGAGATCGGCAACGCGCTGGGTATCGCGCTCATGGGCTCGCTCGCCGCGCTGGTGTTCCGCCTGGCGGGACCGGATCTCGCGCCCACCCTCGGGGAAACCCTCGAAATCGCGCCCGCCGCCGCTCTTGACGCGAAGGCGGCCTTCGTCGCCGGTCTGCACACCGCCGTGGCGGTGCTCAGCCTGCTGCACGTCGGGCTAGGGGTTCTCGCTCTGCGATGGCTCCCTCACCCGGAGAAGGCGCTTGTGCCCCAGGCGTCGGCGTAGGCGAACTCGGCCAGGGGAATCCGCTCCCGCGGCGCCTTCTCGCGCTCGATCCGCCAGTCCTCTTCGAGCACCGACGGGTCCGCGGGGTGGCCGACCGCGATGGCGACCTTGGGGACGACGTCGTCGGGGAGGCCGAAGAAGTCCTTCGCCGCCTCGGCGGAGAAGCCCGCCATCTGGTGCGCGATCAGGCCGAGGTCGACGGCCTGGAGCACGAGGTTCTCACTCGCCAAGCCCAGCCCGTACTCGGCGTACGGGACGTCGCCCTTCTCGTTCGTGGTCACCATCACGCCGATCAGCAGCAGCCCGGCGCGATGGGCCCACGCGCGGTTGCCCGAGTTGAGCGTCGAGAGGATGCGGTCGAACGCCGGCGTGCCGCGCAGGCCGACCAGGTAGCGGGCGGGCTGGGTGTTGCCGAACGACGGCGCCCAGCGAGCCGCTTCGAGCAGCGCGCGGAGCTGGTCTTCGGACACCGTGGCGGCCTCGTCGTAGGCTCGCGGGCTCCACCTGGCGGCCATGATCGGCGCGATCGGGGTACTCGTTCGGGCGGGTTTGTGCATTGGCGGACGATAACAAGGGGTGCTCTCCGTCACTAAAGTGAAAGCCCTCCGACTATTTCGTTGGTGTTAAGGAAGATTTACTTCGGGACGTCCTCTATGTGGTGGTCAGGACAACTTACGAGGGTGGCGGGCGTGCGTGACCCCGGTAGGCTTTCGCCCAAATAAGGGACGCGGGGGCTCCTCGGTGCCCACGAGGAGCACGCCCGGCCCGTCGAGGAGGTTCGGGCGTGGCCCTCGTGGTCCAGAAGTACGGCGGTTCGTCGCTGGAAAGTGCCGACCGGATCAAACGCGTCGCGGAACGCATCGTCGCCACCAAGAAGGCGGGCAACGACGTGGTCGTCGTCTGCTCCGCCATGGGCGACACCACCGACGAGCTGCTCGACCTGGCTCAGCAGGTCAACCCGGCTCCGCCGGAGCGTGAGATGGACATGCTGCTCACCGCGGGTGAGCGCATCTCCAACTCGCTGGTGGCGATGGCGATTTCGGCCCACGGCGCGGAGGCCTGGTCGTTCACCGGTTCGCAGGCGGGCGTGGTGACGACGTCGGTGCACGGCAACGCGCGGATCATCGACGTCAGCCCCAGCCGCGTGACGGAGGCACTCGACCAGGGCTACATCGCGCTGGTGGCCGGTTTCCAGGGCGTGTCGCAGGACACCAAGGACATCACCACCCTCGGCCGCGGCGGTTCGGACACCACCGCCGTCGCGCTGGCCGCGGCGCTGAACGCCGACGTCTGCGAGATCTATTCCGATGTGGACGGTGTGTACACCGCCGATCCCCGGGTCGTGTCCGACGCCCGCAAGCTCGACACCATCGCCTACGAGGAGATGCTGGAGCTCGCCGCGAGCGGATCGAAGATCCTGCACCTGCGCTCGGTGGAGTACGCGCGCCGCTACGGCGTCCCGATCCGAGTCCGTTCTTCCTACAGTGACAAGCCGGGCACCACGGTGACCGGTTCTATCGAGGAGATCCCCGTGGAACAAGCGTTGATCACCGGTGTGGCGCACGACCGCTCCGAAGCCAAGATCACGGTGACCGGCGTACCCGACACCACCGGTGCCGCCGCCCGGATCTTCCGCGTGATCGCCGACAACGAGATCGACATCGACATGGTGCTGCAGAACGTGTCCAGCACCTCGTCGGGCCGCACCGACATCACGTTCACCCTGTCGAAGGCCAACGGGGCCAAGGCCGTGCAGTCGCTGGAGAAGATCAAGGACGAGATCGGCTTCGAGTCGGTCCTCTACGACGACCATGTCGGCAAGGTGTCGCTCGTCGGCGCGGGGATGCGTTCGCACCCCGGTGTCACGGCGACGTTCTGCGAGGCGCTCGCGCAGTCGGGCGTCAACATCGAAATCATCAACACCTCGGAGATCCGGATCTCGGTGCTCATCCGGGACGCGCAGCTCGACGACGCGGTGCGCGCGATCCATGAGGCGTTCGAACTCGGCGGCGACGAAGAAGCCGTCGTCTACGCGGGGAGTGGTCGCTGATGTCGGAAGGTTTGCGGGTAGGCGTGGTCGGGGCGACCGGTCAGGTCGGCGGCGTCATGCGCCGTCTGCTGGCCGAACGGGGTTTCCCGGTCGCCGAAATGCGGTACTTCGCTTCGGCACGGTCCGCCGGTTCGAAGCTTCCTTGGCGTGACGGGGAAATCGTCATCGAGGACGCGACGACCGCGGATCCGTCCGGTTTGGACATCGCGCTGTTCTCGGCGGGCGGCTCGACCTCCAAAGCCCAGGCGGAACGGTTCGCCGCCGCCGGTGCCACGGTGATCGACAACTCGTCGGCGTGGCGGATGGACCCGGACGTCCCGCTGATCGTCAGCGAGGTCAACCCGGAGGCGGTCAAGGAAGCGCGCAAGGGGATCATCGCGAACCCCAACTGCACCACCATGGCCGCGATGCCGGTGCTCAAGCCGCTGCACGCCGAAGCGGGTCTGGTGCGGCTTGTGGCCAGCACCTACCAGGCGGTTTCCGGCAGCGGGCTCGCCGGCGTCGAGGAGCTGGAAGGCCAGCTCGCCGCGGCCGCGGCGAACGCGGGCGCCCTGACCCACGACGGTGCGGCGGTGACCTTCCCCGAGCCGAAGAAGTACGCGCGGCCCATCGCGCACAACGTCCTCCCGCTGGCCGGGTCCATTGTGGACGATGGCGAGTTCGAGACGGACGAGGAGAAGAAGTTCCGCAACGAGAGCCGGAAGATCCTGAGCATCCCGGAGCTGCGGGTCTCGTGCACCTGCGTGCGGGTGCCGGTGTTCTCGGGGCACTCGATCTCGATCAACGCCGAGTTCGCGCAGCCGCTTTCCGTCGCCCGCGCGACCGAACTGCTGACCGGCGCGCCCGGCGTCGAGCTGTCGGACATCCCGACCCCGCTGCAGGCCGCCGGCCAGGACCCGTCCTACGTCGGGCGGCTGCGGACGGACCCGGGCGTCGACGGCGGTCGCGGCCTGGTGCTGTTCCTGTCGAACGACAACCTGCGGAAGGGTGCGGCGCTCAACGCCGTGCAGATCGCGGAACTGGTCGCCGCGAACTCCTGACCCGTGCCATGAAAGGTCCTTTCCTCGCAAAATTTGCGAGGAAAGGTCCTTTCCTCGCATCCGCTGAGCCGCCTTCAGGGCATGAGTGTCCACAAGGGACGCCTGCGCGTGGTGAAATGAACGATTGATCACCATATGCACGGTTTCGCGCGGGGGGTCGTGAGTGGAAATGAGGGTTAGAACGACCATTGCCACTCACGACCCCTCGGTGAACCACTCAAATCGAGCACACGGGCCGACCTGGAGTTCCTTGTGGACGGTGGCGCCATGATCGGTCCCGTGGGCACTCCCGGCTCATGTCACGAGGTCCTTGGGGCGACGGGCGGCCAACGCATTCAGAGGACTAAACGCGCGCAGCACCAGCGCAGGCCGCATACCGCGTAGCGAGGAACTCGCCCCGAGGATCCCCGCTGTAGGACCAAACCCCGCCGTCCGCCCGCGTGCCCAAGTGCCGGAACTGCTCGACGGCCTCGTCGAAGCGTCCGTTCTCCACGAGCGCCTTCGCCAGATACGCCCGGTCTCCCCGTTTCTCCGGATAGTCTTCGCCGTCGAGAAGCGCCAGGATCCCGTCGAGCGCGCCGGACACCCGCGGCGAACGCCAAGCGGGAACGTCCTGGAACTCGGCCTCGTGCGCCGCGGCCAGCAGCAGCGGCGCCAGGTTCGGCGACTCCGCGGCCGCGGTCCCGGCGAACTCCCACATCAGCTCGTTCGAGCCGAACCACTTCGCGCACCAGTACTGCAACGCCCGTGAGTGCGCGCCGCGGTGCCGTGGGTCGCGGGCGACGAGTTCCGCCCAGACCTTCCGGTACTCGTCGTTCTCGTACTGCCGACCCATCGCGATCGTGAGCGCGGTCACCCACGGCGTCGGGTCTTCGGGAGCGAGCCCGGCCGCCTCGTGCACGGCATCCTCGGCCTGCTCCAGCACCCGGAAGAACGCGGCGAACTGCTCCTGCGTGACGTGCTTCGCCTGCAGTGAGCTGCGCACCTCCCAAGCCACGTCCACCAGGGACGCCGCGTTGACGAGCGCCGCGCCCGGGTCGCCGGGGCGGGCCTTGCGCCACGCGCGCAGCCACTCGTCGTCCTTCGCGGCGGCCTCGCCGAGCGCGCCGGTCACCTGGTCGCGGCGAGCCCAGTTCCCCCGGGTCGACGCCAGCAGCGCCGCGGCGCCTTCCCATTCGCCGCGGGCGGTCGACTCCTGCACCGCGAGGATCTCCCCGTCGGTCCAGTACTCCTTGGCCGACACCTCGCCGTCGGCCGGGAGACCCCAGCGGGTGACGTCCGGGATCCTGCCCTTGAACTTGGGCTTCTCCGGCGGCAGCAGCGCGGCGAACTCTTCGGGCGTCAGCACGTTGTCGAGTTCGTCGATGCTGACGCCGCGCCGCTTCGCTTCCTTCATCACGGCGAACACGGCCTTGCGCTGACGGGATTTGAGCAGCCAAAGCATGAAAACTCCTTAAGAACGAACAAGAGTGAGAGCCGGCCGGTAGCCGGCGGGCACGCCGGCGGCCGTCAGCAGCGCACGCAGCGGGGCGGTGTCGGATTCGGCCGCGGTGGCCTGGTCGAGCGCGGGCTCCAGCCGGCCTTCCAGCGGCTCGTCCACGGTGAACGGCGCCGGTCCGGACCACGAAAGCGACCATCGCCCCGCGCCGACGTCGGTGAGCGCCGCGTGCACGACGACCGCCAGCCGCCGGCGGACCGAGACGACGGCGAACTCCCGGCGGGCGCGCGGACCGGCACCGGCGGGCGGCGCCGCGTCCGGATCGGCGAGCTCCTCGTGCCTGCCCGCGTCGAGGAGGTCCAGCGCCATGTCGAGGGTGCGCTCGCCGAGGACCTCGGCGGCCGCTTCGGCGGCGGCGTGACGATGGCCGATGGCGACCAGCGACTGCCAGTCCGTCCGCCGTTTCGTGTGCGCCTCGTCGGAGAAGACGGTGAACAGCGCCTCGTCGAGCATCTTCTCGGCACCGGTCAGCAGTTCGGTCGCCGGACGTTCGCCGCCAGGGCGGACCGGGACCCGGGTGCCCGCTTCGAGCGTCGCGACCCGGTCGCGGGTGGCCGGATGCGTGTCCCATCGCGACGTCTCGTCCTCCGACGGGTTCCGGCGCATCTCCTCCAACTGCTCCGCCCTGGTCGGGTCGGTGAGCAGCGCGCGATAGCCCTCGCCGAACCGGTCCGGGAGATACCCGGCGTCCCAGCCGATCGCGGCGTAGTTGTTCATGAAGAACCGCCAGGTGACGGCCAGCGCTTCGATCTCGCGCAGGGCCGAGGTCGCCGCGTCGGTACCCGCGAGCCGTGCCGAGACGGCGTCGGCCGCGAGCTCCTGAGCCCGGCAGACACTCATCGAGACGACGAAATACAGCTTCGCGTACTGCTTGAAGAGCCATCCGACGAAGCGTTCGAAGTAGCCGTCGCGGTCGAGGCCGTTGACGACCCGCGCGATCGACTTGCGCCCGCGATAGGTCAGTGCGGCGAAGCGGGTGTCCTTGTTGCTGTAATGCCCCAGTTCGTGCGCGAGCACGGCGCGGAACTGGTCCTGGCGCAGGCCCATGATCAGCGGGACCCCGATGATCATGCGGCGGCGCAGCACCCGCAGCCCGAGCCACGAGGTGCGCTCGGTGACCGCGGCGTTGACGTCCGGATCGAGGTAGATCTCGTCCGGCGGGCGGGTGCCCGCCTCGGCCGCCAGTTCCCGGACCAGCGCCCAGAGCGCGGGTTGCGACTCCGGCGTCACCTGGACACCGGGTACGTCGTCGTCGGTCACCCGCTCGACCGTGAGCAGGGTCTTCAGCAGGATCCAGCCGACCGGAACGGTGATGATGCCGAGCTTCACCGCCGCGATGACGTTGTGCCGCAAGGCCAGTACTTCGAGTGTCACGATCCCGCCCACGAAGGCGAGCACGAGCAGCGGGAACCCCGCCAGCAGGACGGCAGCGAGCAGCCCACGAAAAGACTTCACTGTGAAACGGACCTTCCCCAGAGTTGGTGTACCCCCGACACCGAGCGCTCATTGTGCCCGAAGCGCCTCGCGCGGCCGATCACTTTTCGAATACGATCGAAGACTTCGGGATGAACATCACCCCGGCGCGCGTCGTCGCATGTGGACTGTCCATTGTGGATCAGATAATTGCCTTGTCCGGTTCGCCCGATCGGTGCATTCTCGACGACGACAAAACGTTTTCCACGAAAGGAAAGTCATGTACACGGCGGTCGAAGGCTCGCGGGTTCCGATCCGGATGTGGGCGGACCCCGCATCGGTCGAGGACCAGGCCATGCGACAGCTGCACAACGTCGCCAACCTGCCGTGGGTGCACGGCGTCGCGGTCATGCCCGACGTCCACTACGGCAAGGGCGCGACCGTCGGCAGCGTGATCGCGATGCGCGACGCGGTGTCCCCGGCCGCCGTCGGCGTGGACATCGGCTGCGGGATGAGCGCGGTGCGGACCTCGCTCACCGCCGCCGACCTGCCCGACGACCTGCTGAAGCTCCGCCGCCGGATCGAATCGGCCGTCCCGGTCGGGTTCGGCCTGCACAAGACCCCGGTGAACCCGGCGAAGGTGCACGGTGTCGGTGGCTGGGACGCCTTCTGGAAGTCCTTCGGCGACCTGCATCCCGGCGTCCAGGAACTGCACGACCGCGCGTCGCGCCAGATCGGGAGCCTCGGCGGCGGCAACCACTTCATCGAGGTCTGCCTCGAACAGGGCGGCGAGGACGAAGGCCGCGTGTGGCTGATGCTGCACTCCGGTTCGCGCAACATCGGCAAGGAACTCGCGGAACGGCACATGGCCGTCGCGCGGAAGCTGCCGCACAACGCGGATCTGCCGGATCCGGACCTCGCGGTGTTCGTCGCGGGCACGCCGGAGATGCGGGCGTACCGGCGCGACCTGTTCTGGGCGCAGGACTACGCGGCGCGCAACCGCGCCACCATGGTCGCGCTCGTGAAGCAGGCGCTGAAGGACGTCGTGCCGCAGACGACGTTCGACGACGCGATCAGCTGCCACCACAACTACGTCGCCGAGGAGACCTACGACGGCGTCGACCTCCTGGTGACCCGCAAGGGCGCGATCCGCGCGGGTTCGGGTGACCTCGGGATCATCCCGGGCAGCATGGGCACCGGTTCGTACATCGTGCGCGGCCTCGGGAACGCGTCGTCCTTCCAGTCCGCGTCGCACGGGGCGGGCCGCCGGATGTCGCGGAACAAGGCCAAGAAGCTGTACACCGCCGAGGACCTCGCCGCGCAGACCGCCGGCGTGGAATGCCGCAAGGACTCCGGTGTGGTGGACGAGATCCCGGCCGCGTACAAGGACATCGAAACGGTGATCAAGGCGCAGACGGATCTCGTCGAGGTGGTCGCGCACCTCAAGCAGGTCGTCTGCGTGAAGGGCTGAAACGTGGGTGGTGTGGCGGGGAACCCGACATACCACCCACGTTCCTCGCTACTGTGGTCTTCATGAAGAGGTTGGGAATCGCGGCGCTACTGGCGGCCGCCGGACTCGCGCTGGCGGGCTGCAGCGAGGTCACGAACGCCGTCGATCAGACGAACAAGGCCGCGACGAAGGTCGGTGCCTGCGCCGAGGCGCTCAGCCTCGCCGACCTCAATCCGGACCCGGCGACGATCAAGGAACGCGCCGCGGACAAGGAGAAGCGGCTGCGTGAGCTGGCGAACAGCGTCGGCGAGCAGAACGTCGCGAGCGCGCTCACCGGTATGGCCGACTCGTACCTGCAGGTGCAGAAGGAGAACATCCAGGACGCGGGCAAGATCGCGGACTGGACCAAGCGCAACCTCGACCGGCTCGACGCCCTCCGGAAGGTCTGCGCCTAGCCCCTCTCGCATTTCGTCCTCTGAATGCGGTAGTTGGTATCACCAACGACCGCGTTCAGAGGACGAAACGCGTCAGGAGGAGGTGAGCGCGGGCACCGGGGCGGGTGTCCGGGACCGACGCCAGAACAGGCCGACCGATGCGATCGCCAGCGCGCCCAGCGCCGAGGCCGTGAACCCCCAACCGGGGCTCGAATGGTCGATCACGAACCCGATGATCGGGCTCCCGATCGCGAGCCCGATCCGGCTGGCCGCGTCCAGCAGGCCCATCGCCTCGCCGCGCACCCGAGGCGGCGCCGCCGCGCTGACCGTCTCCGTGCTCGCCGCGAGCGTCGGTGCGCACAGCACGTTGCTCGGGAAGAGCACGATCGCCAGCAGCCACCACGGGTGGTCGATCAGCCCGACCGGCAGCGTCAGCACCGCGAGCAGCACCATCAGCGTGCCCTGCGAAAGCGACCGCCGGACCGCGCCGTGGATCGCCCCGCCGAGGACGGACGCGACGCACATGAACGTGATCAGCAGTCCGGACCAGGCGATGTCCCCGCTCGCGCGCAGCGTCGCCAAGGCGGCGAGCTCCATGCCGACCAGGCAGAACAACGCGCCCGCGGCGATGAACATCGCCATCACGAGCCGTCCGGTGAGCCAGCTCCGCACGGGCGGCCGCTCCCCGCTGAACACCTCGGCGTCGGCCTCGGCGCGGATCGGCGGGTTCTGCCGGTAGATCAACGTCGCCGAAAGCGCGAAGCAGACCCCGATACCGGTGAGCGCGTAGACCGCGGGCAGTTGCGTGATCGCCATGATCCCGGCCGACGGCCCGATCATGAACGACGCCTCCACCAGGATCGTGTCCAGTGAGTAGGCCGCGCGCCGCTGCTCCAGCGGCACGAGCGCGGTGAGCACCAGCCGCGCGAGCGTTCCCGCGGGCACCGACAGCACGCCCGCGGGGAGCGCGACCGCGAGCAGCACCTGATACGGCAGATGCGGTGCGCTGATCCAGAACGTCGACGAGGCCACCCCGCAGATCGCGACCACCGGCCGCAGCCCGTAGCGGTCGACGTACCGGCCGACGAGCGGTGCCCCGATCGCGCTGCCGAGGGTGGTGGCGGCGCCGATCAGCCCGGCCGCGCCGTAACCGCGGCCGAGGTCGTTGACCACGTACAGCGTCATCGTCACGCCCATGGCCGTCATCGGGAGCCGGGCCAGGAACATCAGCAGCATCGAGCTGGGGACTCCGGGCACGGCTAACACGCGACGATACGGAGCGAGGGCCATGGAACCGATGAGAACGTAACTTGGTACGCGCGTGCAAGTTTTTTTCGCGAGGTACGGGTCACCCGGTCCGGGGGGTTTTCTTGACTGATTCCAGAATAGGCGAGAGGGTGGTGTCGACTGACCGCTCACCACCACGAACCAGGAGGCACCGGCGTGACCCTGCCGACCACGAACAACGTGGGCATCCCCGTCGCGAGCGACAACGACTCCCTGACGGTAGGCGCCAACGGCCCGATCCTGCTCCAGGACCACTACCTGATCGAGAAGAACGCCCAGTTCAACCGTGAACGCGTGCCGGAGCGCGTCGTCCACGCCAAGGGCGGCGGTGCGCACGGCTTCCTCGAGGTCACCGAGGACGTCAGTCAGTTCACGAAGGCCGCGCTGTTCCAGCCCGGCGTGCGCACCGAGAGCCTGGCCCGCTTCTCGTCGGTCGCCGGCGAGAACGGCTCGCCCGACACGTGGCGCGACCCGCGCGGCTTCGCGGTGAAGTTCTACACCTCCGAGGGCAACTACGACCTCGTCGGCAACAACACCCCGGTGTTCTTCATCCGCGACCCGATCAAGTTCCCCGACTTCATCCACTCGCAGAAGCGCCGCGCCGACAACCACCTGCGCGACCACGACATCCAGTGGGACTTCTGGACGCTGCGGCCCGAGTCCGCGCACCAGGTCACCTGGCTGATGGGCGACCGCGGCATCCCGTCGAACTGGCGGGAGATGGACGGCTTCGGCTCGCACACCTACCTGTGGGAGAACGCCGGCGGCGAGAAGTTCTGGGTCAAGTACCACTTCAAGACCGACCAGGGCATCGGCTACCTGCCGCAGGCCGACGCGGACCGCATCGCGGGCGAGGACTCCGACTACTACATCCGCGACCTGTTCAAGAACATCAAGCAGGGAAACCACCCCAGCTGGACGCTGTACGTGCAGGTGATGCCGTATGCCGAGGCCGCGGACTACCGCTTCAACCCGTTCGACCTGACCAAGGTGTGGCCGAAGGGCGACTACCCGCTGATCAAGGTCGGCCGCTGGGTGCTCGACCGCAATCCGGCGAACTACTTCGCGGAGATCGAGCAGGCCGCGTTCGAGCCGTCCAACCTGGTGCCGGGTATCGGCCCGTCGCCGGACAAGATGCTGCAGGGCCGCCTGTTCGCGTACCCGGACGCGCACCGCTACCGGATCGGCGCGAACTACACGCAGCTGCCGGTCAACGCGCCCAAGTCCCCGGTGAACAGCTACTCGCGCGACGGCGCGATGCGCTACAACAACCCGGGCGACCCGGTGTACGCGCCGAACTCCTACGGCGGCCCGCACGCGAGCGCGGAGATCGCCTCCGAGACCGCTTCGGGCTACGGCGTCGAGGACGAGGTCATCCGGTCGGCGTACAAACTCCACGCCGAGGACGACGACTTCGGCCAGCCGGGCACGCTCGTCCGCGACGTGATGGACGACGCGCAGCGCGAGCGGCTCGCGAACAACATCATCGGCCACGCGTCGAACGACGTCTCCCGGCCGGTGCTGGAACGCGTCTTCGAGTACTGGCGGAACGTCGACAAGGACCTCGGCGACAAGGTCGCGGACGCCTTCCGCGAGTAGAAGGACCTCTTTCGAGAGGCTGCTCCCACCACGGAACGCCCCCGGTGCCCGCACCGGGGGCGTTCCCATGTCCCCACTCGCATGTGAAGCCAGAAGGTGGCGTGGCGTGCGTGGGGGACACCCCGAGTGGAGCAGTGCGACACGCCTGTCCGACGGAGTGATGAAGCCAAACGATCACCGTTTACACCGCTGTGGGTGAACGAGCCGCTCCACGGTGGAGATCGGTCACAGGTGGTCATAAATCGGCGGGAAAAGGATGATCTTCAGGGGGAAGCACAAGATTTCGACGTTAATCAATTGCGGGAGTCTTCCCCGGGAATGAATCCGGCACGTAAGGGTTAGAAAAGTGTTCCAACCGGTGATCGGGTGGTGTTCGGCCGATACGGCGGGTATCGATTTACCTCGTCAGGTCCCAGAGGCCAGGAGGTAAGGAATGAAAGGCAACATTGCCCGGATGATTGCCGTGGTCGCCACCGGCAGTCTGTTGGCGGTGGCCTCGGCCGGCGCCGCGACGGCTGGTACCGATGGTGGAAAGGGTTCGTCGAACACGCAGGCGCTCGCCGCGCAGGTGCTGCAGATGCGGGACGGCCTCACCAAGGTGGCCTACGCCGGTGACGTCGCCAAGACGCGGGCGGACTTGGACAAGCTGAGCCCCGTCCTCGGTGACATCGCCGCGGGCAAGCGCTACCAGATCCAGACCGAAACACAGAAGCTCGGCGACCTGGCCCAGGGCCGCTCCGTCGAGTCCAGCAGGCTGCTGGCCGACCCGACCGCCAAGGCGCGTCAGCTGCCGCCGCTGCCGGTGCCGATCCCGTCGCTCCCGGACCTTCCCGGACCGCTGAAGATCGTCAGCGACCTGGTGAAAGCCCTGCTCGCGGCCGTGACCGGCATTCTCGGCGGCTTGCTCGGCGGACTCCCTGTCCCGCCGCTTCCGGTGCCGCCTGTGCCACTTCCCACGCCTTGATATCGCCGCGCGCTGACGGAAACCTTTCGCAGGGCGCGGGAGCGAGGCCCGCTCACGCAGGCAGGTAGGGGCGCCCTACAAAAGGTTTCCGTGGCCTCCGGCCGAAAGAGGCGCGCGGGTGAAGTCTCTCTTCGCGCTGACGCGCTTCCGAGAGACAGGCATGGGTCGCTAGAGAGTCGTCCGGTTCCGCCGTGCAGGGCGGCGGGCCACGAAATGGGGGCCGGGGCCCGAGTGGGGACATTTCTCCTCACTCGGGCTCTGGCCGTCACCGGGGCGCGAGGCCCACCCGAAGGGCTCCCGCCGCCTCGGCCGTCGCCTCCCGGAACCGCCGTCCGACACCGAGGAAGTTGAGGTACCCGTGGATCAGGTCCGGCTGGCGGCTGAGCGCCACCGGCACCCCGGCTTTCCGCAATTTCTCCGCGTAAGCCTCGCCCTCGTCGCGCAACGGGTCGAATCCGGCCGTCGCGATATACGCGGGCGGTAATCCGGAAACGTCGCCGTGCAACGGGGAGAGTTTCGGGTTGTACAGATCGGTGCCCTTCGGCACGTAATGTCCTTCGAACCAGGTCATATCCGAATCGGTGAGGAACAGGTCTTCCGCGAACAATTCCCGGGAGCGGCGGCGCACGGTGAAATCGGTCGCCGGATAGAACAGCAGCTGGAACGCCGGGATCCCGCCGCCGCGTTTCACCGCCTGCTGCGCCGTCACCGCCGCGAGGTTCCCGCCCGCGCTGTCGCCGCCGACGGCGATACGCGCCGGATCGGCCCCGAGGTCCCTCGCCTTCGCGTAGGCGTACTCGAACGCCGCGATCGCGTCTTCGGTGGCACCGGGGAACCGCGTCTCCGGCGCGAGCCTGTACTCCACCGAAAGAACCCGCACGCCCGCCTGTTTCGCCAGGTAGCGCACGCTGTTGTCGTGGGAGGCCCGGCTGCCGACCACCCAGCCCCCGCCGTGGAAGAACACCAGCAGCCCGGACGGATCCGGCAACCCGGCCGGGGTGTAGAGCGTGGCCGGCACGTCGCCGTCACCCGTGGGGATGAGCAGTTCCCTGGTGGCGACCGGCTCGATCGTCGGCCCGCTCACCAGATGCCTGCTCGCCAGGAGCATGCTGCGCGACTCTTCGACGCTTCCCCGCACCAGCGACGCCTTCGCCAGTTTCTGCAGCCGGAGCAGGAGCTGCGCGTCCAACGCCAGTTCCTGACCGTCCAGGCGGAGCGGCGGCCCGGCGATGGCCCGTCTGACCGGCTTCGGGAGCCAGAACGCCAGCTGGGAAAACGCGGCCTCGGCACGGATCTGGAGCGGTATCGCCATGCTTCCTCCTGGGGGCTTCCGGCCAGGTTACTTTCGAGTAGGTATGCCGTCCAGCGGGACCGGGCCCATTGCGGCGAACGGGTGTGACGCAGGCCTCCGTTCCAGATCCTGGTCCTCCACTTAAGTAGAGGGGTTAGCCTCGAAAGCGTGACTTCGACGAACTCGGTGCATGTCCTCGGTATCGGCGGCTCTCTGCGGGAGGGCTCGCAATCCGAGCGCGCGCTGCGGATCGCCCTCGGCGCGGCGGCCGAGGCCGGAGTCACCACTGAGCTGATCTCCGGGCCCGAACTGGTGTTGCCGTTCTACGACACCGCGTTGGACGAGAGGCACGAGCGCGCCACCCGGCTCGTCGAAGCGATCCGTCGTGCCGACGGGATCGTCGTCGTCTCGCCCGGCTACCACGGCGCGCTGTCCGGCCTGGTCAAGAACGCGCTGGACTACGTCGAAGACCTGCGCGACGACGCCCACCCGTATCTCGACGGCCGGGCGGTCGGTCTCGCCGCCGTCGCCTACGGCTGGCAGGCCGCGGTCACCACGCTGGAGCAGCTGCGCACGATCACGCACGCGCTGCGCGGCTGGGCCACCCCTTTGGGTGGTTCGATCAACACCGCGGAGACCAAATTCGACGAAGCCGGCGGTGCCTCGGACGAGAAGAGCGTCCGCACGCTTCGCCTGATCGGAAGCCAGGTCGCCGAGTTCGCGCTGAGTCGCGCCGGTCACTAGTCGTTTGCTCAGGTCGTCGTCCGGGTAATTCCCGGACGTGATGCCTGCCATGGGGTGGCAAGGTTTCGCGGTTGCGGGACGTTGACACCGAAGAGACGCTCAACGGGGCGTGTCTTGAGACCAGAAGGTAGGCGAAGAATGGCTGAGGCTCTGTACACCGCTGTGGCCACCGCTCGCGGCGACGGCCGCAACGGTGAGGTCACGTCTTCCGACGGCGTCATCGACGAGTCGCTGGCGATCCCGAAGGAGATGGGCGGCCCCGGCGGGGACAAGACGAACCCCGAGCAGCTCTTCGCCGCCGGTTACTCCGCCTGTTTCCACTCCGCGCTGCAACTCGTCGCGCGCCAGGCGAAGGTGACGCTGGACGGCTCCACCGTCACCGCCGAGGTCAGCGTGCTCAAGCAGGGCGCGGGCTTCGGTCTCGGCGTGGCACTCAAGGTTTCGCTGCCCGGCCTGGAGCAGGCGCAGGCCGATCAGCTCGTCGAGCAGGCGCACCAGGTGTGCCCCTACTCGAACGCGACCCGCGGCAACATCGAGGTCGCCCTGTCCGCGACGGTCTGATCCCGTCCGCGACAGGTCCGTTCCCGAACCGACTGATTTCTGAAAGGAAGACCGAAAAATGGGCAAGTCTCCGATCCAGAGTCCGTTGAGCGAAGCCGACAAGGAGATCACCGGTAACGCCTTGCAGGCCACGCTGGTCGATCTGGTGGACCTGTCGCTGATCGCGAAGCAGGCCCACTGGAACGTCGTCGGCGCGAACTTCCGCAGCGTGCACCTCCAGCTCGACGAGCTGGTCGACACCGCGCGCCAGTACGTCGACGAGGTCGCCGAGCGCGCCAACGCCATCGGTGTCTCGCCGAACGGCCAGGCGAAGGCCGTCGTGGAGAGCTCCGGCCTGCCGGACTACCCCGACAACTGGCAGTCCGTCGAGTCCACGGTCGCCGCGATCGTCGGCATCCTCGCGGCGCTGATCGAGCGGCTGCGCAAGCGCATCGACGAGACCGACAAGAGCGACCTGGTCACCCAGGACCTCATCATCGCGATCACCCAGGAGCTCGAAAAGGCGCACTGGATGTGGCAGGCGCAGCAGGCCTGATCCACCGGTCCCGAATGCTATGAAAGGACCTTTCCTTGCCAAATTTGCAAGGAAAGGTCCTTTCATTGCACGTCGGGGGGCGATCGAGGTGCCCCCGCCCGCCCGCGGGGCTACGTTCGGTCCATGGTGCTGCACAAGGGAACCGCGTCCGATCCGGACCGCAAGGGCGGAGCCAACCCACTGTACGCCGGCGCGTATCCCGCGCTCGCCGCGAACATCCGTCTCCCGCACGACAGCCTCGCCGAAGACCCGCTCCCGCCCGACACCGCGCTCCAGCTGGTGCGCGACGAGCTGATGCTCGACGGCAACGCCCGGCTCAATCTCGCCACGTTCGTCACCACGTGGATGGAGCCGCAGGCCCGCGAGCTGATGGCCGAATGCGTCGACAAGAACATGATCGACAAGGACGAGTACCCGCAGACCGCGGAACTGGAGCGGCGCTGCGTGAACATCCTCGCCGATCTGTGGCACGCGCCCGATCCCACCGCGATCATGGGCTGCTCCACCACCGGCTCGTCGGAAGCCTGCATGCTCGCCGGCATGGCGTTGAAGCGCCGCTGGTCGAAATTGGGCCGCACCGGGAAGCCGAATCTGGTGATGGGCGCGAACGTCCAGGTCTGCTGGGAGAAGTTCTGCGAGTACTGGGAGGTCGAGCCGCGGCTGGTGCCGATGGACGGCGACCGCTTCCACCTCACCGCCGACGAGGCGATCGCCCGCTGCGACGAGAACACGATCGGCGTCGTCGCGATCCTCGGGTCCACTTTCGACGGCAGCTACGAGCCCGTCGCCGAGATCGCCGCCGCGCTCGACGGCCTGGCGGAACGCTCCGGCTGGGACATCCCCGTGCACGTCGACGGCGCTTCGGGCGCGATGATCGCGCCCTTCCTCGACCCTGAGCTGAGCTGGGACTTCCGCCTGCCGAGGGTGGCGTCGATCAACACCTCCGGGCACAAGTACGGGCTCGTCTACCCCGGCGTCGGCTGGGTGCTGTGGCGTGACAAGGACGCGTTGCCGGAGGAGCTCGTCTTCAACGTCAACTACCTCGGTGGCGACATGCCGACTTTCGCGCTGAACTTCTCCCGTCCCGGTGCCGAGGTGGCCGCGCAGTACTACACGTTCGTCCGGCTCGGCCGCGAAGGTTTCCGTGCGGTGCAACAGGCTTCGCGTGACGTCGCGACCCAGCTGGCGGACGGGATCGCCGAGCTGGGCCCGTTCCGGCTGCTGACCCGTGGCGATCAGCTGCCCGTGTTCGCCTTCACGACGAAGCCGGACGTCGAGGGCTTCGACGTCTTCGACGTGTCACGGCGGCTTCGCGAACGTGGCTGGCTCGTCCCGGCGTACACGTTCCCGGAGAACCGGACCGACCTCGCGGTGCTGAGGATCGTGGTGCGCAACGGTTTCACCCACGACCTCGCCGAGCTGCTGCTCGCCGATCTCCGCCGTCTGCTGCCCGAGCTCGATCACGGCCCGCGACGGCGGACCGCGTTCCATCACTGAGCCGGGTGCCCTGCGTCACGCCGGATTTCCCCGGGCCCTACCGGCGCGTAACGTCGGGGGGTATGGGAGTCGCCGGAGACGAACGTCGTGCGTTGAGCGAGCTTTTCGAAGAGGTCGGCCCGGACGCGCCGACCCTGTGCACGGGTTGGAAGACGCGGGATCTCGCGGCCCATCTGCTGGTCCGCGAGCGGCGGCCCGACGCGGCGCCCGGCATCCTGGTGCCCGCGCTCGCTTCGTACACGCAGCGGGTGCAGGACTCCTACGCCGCCCGGCCGTGGTCCGAGGTCGTCGGCAAGGTCCGGTCCGGCCCCGCCTGGTACTGGCCGACGTCGATCGGCGCGCTCGACGAACTGACGAACAGCGCGGAGTTCCTGATCCACCACGAGGACGTCCGCCGGGGACAGCCCGGCTGGGAACCGCGTCCGGCGGACTCCGCGCGCGACGCGGCGGCCTGGAAGTCCGCGAAGCAGGCCTCGAAGCTGAACCTGCGGAAATCACCGGTCGGCGTGATCCTGAAGACCCCCGAAGGCCGCGAAGCGCGGGTGAAGGAAGGCCCGGACACGGTGACCGTGATCGGTGCGCCGATCGAACTGCTGCTGTTCGTCTTCGGTCGTGACGCCGCCAGGATCACCTTCGAAGGCGACGCCTACACCGTCGACCGGCTGCGGAAGCACGACCGCGGGCTTTAAGTGTCCAGCGCCGGGAATCCGGCACGCATCTCGGCGGCCCAGCTTCCCGTCGGCCGCGTCGCCGGTCCGTCCGAGTACAACCCGGTACGAGGACGAACCGGCGCCTTGCCGACGGAAACCTGGATCCACCGAGATACGCACCGTATTCTCGACGCAGAACACTAGAGTTCCGGCCATGCCGATGATCAGTGTTTCGATGTTCCCCGGCCGCACGGCCGAGCAGAAGCAGGCCCTCGTGCGCGAGGTGACCGACGCCTTCGTCCGCACCTGCGGCGGAAACCCCGAAGGCGTCTGGGTGACCATCAACGAGATTCCCGCCGAACACTGGGCGTCCGGCGGGACTCTCTTCTCCGAGCGCTGACCCGCCGGCCGGGGTCAGCGAAGCCCGACCGCCCGCAGCGCGAAGAACACCTCGATCGCGGTCTGCTTGATCGTCTCGGCGATCACCAGCGAACCGTGGCCCGCGTCGAACCGGTAGAACTCGAACGGGATCTCCCGCTTCGCGAGCCGGTCGAGGTAGTTCTCGACCTGCCGGATCGGGCAGCGCGGGTCGTTGTCCCCGGCGAGCACCAGCACCGGCGCCGTCACGGCCTCGACGTAGGTGATCGGCGAGCATTCCCGGTACACCGCCGGCACCGTCTCCGGCGAACCGCCGAACAACGCCCGGTCGAACGACCGGAGCTGCTCCATCTCGTCCTCGTACGCGGCGACGTAATCCGCCACCGGCACCCCGGCGATCCCCGCCGCCCAGCGCGCGGGCTGGGTGCCCAGCGCCAGCAGGCTCAGGTAGCCACCCCACGAAGCGCCGTTCACCACGCACTTCTCGGGGTCTGAGAGTCCACTTTGGACTGCCCAGTCGTGCACGGCGGCGACGTCTTCGAGTTCGGTCAGGCCGGGACGGCCTTCGATGGCGTCGCGCCAGGCCGAGCCGTACCCGGTCGAGCCGCGGTAGTTGACCTCGACGACGGCGAAACCGGCGTCGAGCCAGACGGCGCGGTACGCGGAGAAGCGGTCCTCGTCGGCCGAGTGCGGCCCGCCGTGCAAGGAGAAGACCGTCGGGAGCGGGCCTTCGGGCGCGTCGGCCGGCCGCGAGACCAGCGCGTGGATCTGCCCGCCGATCCCGTCGACGAACGCGTCGGTGACCGGGGCGGACTCCGGGGCACGCTCACCCGGCGGTTCGAGGAGCACGGAGTCTTCGCCGCCCGCGGTCCGCGCGCGCACCGCCGTCGGCTGCGCGGCACTGGACCACGAGTACTCGACCGTTCCGTCCGGCCGCACGCCCGCGCCGCCGATGCGTCCGGGCGGCGTGTCCAAAGAGGACAGTTCGCCGGTCGCGAGGTCGTACCGGTGCAGGGAACTGCGGCCCTGGTGGAAGTGGACGACGAGCAGCGCCCGCGCGTCGGGGTACCAGCCCGCGACCACCTCGCCGGGCAGATCCAGCTCGATCTCCTGCTCGGTGTCCGCGGCGGTGTCCCAGATCAGGAGCTCTTCGCGGCCGCGCCGCTCGTGCAGCACCAGCAACCGCTGATCGCCGGCGACCGGCGAGTACTCGAGCGCGCCGAGGCCTTTGCCCTCGCCGTCCCATTTGTCGGCGATCGCCGTGAAGCCGTCGGTCGACAGGACACGCAGCGCGGGGTGGCGCGAATCACCGTGTTCGGAGTGGGAGATCGCGAGCAGCGACTCGTCGCGGGACAGCGAGGCGATCCCGGCGTCGTCCTCGTGCTTGTAGAAGGAGGTGGTTTCGCCGTCGATATGGGCGAAGAGTTCGCTGCCGTCGTCGGTCGAGACGCCGACGGCGATCACCCGTGTGCCGATCTCGAGCCCGGCGGGGTAGCCGTCGTGGACGTCCGGCACCGCGCGCTCGGCGGCGGCACCCGGTGCGAACGGTTCGCGGACCCAGGAACCGAATTCGTCGCCGTCGGTGTCGTCGAACCACCAGATCCAGCCGCCGTCGGGGGACGGGGTGGCGTGCATGGTGCCGTTCGGCCGGTCGGTGACGCGGCGGTGTTCGCCGGTCGACCGGTCCCAGGAATAGACCTCCCAGACGCCGCTGGCGTTGGAGACGTAGACGTTCGCGTCTGGGGCGTCGATGGCCCACTCGGGGACCGAGATCCGCGGCGCGTGGAAGCGGGCCCGCCACCTGGTCTCGGCTTCGGCGTCGTCGAACAGGCGGTCCGGGACCGCCGCGGACGGATATTCAGTGCCTGACTGCGTGCTCACCCCTCGATCCTGCCACCCCGGAGCCGTACTGTGTGCGGGGTGCTGGAGGGAAACGCGCCACGCGCGCGGTCCGCGCGTCAGGCGGTCGAACGGGCCGTGTTCGCGCAACCGCTGTTCGGGCCGGGGATGGGGTGCGTCGACGTCGGCTGCGGGCCGGGTTCGATCACCCTCGGTATCGGCAACGGGCACAGAAAGTCCACAGTGGACTTCTTGGTGGCGGAGGCGTGCGCGTTGCCGTTCGCCGAGGATTCGGTGGACGTGCTCTTCGCGCACGCCGTCTTCGAATACCTGAGGGAGCCGGGCGCCGCGCTGGCGGAGTTCCGTCGCGTCCTCAAACCGGGCGGCACTCTCGCACTGTCCACATCGGACTGGAGCCGGGCGCGGCTGCGGCCGAAGACGGCGAACGTCGACGCCGCCCTCCGCGGCCACTATTTGCTGTGGCGCCGCGCGGGCGGTGACCCGTTCGCCGGACGTTCGCTGCCCTCGGCGGTCGCGGCCGCCGGTTTCACCGACGTACGAACGAAAACCCGCTACCGCACGGACACGACTTACCGCGCGCTGGCGACGTCCGTGGAGGCGCGGCTGGTGACGGCGCTGGAAACCGCGACGACCCCGGACCGCGACCAGCTCGCCTCGGCCGCCCGCTCGGCCTGGTCGTGGGCGCGCTCGGGGGACGGGGATTTCGCGCAGTGCTGGACCGAGTTGCTCGCGACCCGCTGAGCACTCTCTCGGGCCCCGGCGACCAATGCCTCATTGGAGACACTCAGCGTCTCGAATGAGGCATTGGGAACCCTCGGCCTTGCTTGCCCCCTCGGTTGTCCACAGCCACCCGCCGTTGTGGACTACTGACCCCGCCGGCCCCGTTTTCGCCCGGTCCCGCCGCCCCTCGGCGATACGCTGGAGCCGGGGTCGCCCCCCTGGGAGTGGCGGGGGCTGCCCGGGGCGCGTGTCGTAAAGGAGCTGCAACGCGAAAGAGCCTTGCTCGCCAAAGCGAGCAAGGCTCTTTCGATCCAACGTCGGGGTGGCGGGATTCGAACCCACGACCTCCTCGACCCGAACGAGGCACGCTACCAAGCTGCGCCACACCCCGGATACTTCTTAGCGGGTCGAGGAGAAGTTTAGCGGACGGTGTTTCGGGCTTTGCGGGGGGCTGCTTTCCGGTGGTTCTCGCTGGTCGTGCCCCGTGGGACGAGGGTCAGCAGGCTCGCCTCGGGCGGGCACGCGAAGCGGGCCGGGGCGTACGGAGAGGTGCCCAGACCGGCGGAGACGTGCAGCCACATCTGGGCGCCCCAGCGGGACGCGCCGCGGGCGCGGGTGCGGTCCAGTTCGCAGTTGGTGACGAGCGCGCCGTAGCCGGGGACGCGGAGCTGTCCGCCGTGCGTGTGGCCCGCGAGGACGAGGTCGTAACCGTCGCCGGCGAACTCGTCGAGCACGCGGGGCTCCGGCGAGTGCGTGACGCCGATGCGGACGGCGGCCGCGGTGTCCACGGGCCCCGCGATGTCGGCGTAGCGGTCGCGGTGGAGATGCGCGTCGTCGACGCCCGCGGTGAACACGTACTGGTCGGCGACCTCGATGGTGCGCCGGACGTGGGTGAGGTCGTTCCACCCGTGCTCGACGAACGCCGCGCGGAGGTCGCGCCACGGCAGGTGCTCGCCGTGGATCCGCTTCTTCTTGCCCTTCGGCATGAGGTAGCGGGCGGGGTTCTTCGGTTTCGGCGCGTAGTAGTCGTTGCTGCCGAAAATGAACACGCCGGGCCGGTCGAGCAGGGGGCCGAGCGCGCGCAGCACCGACGGGACGGCCTGATGATGTGACAGGTTGTCACCGGTGTTGACGACGAGGTCCGGTTCGAGTTCGTCGAGCGCCGCTACCCAGCGTTGTTTGCTCACGTGACCGGGCAGCATGTGCAGATCCGAGATGTGGAGGATCGTAAAGGGCTTCGCCCCTGCCGCGAGGACCGGGAGCTCCGCGGTGCGAAGCGTCCACCGGCGCCTTTCGATACCGACCGCGTAACCGAGGGTCGCGGCTCCCAGGGCGACGGTTCCCACGGCCAAGCGCCGCACCGTCGCCCCCGAAGTACTTTTGTTACTGAGCGTGCTCACAATGTCCAGTTTACGTGCTCTCCGGTGGTGATCGTTCGCCCCCATTCCGGCGATCTCGGTAAATCGCTGGAATGGCCTCTTTTCTTCACCTTCCGTGGTCGGCGCGGAGTGTCGCGATCAACCGACATGGTCTCGTCGACCGCTGTTCCCCGTTAGGCCGCCAGGCGGTCACTCAAAGTTAGAATGACGTGACACATTGTGATTTGCGCTGGTGAATGCCGACCTCAATCCCGTGGATTGTCCGCCGGTGGTGTGCCCTCAGTCTGCCGCTCGCCGACTGTGGCGAGCAATCGCCACAGTATGACGAGGAGGCGGCACAGCGCGATGGCGGCGCCGGGTCCGAAGATCACCACCCAAAGTCCGACGACGCCAGGCTCTCCGTGGTTGACGGAAGCTATACCGAGCCCTGTCATCGAGGCGGCGGATACAAGCAAATGAGCTGATAGAACGAAGAGCTTGGTTCGCCGCGTCGGTTACGACCGGCTGGCAAGGTAGATGGACAAGATGAAGGCGGGAATGTATACGAGCCCTGCTCCGGTCACATCAACCCCTTCGCTCCGGCTGTCGGCGAAGGTCGGCCGGAGCAGGCCTCGGCATGTCAGGCGGGAGTCAGCGTCCGCCGCCCATGTACTTGGGGTCCGGAGCCGGCAACGGCAGCGGTTCCTGGCCGGCGAGGATCTTCGACATCGCCCCGAACCAGGTCTGCGCCGGCGTCTTGCCACCGAACATGTTTTCGCAGCGGGTGGTCACATTACCCGGGCCGAGGTAGCAGAGGCCGCCGTTTCCACCCTTCGGACGGAACACCATCGCCGCGCCCGCGAGCTGCGGGGTGGCCCCGAGGTAGGTTCCCGAGCCGTTGCTCTGCGTGGTCCCGGTCTTGCCCATCACCGGCCGGTTCCAGCCGACACCGTTCGCGGCGCCGAACGACGTCCCACCGGGCTGGCTGTCCCTGCTCATGCCGACCGCGAGGGTGTTCGCGAGGCCTTCGGGCACCACCTGCTCGCAGGCGGCTTCCTTGACGGGCACCGGCTTTCCGTCCCGGTCGGTGACACCGGACAGCGGGGTCGGCGGGCACCAGACGCCACCGCTCATGATCGTGGCGCCGACGTTCGCCAGTTCCAGTCCGCTCAGCGGAGCCGGGCCGAGGGTGAACGAAGCGTTTCCGGCCCAGCCGGGCCGCGGACCGAACGCCTGCAGCTGACTGGTGTTGGCACCGGGGTTGTCGGACTTCGGATCCACGGCGCCACCGCCGAGGTTGCTCGCCATGGTGTCGCGCATCCCGAGTTTGCGCGCCATCTCCACGATCGGCCCCGTGCTCCCGACCTTCTCTTCGAGGGCCACGAACGCGGTGTTCGGCGAAGACGCCAGCGCCTGCTGCAACGACATCTGCCCGCCCGCCGGGTTGTAGTCGCCCGCGTTGCCGAGGCAGTACCAGCGGGAGCGCAACGGCGGCCCGGTCGGAGCGCACTTGGGGCCACCACCGGCGAACACGCGGGAGGTGTAGAAGTCGGGCACCGGAAGGGGACTGTTGATCCCGGCCACACCGGCTTCCAAAGCCGCGGCCGCCGTGAAGGTCTTGTACGCCGATCCCGCACCACCGGTGTTGTAAACCCCGGAAGGCAACGCGAACGTCGTCTGTCCCTGATCTTCGTGCAATCCGTAGTCACGGTTCGCCGCCAGCGCGACGACCTCGTGTCGCTGTTTGCCCGGTTTCACCAGGGAAAGCGTGTTCGCGACGTTGTCCTGCGTCTTCTTGACCTGGGCCTCGGCCGACATCTTGGCCTCGTGGTTCGCCCGTTCGTCCAAAGTGGTCTGGATCCGGTAGCCGCCGGTGTAGAGATCGTCCTTCGTCATCCCGGATTTGAGGAGATAGTCCTCGACGTACTGGCAGAAGAAACCGTTCTCCGTACCGGCGCCGACGCAGTTCGACGCGGGCTTCTGCGGGCCGCCTTCGACCACGCCGAGCGGCTCGGCCTTGAACCGTTCCGCGTCCACCTTCGCGAGCTTCTGGTTGTCGACCATGCGGTCCAGCACCAGGTTTCGCCGTTCGGTCGCCTTCGCCGGGCTCTTCCACGGGTCGTTGACGGCCGGGTTGTTCACCAGACCGGCCAGCAAGGCCGCCTGCGGCACCGTGAGCTTCTCGACGGGCGTGTTGAAGTACGCGTTCGCGGCCGCGCCGACGCCGTAGATCTCACGCGAGAACTCGACGACGTTCAGGTAGCCGGTCAGGATCTGCATCTTGTTCAGCTTGGTTTCCAGCTGGATCGCGATCCGGGCTTCCTTCAGCTTCCGGGCGACCGACTGCTCCTGTGCGCGCTTCTGGCCCGGCTTGTCGTCCCGGTAGACGACGTTGATCAAGTAGTTCTTGACGTACTGCTGGGTCAGCGTCGACGCGCCTTGCGTGTCCCCGCCGGTGCTGTTGCTGACCGCCGCGCGCAGCGTGCCCTTCCAGTCCACCCCGTTGTGCTCGTAGAAGCGCTTGTCCTCGACGGAGATCAGCGCCCACTTCATGGCGTCGTTGATCTGGGTCTCGGTGGTCGGGATGCGGTACTGCTTGTACAGCGTCGCGATCTGCTTGCCGGTGTTGTCCGTGATCGTCGTCACCAACGGCGGCGGGATGTCCGCTAGGTCCGAAGATGTCTTGTCGACGGTCTCGCTCGCCTGGTTCGACAGCACCCCCGCGGCACCCGCCACCGGGAACAACATCCCCGCGACCAGCACCCCCGCGAGCACACAAAGGCCAATGAGCTTCAGCAGACCGTCCGTTTTGCGCACGCGGACCAGGGTACGCGGATGCCGTTAGCCCACCGTGACGTCACCTCGCTGTAAGTGTGGATTCGGTTACGAAATCGACCCCATGAGGTGACGGCCGGTAGTCGGAGGCATTCTAGGGCTTGGCGGAGGGAACCGAGGGCCCTTACAGTCCGTCAACGTCTCACGTATGAAAAAGCCGACAGACGGGTGAGTGCGAGCGGCAGTCGCATTCGGCCGAACGGAGGCACCGGCACCGGGGAGGTGTCGGCTCAACCGACGTGAGCACACAGGGAGACACGCTCATGGGGGCAGGAGCGCAGGCTTTTCGTCCCCCCGTGGTGTGTCGAACACCAGGGTAGGGAGCTGGGGGTATGGAAACCAACCAGTCGAGCTGGCGAGTCAATGCGTCGTGCCGCGACACCGATCCGGACGGGTTGTTCGTCCGGGGGGCGGAACAGAACCGGGCCAAGGCGGTCTGCCTCGGTTGCCCGGTCAGGACGGAATGCCTCGCCGAAGCGCTCGATGGCCGGATCAACTTCGGCATCTGGGGAGGTATGACCGAACGGGAACGGCGGGCGCTGCTGCGACGACGGCCGGACGTTTCCAGCTGGGCGGACCTGCTTGAAGCGGCGAAGCGCAGTTTCACCGGGATCGACGAAGAGGAAGACGTGCGCGTCCGAGTCTCGTGATCAAGGTTGGCGTGAAAGGCCCCTTCCCTGAGTCCAAGGTAGGGAAGGGGCCCTTCGCGAAAACTCAGGACCGGGTGGCCAGACGCGTGCCGATGTCGCGCAGGCCTTCGAGATCGTGCACGTCACTGGGGAGCGCGGGCACCCGCACCAGCGGGACCTCGGGATGCGCCCGCGTGAACCTGGCGAGCAGCCGCGTCTCTCGATCGGCCAGCGCGACCCGGTCCGCGTGCAGGCGAAGGACGGCTTCGGCCAGCGGAGCGCTGGCCTCGCCCTTCGCGAGTTGCTCGGCGGCCGCGACCGCTTCGGCGCTGGAGAGCGGGGCGAGCACCGGATGCGTCCGGTTCGCGACCAGCCCCGCGAGCGGCATGCTCTCCTCCGAAAGCCGCTCCACGAAATAGGACGCCTCGCGCAGCGCGTCCGGCTCCGGCGCGGCAACCACCAGGAACGACGTCCCGCCGGACCGCAGCAGCTCGGAGGTTTTGCGCGCGCGTTCGCGGAAGCCGCCGAACATGCTGTCGAAGGCCTGCATGAACGCCGAAGCGTCCGTCAGCAGCTGGCCGCCGATGATCGTCGAGACGGCCTTCGCGAACATCGAGAACCCGGCGTTGACGACCTTGCGCAAGCCCCAGCCGCCCGCCTTGGCCGGTCCGGTGAGCAGCCGGATCATGCGGCCGTCGAGCGCGCTCGAAAGCCGCGTCGGCGCGTCGAGGAAATCCAGCGCGGACCGGCTCGGCGGCGTGTCGACGATGATCAGATCCCATTCGTCGGTGGCCGCGAGCTGCCCCAGCTTCTCCATCGCCATGTACTCCTGCGTGCCGGAGAACGACGTGGAAATGGTCTGGTAGAAGGGGTTCTGCAGCAGTTGCTCGGCGCGTTCGGGGCCGGCGTGGACGCGCACCATGTCGTCGAAGGTGCGGCGCATGTCGAGCATCATCGCCCACAGCTCGCCCTTGGGCTCGAAGCCTTCGACCTGCACCTGCTTCGGGTGATTGCCCAGCTCACGCAGGCCGAGCGCCTGCGCCAGCCGCCGCGCCGGGTCGATGGTGAGCACCACCGTCTGCCGTCCGCGTTCGGCCGCGCGCAACGCGAGCGCCGCCGCGGTGGTCGTCTTGCCGACCCCGCCGGAACCGCAGCACACGATGACCCGGCTCTCCGGATCGTCGATCAGCTTGTCGACCTCCAAGACGTCCGACATCAGCGCACCCCCTGCTCGGTCAGCGCTTCGGCGAGGTCGTAGAGCGCCGCGACGTCGACGCCGTCGGTCAGATCCGGCAGTTCGAGGCCCGGCAAGTCCGCTTCGGAGAGCTGTTCGCGGGCGCGTTGCTCGGCCGCGACCCGCACGGCGTGCTCGACGGTTTCCTCGACTAGCGCGTCGAGGGTGCTTTCGGGCAGGTCGAGACCGGCCGACGCGAGCCCGGCGCGGACGCGGGAGGCGTCGACACGGCCGTCGGCCGCGGCGGTCACCGAGCGGGCGGGCAGCCGCGGCGGACGGACCCGGTTGACCAGCACGGCGCCGGGGCGCAGGTCGGCGCCGTCGAGTTCGGCGACCGCTTCGACGGTCTCCCGCACCGGCATCTCTTCCAGCAGCGTCACCAGGTGGACCGCGGTCTCACCGGAGTGCAGCAGCCGTACGACGCCGTCGGCCTGGCCGCGGATCGGGCCGGTCTTGGCGAGATCGGTCAGCGCCTTGGTGACGTCGAGGAACTTCACGACCCGGCCGGTGGGCGGCGAGTCTACGACGACGGCGTCGTAGGTGTGGCGGCCGTCCGATTCGGTGCGGCCGACGCATTCCTTGATCTTCCCGGTGAGCAGGACGTCGCGCAGACCCGGCGCGAGCGTGGTCGCGAACTCGATCGCGCCCATCCGCCGCAGCGTCCGCCCCGCGAAGCCGAGGTTGTAGAACATCTCGAAGTATTCGAGCAGCGCGGCCTCGACGTCGATGTGCAGGGCGCGCAGTTCGCCACCGCCGGGGACGGCCGCGATGCGCTGCTCGGCGTACGGGAGCGGCTCGGTGTCGAAGAGCTGGGCGATGCCCTGACGCCCTTCGACCTCGATCAGCAGCACTCGGCGCCCGCCCTTGGCGAGCGCGAGGCCCAGCGAGGCGGCGAGCGTGGTCTTGCCCGTCCCGCCCTTACCGGTGACGAAATGCAGCCTGGCTCTCGCGAGTTCGTCGGTCCAGCCGGCAAGGGGTGTGCTCACCGGTCCCACCCTAATTGAGCGATCAGCTCGCCAGCATCATGACGCCGAGCGCGGCCACGACCAGTCCTGCGACACACCAGGTCAGGACGCCGGGCAGCACCGTGAGCATCACCACACCGAGCAGCAGGAGGGTCACGAGGGCCACCGCGCCGGTGGTCGCGACCGTCGCCGAGCGGCCCGTGCGGTCCCGTGCCTTGGCCATCAGGACCAGCACCAGCGGCAGCCCGGCCGCGGCGAGCAGGACGGTCGCGACCACGCGCCAGGTCTCCACGGGCTCAGCCTAGTGGGGGCTGAAGGACGCCATACCCGCATGAGACGCGGTGAAAGCTCCCTTCACCGCGTCGCATGCGGGGAAAGTCCCCTTCAGCTCCCGATGGGGGTCGCCGGCACGCAGGGGACCGGCTTCGCGTGCGCCGGGTCCAGCGCGTTGAGGACGTGCCCGGCGGCGTTGCGGTCGGCGGCGACCCCGGCGTGCTCTGCCAGGTCGAGCAGGCAGCTGTCCTGCAGCACGATGTTCTTCACGTTCGAGCCGGTGCCCATCCCGCTCGTGTACGGGACGACGGCCTCGTCGTAGCGGGTCATGATGTTCGTGTAGGTCACGCCCGGCTGGAAGACGCCGTTGCCCGACCGCAGGTTCGTCAGGAACTCCGAGCCGCGCAGGAACTGGCGGCACGAACCGCAGAGCGGGTCGAGGATGCCGTTGAACCCGGGCGCGAGCCCCAGCGCGCCGGCGAGCGCGTACAGATGCGAGGCGCCGAACAACGTCGTGCCGTTCCAGAGCGGGGTCAGGCTGACGTACTTGTCCACTTTGGACGCTCCGCCGAGGAACTTCACATAGTAAGAAGGCATCAGCGTGCCCTCGGAATGCCCGAGGATGTCCACCTTGGACGCGCCGGTCGCGCCGCGCACCCTGTCGATGAACGCCGAAAGCTCCTTCGCGCTCTGCTCCATCGGCAGCAGCCCGCCGGGCTGGTAGATCGGCAGCGGTTCGCCGGGAACGCCGTAGGTGAGGGAGAAGACGCAGTACCCCTGGTTCTTGAGAAGCGGGCCGAACGTCTGCCAGTTCACCGTCTGGTTGGCGCCGAGCCCGTGGGTGAGCACCACCGGATTCGGATGGGCCGCGCTCGGGCGGCAGTCGAAGTCGTTCGCGCCGGGTGGCGGGCCGCCGGGGTTCGCCGCTTGCGCGGGCAGTGCCGCGGCCAGCGTCCACGGGACGGGGAGTTCCTCGTCGGAGGTCGCGGGGGAAGCGCAGATCAGGGCAAGGGCCGCGGCCAGGAAGGTGGCGGCGAGGGACTTCGTCGTCCGCATGTCGGCGTCCTATCTACTCCCGAGTAGGTGTGAAGTGAACCACATCGGCGGGAAATCGGCGAACCGTCCGCGAGAGGGTTTTCCGCATGTGTGTCGGGCGCCCTTGCCGGTTTGGCTACGCTCCCGGGCATGAGCGCCACCAAGTGGGAGTACGCGACCGTCCCCCTGTTGATCCACGCCACCAAGCAGATCCTCGACCAGTGGGGCGAGGACGGCTGGGAGCTCGTCACCGTGCTCCCGAACCCGACCGGCGAGCAGCACGTCGCCTACCTCAAACGAGCGAAGAACTGAGGGATTGAAGCCATGACCTGGAGCGATCGACTCGCCGAGCTCGGCATCGAACTGCCGGCCGTCGCCGCCCCGCTGGCGGCCTACGTGCCCGCGGTCCGCACCGGTTCGCACGTCTACACGGCCGGGCAGCTGCCCTTCGTGAAGGGTGAGCTCGAAGCGACCGGCAAGGTCGGCGCCGAGGTCAGCCCCGAAGAGGCGAAGCAGTACGCGCGGACGTCGATCCTCAACGCCCTCGCCGCGGTCGACTCGGTCGCCGGCATCGACAACGTCGTGCGGGTGGTCAAGGTCGTCGGGTTCGTGGCGTCCGCGGAGGGCTTCACCGGCCAGCCCGCGGTGATCAACGGGGCGTCCGAGCTGCTGGGCGAGATCTTCGGCGAGGCGGGCATCCACGCCCGGTCGGCCGTCGGGGTCGCCGAGCTGCCGATCGGGGCGCCGGTCGAGATCGAACTGATCGTGGAGGTGAAGTGATGGACCCGGACATCGAACGGTCCTCGCACGAGCTCCTGCTCCGGCTGGCCGGACGGCTGCCGGACCAGCTCTTGTGGCGGTTCCGTGACTGGCTGGGCGAAGGTGCGATGGGCACGCTCGCGCGGACCCTGCCCAGGTCTTTGCTTAAGCACAGGATCGACCTGGACCAAACCGAGTATCGCCTGCTAGTCGCCGGGCTCATCCCCCACGGAGCCGACTGGCATCAGGTGAGTTCCACCCTGGGGGTAGACGACGTCACCGAGACCAGGTACACATTCACGCAGAGTGCGCCCGAATGGGTGAACTCCGTCGACTCTGTGTCCGTATTGATCCACGCAACGTTGCGGGGACGGCCGGATGTGGGTGAAGTGCGGCAAAGCTGGCGACACCTCGGTGTGGTCGGCGAGGGTGGGGCGAAACGAGTCCTCCTGGTCACGGCGACGAACGGGCTGCCGAGGCTGACCGGTGAACTGCAGCGCGTCCTGCGCGTGCTGGGTGACGAGGAGCCCGGCGTCGAGGTTCTCCCGCCGAGCATCGACCTCACCGGCTATCACCGCACCGCGCTCACCAACTCCGAGCTGGTCTGTGTGGGCGCGGTGGACACCGGAAGTCGGCTGGTCGCCGCTTAACGCTCGCTCCACCAGGCGAGCCGGGAGGGAGCAGAGCAATGGTGGAGGTCCACGACGGCCCGCCCATGGACGGGTTCTCGGTGCCCCTGCGCCTGCACAACCTGTTACTGGCCCTGGCGGGTCGTATCGACGACAGTGCTTTGACCGAAGCGCGTGAGCTGATCGCGCGTGCGCACATCGACGAAGCGGTGGAGCTCACCACCGGCACCCTGATCGCGGGGAAGATCCCGGTGAGCTCCTCCGAACAGCGTGAACTCGCGCTCGTCCTCGAGATGAGCCGGTCCGACGCCACCCTGGCGAACGATCTGCTGGTCGTCGAGGAGGACGAGCCGGTGCTCACCCACCGGTTCACCGGGGAGAACCAGCCCGAATTCGGCCTCGCCGAGGCGCTCGACCGCACCCTGCAGGTGCTGCCGGACGTCCGGTCGGTGCACGCGGTGTGGCGGAACACGCCGGCGGGCAGCGTGCCCGGCGCGCTGCCGCAGCGGGTGGTCCTGGTCGAGATCGGGCCCGAGGGCAATCCGCCCGCGGTCGCGTTCCGCGTGGACACCGCGCTTCGCCGCGCGGGCATCCGTTCGGTCGTCGAGGTCGCGGGCCCCGGCGTCGCGCGGTCCGCGTACCACCAGGCCGCGTCTTCGGCCGCGAGTCCTGTCTGGGTCACCGGGAGTACCCACTCCAGTGACTTTCGGTCCGAGCCGGTGACTCCGCCGCCCGCTCCCGCCCCGGCTCCCGAGCCGGTCAAGGAGCAGCCGAGCAGGCACGGGCTGCGGCCGGTGAGCAGCGGGAGCCACGAACCGGCCGAGCCGATCGCGCCGGTGGTGCCGATCGTGCAGCAGGCGCCCGCGGCGACGACGTCTTCCTCGTCCTCGACGGAGTCCGCGCCGCCGCGCAAGTCGCGGGCGGAGACCCGTGCCGAGCGTACGGCCGACCTGACCCCGGCCGAGGTGGCGCAGCTGCGCCAGGCGCTCAAGGAGGACCCCGAAAAGGGCCGCGAGATCGCCACGGGCAAGCCGAGCATGCACGAGGTCGTCGAGCTGCCCGCTCTCGATCTCGACGACCCCAGCCTGAGCGAGCGCGACCGCGCGCTCCTGCGCGAGCTGCACGCCGAGCTCGCCGAACGGGAGCGCGCCGAAGCGGCGAAGATCCGGCTGAACGGCGCTTCGCGCAGCAGCGGCTCTAGCTGGTCCTGACCGAACGCCACGCGTTTCGTCCTCTGAATGCGGTAGTTGCACGCGCGACGATCGCAACCAGAGGACGAAACGCCGTCTCCGAGGGCGCTCAGCGCCCGACGGAGACTTCGTCGAGCGCCCTCTTTGGGCCGGAGGCCCCCGGAAACTCGATGAAAGGGCGCCAACCGCACGCGACCTCCGGGTGCCTGCTGCCGGCGCCCTTTCGGCGTGTTCGCGGCAGCGCTCGACACACAGACACAGTGTTAGGTTGCGGGTGTGGCTGAAGAACTGACATTCGACATCCCGGTGGGGGCCGGGGTGGGCACCCGCGCCAACGCCGACGGCGAGCCCGTGACGCCCAAGGACGCGGCGACCGTGATCCTCCTCCGCGACGGCACCGAAGGCGTCGAGGTCTTCCTGCAGCACCGGGTGAAGGGCATGCCCTTCGCGGGCGGCATGACGGTCTTCCCCGGCGGCGGTGTGGATTCCCGCGATGTCGACACCTCCGTGAGCTGGGCAGGCCCCGAGCCCGCCTGGTGGGCGGAACGCTTCGGCTGCGACGAGTCGCTGGCCCGTGCTCTGGTGTGCGCGGCCGTGCGGGAGACGTTCGAAGAGTCGGGCGTACTGCTCGCGAGCACCGGCGACACGGTCGTCACCGACACGACGCCGTATCACGACGCCCGCGAAAAGCTGGTCTCCCGTGAGCTCTCGCTCGCCGCCTTCCTCGAAGCGAACGGTCTGACGCTGCGCGCGGATCTCTTGCGCCCGTGGGCGAACTGGGTGACCCCGCCGCAGGAACCGCGCCGCTACGACACCTGCTTCTTCGTCGCCGTGCTGCCCGAGGGACAGCAGGCGGACGGCGCCACCACCGAGGCCGTCAGCTCCGGCTGGCAGCGGCCCGCGGAGGCCATCGCCGATGCCAAGGAAGGGCGCCGCATGCTCATGCCACCGACCTGGATGACGCTCGCGGAACTCGGCGAGTTCGAGTCGTCGGCCGCGGCTCAGGCCGCCGAGCGCGAGATCTCGAAGATCATGCCGACGCTGGTGCGCGACGGCGGCAAGGTCCGCGTCATCCTGGACCCGGCGTGAGCGCCCCCGCGTACGGCGTGCTGCGCCGGATCACGCCGACGACTTCCGTGCTGCTGGAGAACAATCCTTCGTCGATGACGTTGGAGGGCACCAATTCCTGGGTGCTGCGCGGGCCCGGCGCGTCCGGTTCCGTGGTCGTCGACCCCGGTCACGAGGACGTCGAGCATCTGACGCGGCTGGCGGAGACCGGCGCCGTCGAGCTGATCGTGCTCACCCACCATCACCCCGACCACGCCGAAGGCGCGCCCTGGTTCGCCGAGCGCGTCGGCGCTCCGGTGCGAGCGTTCGACGAGTCGCTTTGCATCGGTGGGAAGTCCCTTGTGGACGGTGAGGTGATCGAAGCGGGCGGGGTCCGGCTGTCGGTGCTGCACACGCCGGGACACACCGGCGACTCGATCTGCCTGGTGTCCGACGGCCAGATCCTCACCGGTGACACGATTCTCGGCCGCGGCACCACCGTGCTGCACGATCTCGGCGACCACCTGCGCTCGCTGCGGAAACTCATCGGGCTGCCCGACGGCACCGTCGGCCTGCCGGGACACGGCCCAGAACTGCCCGATCTGGCCGCGACCGCGCGCGAATACCTGGCACACCGGGAAGAACGGCTCGACCAGGTGCGTTCGGCACTGGAGACACTCGGCGCGGACGCCACCCCGCGCCAGGTGGTCGAGGTCGTCTACGCCGACGTCGACAAGGCTTTGTGGGCGCCCGCCGAATGGAGCGTGCGGGCGCAGTTGGACTACCTGAGGTCGGAGGACGGCGAATGAGTGACGTCGAGGTCGAGTTCTACTGGCGCCCCGGATGCGGGTTCTGCGCCGCGCTGGAGCGGCCGCTGTCGAAGAGCGGCTTCAAGGTGAAGCGGGTCAACATCTGGGAGGACCCGGACGCCGCCGCCCGCGTGCGTTCGGTGGCGGACGGGAACGAGGTCGTGCCGACGGTCTTCGTGGGCTCGAAGGCGATGGTGAACCCTTCGTTCGGGGAGATCGAGGCCGCCGTGAAGGCCGCCTCCGCCTGATCCCTCAGCGTGCTATGAAAGGTCCTTTCCTTGCAAAATTTGCAAGGAAAGGACCTTTCATGGCGTTCGGGTGCGGGCGGGTGGCGGTTGACCTGTCGAGCTTCGGTGTTGCGAAAGCCACTTTCGCAACCCTCAACGTTGCGAAAGTGGCTTTCGCAACACGCCGCCGAGTCGCCCCCGCCACGTACGAAGGCGGGTGTCAGCGCGGCAGCATCGGCATCACGTAGTACGTCAGCTCCACCTCGCCCGGCTCCACTGCTCGGATGACGCAGGCGCGCATCCCGGGCTGGATGTCCAGCCGCACCCGTTCCCCCGCGAAACCCTGCAGCGCGTCCAGCAGGTAGCGCGCCTGGAACGAGGGTGACGTCCGGCCGCCGGAGACCTCCGCTTTCAGCGTTTCCTCCGCCTCACCGGTGTTCTGCTTGGCACTGGCCAGCCGCAGATGCGCGTCGCCGACCTCCAGCGTCAGCACCCGGCGATCGTCCGCGTAGACGCCCACGCGGCGCACGGCGGCGGCCAGCGCGTCGGCGGCGACCTCGACCTTCGTGTCCACAGTGGACGATTCGATCAGCTTCTCCGACAGGAAACCCGCGTCGAGCACGGCGGTCGTGACGGCGACGCCGGCCCAGCTCAGCCCGAACCGGGTGCCGTCGCCGTGCAGGCCGACGGTGCCGCGCGCCTGCTTCGCCGTCTCGGCGAGCAGGCCCGCCGGGACCAGTGCGTCGATCGGCTCGCCCGCGGAGCGCAGCGGCAGGGTGGCCACTGCCATCCGGTAGCGGTCGGACGCCGTCAGCCGCAGCTCACGGCTGAAGCTCTGCACACGGACCCCGGTGAACATCGGCAGCGCGTCGTCCTTCGCCGCCGTGCCCGCGACGGTGCGCAACGCGGTCACGAGCGCGTGACCGTCCACTTCGGACACCTTCGGCGGCATGTCCGGGAGGTTCAGCTCACGGCTCAGCAACGGCAGCGCGTAACGCCCGCCCTCCACCCGCACTGCCAGCCGCGAACCCTCGACGACCAGACGCACCAGGTCGTCGTCGAGCATGCGCAGCGTCTCCGCCAGCGGCCCGGCGGGGACGAGGACCTCGCCATCGGTGTGGGCCATGGCCTCGGCGGTCAGGCGGACGGCTCGTTCGCTGTCGTTGCCGCCGACGGTCAGCCCGTCCTTTCCGGCGCGCAGCAGCAGGCCGGAACGGGCCGACAGCAGCCGGGCGGCGGCGGAGACGGCGGACGAAAGGGGGCGGGTGGCGGCGGTCAGGTCCATGCCCGCAAGCTAGCGGGCGGCACCGACAAGTTCGGGCGCTTCAGCGACGGCCGCGGCCGGCTGCGGGCGGAAGGTGCCGCGCAGCAGCCACACCACCGCGGCGAGCGCGAACCCGACCACGCCGGCGGCGAGGAACGCCGCTTCGTGTCCGGCGTGCTCGACGAGGTAGCCGCTGATCGACTGCCCGAACGCGAGGCCGAGGGTCACCGCGGTGAGCACCCAGCCGAACGCCTCGGCCGCCGTGCCCTTCGGCGCGGCGATCTCGATGGCCGCCGAGTGTGTCGTCGACTGCGGGGTGATGAGCGCGCCCGCGGCGAGCATGGCGAGCGCGAGGCCCCAGAGCGAACCCGGCAGCGCGAGCAGCGCCACCAGCGCGCCGAACCCGGCCAGCAGCACCGGCAGCCGCAGGCCCATCTGACGCGGCCACGGGCGCAGGCTGTACGCCACCCCGAACGCGACCGAGCTGACCGACCACGCCGACAGCAGCAGACCACCGATGGAGGTGTTCCCCGCCTCGGTCGCGGCCGCCGGGACGGCGACCTCGACGAATCCGATCACGGCGCCGAAGCCCAGCGCGGCGATCGCGAGCGTGCGCATCCCGGGGCTGGCCAGCGCGCCGAGCAGTTTGCCGCCCGTCGACGGCGACGGCCCCCACGCGCGCACGGTCGGGCTCAGCGCGAACAGGACCGCGCCCGCGATCATGGTCAGCGAGCCGGTCACGATGCCGGTGCCCGCCCATGGCGCGGCGATCAGCAGCCCCGCGAACCCGGGACCGAGGATGAAGAAGACCTCCATGCTGATCGCCTCGTAGGAGAACGCGGCGTTCCGCGTCGGCCCGGCGGGCAGCAGCCGTGTCCACAGTGCTCGCGAGGCGGAACCGACCATCGGTTCCGTGATCCCGGTGCCGAAGGCCAGCGGGACCAGCACGAGCGTCGGCGCGTGCGCCTCGATCGCGAACACCAGCCCGGTCATCGCCAGCGCGAAGAGCACCGTGGTGGTCAGCAGCGGCCTTGTGGGCCCGAAGCGGTCGATGAGCCGTCCCTGCACGACCGCGCCGACGGAGACGCCCACCAGCGACCCGGCCGAGACCAGACCGGCTGAGGCGAAGGAGCCCGTCTCACGCTGGACGTAGAGCAGCGCGGAGATGCCGATCATCGCGATCGGCAGGCGGGCGAGCAGCGACGCGATCACCGCCCCGCGGGATCCGGGCGCGGTCAGCGCGGCTTTGTAGTCGGCGAGGGAGGTGCGGTGGCTCTCGGCGGAAGCGGACACAGACTGGGACACGCGTACCAGTATGAACACTTTGGTACGCGAGTACCAGATCTGCGGCGGTAAGTTTGGTCACCACCGGATCCGGGTACTACGGACCACGAATCGTCCAGGTTCGTCACGATCAGGTAACAGTCGGTCGATTCTGGGTCATTCGGGGCAACAAATCGACGCAGATGGCGTCCTTGAGAGTGAAAGAACTTGAGTTCACGGCCGATGGCCGTGGATGGTTGTACGACAGACACACAGCTTCCAGCTCCCTCCGGCGTACGGGTCGGGGCCTTGTTCCGGAGGGCGGGGAGCGCGGATCGTCGGGGGATGGTCCGCGCACAGCGAAGAGCCGGTGCGCCACGTCGGGGGTGGCGCCCGGCTCTTCGTTGTGTCGAGCAACTAGTACGTGAAGGCCCCCTTCGCTGCGTCTAGCGCAGTGAAGGGGGCCTTCACGTACTTGAAATCAACGGGCGCGACGAGCCAAGCGCTCCGGGTCCAGGATCAGCACGCTCTTGCCTTCGAGCCGCAGCCAGCCGCGGTGCGCGAAGTCGGCGAGAGCCTTGTTGACGGTCTCGCGCGAGGCGCCGACGTACTGGGCGATCTCTTCCTGAGTCAGGTCGTGGGTGACCCGCAGCAGGCCGGCCTCCTGGCTGCCGAAGCGCTGCGCGAGCTGCAGCAGCGCCCGCGCCACGCGGCCCGGGACGTCGGTGAAGATCAGCTCGGCGACCATGTTGTTCGTCCGGCGCAGCCTGCGGGCGACCACACGGAGCAGCTGCTCGGCGATCTCCGGGCGGGTGGAGATCCACTGCCGCAGCGCAGGGCGGTCCATCGTCACCGCGCGGACCTCGGTCACCGTCGTCGCGCTGGACGTCCGGGGGCCGGGGTCGAAAATGGACAGCTCGCCGAACATGTCGGACGGGCCGAAGATGCCCAGCAGGTTCTCGCGGCCGTCGGGTGACTTGCGGCCGATCTTCACCTTGCCGGACTGGATGATGTAAAGCTTGTCGCCGGGTTCACCCTCGTTGAAGATGACATGCCCGCGAGGGAACTCCACGGATTCCAAGGTCTGTGCCAGCGCCTCGGCGGCTGCCGGCTCAACACCCTGGAAAATGCCCGCTCGGGCCAGGGTTTCGTCCACCTCGGGTGCCTCCTCATCGAGATACGACGTCGATCCTCGTCGGGCGGGGACCGTGTCGTCGATCACTTTTCGCGTCAGTCTAGGTCGTGCGCGCGAGATCGCTCGTCGGCACGCCGAACGCGCGCGCGGGCCGGGAACGATCTCGCTCGAACGTGGAGCCTAACTCCGCACGCGTCGCGCGCGAAGCCTGGCCGCCTTCCCGCCCAGCCTGCGCAGCCGGAAAAGCTCGAGGGCGCGCCCGATGCCGTGCCCGTAAAGGGCCCTGACCTCGTTGGGCTGAGCCTGCTCGAGGAACTCCTCGACCTCGTTCTCCTGCACCGCGACGTGCTTGAGCCTGGTCTCCACGCGTTCCATGAACAGCGCGAAGAACATGATCACCAGGGGCACGAGGATGACGAACCAGACGGTCATGAGCCCTGCCCAGGGAATTCCGAAAAGTTGTGCATTACTCCAGATCCTCGCTCATGGCGTCCTCGATCGAAGCGCCGAGGTGGTGCTCTGGCGTGTCGGCCGTCGACCGGCGGGATGCTCCCACTGGCTCGTCCGATGGCGCCCGTAGGCTATCGGGGTGCCTCCTGCCCTCACCAATGCCCCCCGCGCGGGGGGCAAGGGTGAAAGCCGGCTCGCGTTGGTGAGACGCGCCAGGCGGATGAAGCGTTGCCTCGACGACGAGTTCCCCGACGCGCACTGTGAGCTCGACTTCACCACTCCGCTCGAACTGCTGGTCGCGGTCGTGCTTTCGGCACAGACCACCGACGTCCGCGTGAATCAGGTCACGCCCGCGCTCTTCGCGCGCTACCGGACCGCCGAGGACTACGCCGGCGCCGACCGCGCCGAACTCGAGGAGTACCTCCGCCCGACGGGTTTCTTCCGCGCCAAGGCGAACTCGGTCATGGGGCTGGGTGCCGCGCTGGTGGAGCGCTACGACGGCGAAGTGCCCGGCAAGCTGAAGGACCTCGTCACGCTGCCGGGGGTCGGCCGCAAGACGGCCAACGTCGTGCTCGGCGACGCCTTCGGGGTCCCAGGGATCACCGTCGACACCCATTTCGGGCGCCTGGTCCGCCGCTGGGGCTGGACCGAGGAGGAGGACCCGGTCAAGGTCGAGCACGCCGTCGGCGAGCTGATCCCGCGCAAGGAGTGGACGCTCCTCTCGCATCGGACGATCTTCCACGGCCGCCGCGTCTGCCACGCCCGCAAACCGGCCTGTGGCGCCTGCCCGCTGGCCAAGATGTGCCCCTCGTACGGAACCGGCCCGACGGAATTCGAAGAGGCCGCGAAGCTGGTCAAGGGCGAAGAACGCGACCACATCCTGGATCTGGCGGCCCGCCGGTGACCAGGGTCACCAAACTGGCCCTCGGTGCCGCCGTGCTGGTGGTGGCCCTGATCGTCGCGTTGCTCACGACGCGCGACGGCCAGGCGCCCGCGAAGACGTCGGGGGATCTCACGGCCGCGCGGGCGAAGGCCTCGCTCGCCCCTTGCCCGCCACCAGGGCCGGGTGAAGTGGCGAAGCTGCGCGGTGTCGACGTCGAATGCCTCGGCGACGGCTCCAGGGTCGACCTCGCCAAGGTGGTCTCGGGTGGTCCCGTGCTGGTCAACCTGTGGGCGTCGTGGTGCGAGCCGTGCCGCGCGGAGCTTCCGCTGCTCCAGCGGTACGCCGCGCTGCCGGGCGCCGCGCGCGTGCTCCTCGTCCAGGTCGCGAGCTCCGGGGCCGACGGGCTGGCGATGCTGAGCGAATTGGGGGTCCGGCTGCCGTCCGTGTTCGACGGTGACGGACAGTCCGGGCCGGTGCGGACGGCACTGAAGGTCCCTTCCTCCCTGCCGGCGACGTACCTGGTCACGGCGGGCGGCGACGTCCGGCTCATCGAGAACCCACGCGTCTTCCTGAACACTGACCAGGTGCGCGCCGCTGTGGAAGGGACACCATGACCGGCCCCCTCGTGGACCCCGACGCCGTGCCCGCCTGGTTGCAGCCGCTGGTCAAGATCAGCGGCGACGTCGACGCACGCGCCTTCAGCCGGTTCAGCGTCCCGCCGGACGCGAGCTACCGGTCCGCGTCCGTCCTGATGCTCTTCGGCGAAGGCCCGCAGGGGCCCGACGTGCTGCTCCAGCGCCGTGCGGACACCCTCGGCTCGCACGCCGGCCAGGTCAGCTTCCCCGGCGGGGGCGCCGAACCGGAGGACGGCGGGCCGGTCGGCACCGCGTTGCGCGAGGCGGAGGAGGAGACCGGTGTCGAACCCTCCGGCGTGCTGCCCGTGGCGGTCTTCCCGGAACTGTTCGTGCCGGTGTCCAGTTTCGCCGTGACGCCGGTGCTCGCCTACTGGCGGACGCCGTCGCCGGTGCACGCGGTCGATCCCGGCGAGACCGCCGCGGTGGCCAGGGTGCCGATCGCCGAGCTCACCGACCCGGCCAACCGCTTCCAGGTCACGCGCGCGGGCTACGACTGGAAGGGCCCCGCGTTCGACGTCGGCGGGATGTTCGTCTGGGGTTTCACGGGCGGACTGCTGGCGATGACGCTGGCGCTCGGCGGCTGGGAACGGGACTGGGACCACGGCGACGTCCGTGACCTTGACGTAGCGTTGGCCGAACATCAGGCGCGGGTCGACGGGCGGCAAGTGCCGGAGAAGGAGTAGGCGCCGGTGAACTGGGTCGACGTACTGGTGATCCTGCTCGCGCTGCTGGCGGGCGTGTCCGGCGCGTTCCAGGGGGTGATCATCGCCCTCCCCTCGCTGGTCGGGGTGGTGCTCGGCGCGCTCGCGGGGATCAAGATCGCGCCGCTGGTCGTGGAACTCTTCCAGCATCCGGCGGCGAAGGTCGCCTTCGCGGTGGCGACCGTGGTGTTCCTGGTCGCGCTCGGCGAGACCCTCGGGGTCTGGGCCGGCCGGAAGCTGCGGCAGAAGATCAACCCGGACAAGCTTTCCGGCGTCGACAAGACGCTGGGCGCGGTGGTGCAGGCCGCCGTGGTGTTCGTGGTCGCGTGGCTGATCGCGACGCCGCTCACCGCCGTCTCGGGTGTGCCGGGACTGGCGAGGTCGATCAACAGCTCGGTCGTGCTCGGCGGCGTCAACGACGTCATGCCCGAAGCGGCGCAAGGCTTCCCGAGCGAACTGCGCAAGCTGCTGGACGCCTCGGGCTTCCCGTCCATTGTGGACCCGTTCCAGAAGCCGAACGTCGAGGACACCAGCCCGCCGGACACCGCGCTGCAGGCGAGCGCGATCGTCAAACAGGTGCACCGCAGCGTGGTGAAGATCCGCGGCAACGCGACCTCGTGCTCGCGGGCGCTGGAGGGCAGCGGTTTCGTCGTCGCGCCGCAGCGGGTGATGACGAACGCGCATGTGGTCGCGGGCACCGACGAGGTCGCCATCGAGTCGACGTCGGGCAAGTTCCCGGCCAGGGTCGTCTACTTCGACCCCGAGGCCGACGTGGCCGTGCTCGCGGTGCCGAGGCTGCAGGCCCCGGTGCTCCCGTTCACGCCGCGGGTGGCGCGGGCGGGTGACAACGCGATCGTGCTCGGCTACCCGCTCGACGGCCCGTACACCGCGACGCCGGCCAGAGTGCGCGGCCGGATCAACCTGCGCGGACCGGACATCTACGAGTCCAACACCGTGCAGCGCGACGTGTTCACCGTGCGCGGGCAGGTCCGCAGCGGGAACTCGGGCGGGCCGATGATCAACCCCGATGGCGAGGTCATCGGGGTCGTGTTCGGTGCGGCCGTCGAGGACCCGGAGACCGGCTTCACGCTGACTTCGGAGCAGGTGCGGCCGGTGGTCGAGACGGCTCCGGCGCTGAGCGCGAACACCTCGACCGGGCCCTGCGCTAACTAGCGGCTTCGCGCCAGGAGGTCACGACCTCTTCCACGTCCAGCGGCCGTGCCCGCAGCACCGGACCGCCTGCCGGACGCCGGTGCTCGGCGCGGATCCGTTCGTTCAGGTCCTCGACGATCTCCCGCACCCGCGCCTCACGACGTACACGAGCCAAGGTGTCCTGCAGATCGTCGAGCTCCTTCGCGATCGCCAGCGAAGGCGGCAGCAGCGCCGAAACGTCGTGCCCCTCGGCGCGGACCTTGTTCACCACCCAGGCCAGCGCGGTGTCCTTGCCGTCGGTCTTCGGCAGCGGTTTCCCCGCGCCGGGAAGGTCGTCGAAATCGCCCTTCGCGGCGGCCGCGCTGACCTGCCTGTCCACCCAGGACTCGAACGACACGCCCGTCGGTTTGCGCTCGGTCATGCTTCCAGGATACGGAAAAAGTCCAGCAAGGCGGCCGACGTGCGGTCCGGGGCCTCCAGATGCGGGAAGTGCCCGATGCCCGGCCAGCGTTCGAGGCGGGCGTCCGGGGCCCAGCGACGGGACGCCGCCGCGGTGTCGGGCAGGACGCACCGGTCCTCCTCGCCGTGCAGTTGCAGCACTCGGGGAGCGAAGCGGCCTCGCAGCGCTTCGCTGAACCGGCGTCCTTCGCCGCGGAACTGCGCGCGGAACGCCCATCGGTAGTACTCGAGCGCGCTGTGCGGCACTCCCGGCACGAGCATCGCCTGCCGGAACGCCCGCACGGCCTCGGCGAACTCCGCCGTGTCCGTCCACTGTGGACCGGACCAGGCGCGGAACAGCTCTTCGACGGCGAGCGCGTCGTCCTTGACCAGCCATTTCTCCGGTGCCATCGGCACTTGGAAGCGGAACAGATGACCCGAAGCGCGCAGCTGTCCCGGCCGCCGGATGGCCCGGCGCAACGCCAGCGGATGCGCGCCGCCCAGCACGCTGACCGACGAGACCAGCCGCGGGTGCAGCGCGCCGACCGTCCACGCGAGCATGCCGCCCCAGGCATGCCCGACGAGATGGGCCTTGCGCGCGCCGAGCGACTTGATCAGCCCGCCGACGTCGCCCGCGAGGGTCCAGGCGTCGTAGCCGCGCGGGGGTTTGTCGGAGTCGCCGTAGCCGCGCAGATCCACCGCGACCACGCGGAAACCGGCGTCGGCGAGCGCGGTCAGCTGGTGGTGCCAGGTCCACCAGAACTCGGCGAACCCGTGCAGCAGCACGACCAGCGGCCCGTCGCCGAGTTCGGCGACGTGCAGCCGGATGCCGTTCGCCGAGACGTCACGATGGGTCCACGGACCGTCGATCCGGACGATCGACGGATCCGGTGTCGCCTGCACCGACTCGAAGACTTCTCAGTCGCGGTCCGCGGGCGCGTCGTCATGACGCGGCTTGAACGCGGCGGCGGTGTCCTTGAAGCTGTTGATCGTGCGCTCGGGCGCCTTGATCTTCTTCACCTTGCGGTAGCCCAGGAAACCCGCGACCGCCGTCGTGGCGAGCATCAGCCCGAACACGATCGCGAACGCCGCCCAGCGCATCAGCCACTCCGACAGCAGCTCGCCGAGGAAGAAAAAGAAGAAGAACGAGCTGTACAGCCCGACGACCAGCGCGACCAGGAAGAAGATGGCGCCCTTGAGGCCCTTCTTCGCCTCCGCGACGACCTCGGATTTGGCCAGCTCGACCTCGGCGCGGATCAGCGTCGAGACGTGCTGTGTGGCATCGCCGACGAGTTTCCCGAGGGACTGCTCGCTCGCTACCACGTCGTCATCGCTCGACAGGGGGAGGTAGGGCACGGCCCCCACGCCGTCGGGGCCGGTACGTTCGTGCTTGGGGCTGCTCACACCGGTCATCGTGCCACGTGCCCCGATCACGGGCGCGGCGGACCGGCGAGTGTCGCGTTCTCAATCTTCGCGCGCGTGCACGCGGCTGCGGTGCAGCAGCATCGCGGCCGCCGCCAGCGAGGCGACCGCCGAGGCGATCAAGACCGCCATCTTGGCTTGGTCCACGGCTTCCCCGTCGAGCGCGAGATCGGCGATCAGCAGGCTCACGGTGAACCCGACGCCGCCGAGCATCGACAGCGCGCCGATGTCCCGCCAGCCCATGCCCCGGGGTTTCTCCGCGAGCTTGAACTTCACGGCGAGCAGGCTGGCGCCGAAGATCCCGAGCAGCTTCCCGCCGACCAGGCCGATCAGCACGGCCAGCGGCAACGCCGTGGTGAACACCGCGCCGAGCGATTCACTGTCCACCTTGATCCCGGCGGCGAACAGTGCGAACAGCGGCACCGCGACCGCGGCCGACCACGGCTGCAACCGGTGTTCGAGCCGGATCGCGGGCGCGTGCTCCTCGCCCTCGTCGGCGCGGACGCGGGTGAGCAGGCCGAGCGCGACGCCGGCGATGGTGGCGTGGATGCCCGCCGAATGCACCGCGACCCAGGTGATCAAGGCCAGCGGCACGTAGATCCAGGCGCTGCGGACGCGACGGTGCTGCAGGTACGCGTACAGCGCGAGGGCGACGACGGCGACACCCGCGGCGACGAGGTCGAACTTCGCGGTGAACAGGATCGCGATGAGCAGGATCGCGCCGAGGTCGTCGACCACCGCGAGCGAGAGCAGGAAGACCCTGGCGCTGCTCGGCAGGTTCGACGCGGTCAGGGCGAGCACGCCCAGGGCGAACGCGATGTCGGTGGCGACCGGGATGGCCCACGCGCGTTCGATGCCCGGGGTTCCCCAGCCCACGGAAAGCGCGACCAGCGCCGGCACGATCATGCCGCCGACCGCGGCGACCACCGGCAGGATCGCCTGTTTGAACCGGGAGAGTTCACCGACCACGAGTTCGCGTTTGAGTTCGAGCCCCGCGACGAAGAAGAACAACGCGAGCAGGCCGTCTTTCGCCCAGTCGCCGATCGTCAGATTCAGATGCAGGAATTCGGGACCGAGCCGGAAATCGCGGATGGCGCGGTAACTGTCGTCGATGGGCGAATTCGCCCACAACAGGGCGATCGCGGTGGCGCCGAGCAGGATCATTCCGCCGGTGGTCTCCGTGCGGAGATAACGGGCGAACTCGGCGACGACGACTTTCGCGGGACGGTTCGGTCCGGACAAGACGACCTCCGGTTTTCGGCAACGACGAATACTGTTGCCGACCAGACTTCCCGGCGCACCTTGACGCCATTTTAACGCCTCAAGCTGCGGAAATCTCGCCTTCATGACAGCTGCCACAGAGATCATGCGGACGTCGGTGTCCCGTCCACATGGTGGGCTTCTAGCATGTCAACTGAAAACCGACAACGATGTCTTCGATAAGGACGGCATGGTGAGTACCTCTACCGAGGTCCAGCAAGACACGAGGTTCTTCGGGCACCCACGAGGGCTGGCGAACCTCTTCGGCGTCGAGATGTGGGAGCGTTTCTCGTACTACGGGATGCTCGGCATCCTCCCCATCTACCTCTACTACGAAGTCAGTCAGGGCGGCCTCGCGCTGCCGAAGGCCTCCGCGCTCGGCATCGTCGGCGCGTACGGCGGCATGGTCTACCTGTCGGCGGTGATCGGCGCCTGGGTCGCGGACCGCGTGCTCGGCTCCGAACGGACGCTGTTCTACAGCGCGATCCTGATCATGATCGGGCACATCAGCCTCGCCGTGCTGCCGGGGCTGGCGGGCATCGGCGTCGGCCTCGTGTGCGTGGCCGTCGGCAGTGGCGGGCTGAAGTCCAACGCCACGGCCATCGTCGGGACGCTGTACGCCGACGGCGACGAGCGCCGCGACGGCGGTTTCACCATCTTCTACATGGGCGTGAACATCGGCGGTTTCGTCGGGCCGCTGCTGACCGGCCTCGCGCAGAGCGAGATCGGCTTCCACGTCGGCTTCGGGCTCGCCGCGTTCGGGATGGCGCTAGGCCTGATCCAGTACACGATCGGCCGCAAGAACCTCGGCGACAAGGCGAGCGAGATCCCCAACCCGCTGCCCGCGTCGCAGCGGCCGCTGGTCTTCGGCGGCACCGCGGTGGGTGTCGCGGCGATCGTGCTGCTCGTGGTGTTCGGCGTGATCAACCCCGGCAACCTCGTCGACGTCGTCGTCTGGGCCGTCGCGGTCATCTCGGTGATCTACTTCGTGGTGATCATCGGCAGCAAGAAGATCACCTCCGACGAACGCAGCCGGGTGTACTCGTTCATCCCGATGTTCATCGCGAGCGCCGCGTTCTTCTCGCTGTACCAGCAGCAGTTCACCGTGGTCGCGGCCTACACCGACGAGCGGCTGAACCGGACGATCTTCGGCTGGGAGATGCCGGTCGCGTGGGTCAACTCGATCAACCCCGTGTTCATCATCCTGTTCGCGCCGGTGATCGCGGCGATCTGGACGAAACTCGGCTCGCGGCAGCCGTCCTCGCCGATCAAGTTCGTGCTCGGCACGGTCACCATGGGCGTGGCGTTCCTGCTGTTCCTCCCGATGGTCGGCAGCGGCAAGAACGCGAGCCCGCTGCTCGCGCTGGCCGGCATCCTGTTCGTGTTCACCATGGCGGAACTGATGCTTTCGCCGGTCGGGCTCTCGCTGTCGACCAAGCTCGCGCCGGAGGCGTTCCGGACGCAGATGGTGGCGCTGAACTTCCTGTCGATCTCGCTCGGCACGGCGATGTCCGGGAAGCTCGCCGAGTACTACACGGTCGACGACGAAGCGCCCTACTTCAGCATCGTCGGCGGCGTGGCCATCGTGGTCGGTGTGGCGCTCCTGGTGGCGACGCCGATGATCCGCAAGCTCATGAAGGGCGTTCACTGACGCACTTCTTCCCGCGCTGACGAGCGACCCTCGGAGGTGCTGAAAGGGCCCTTCACCGCATAGGACGCGGTGAAGGGCCCTTTCGCTGTCTTACGGCTCCAATCACGCGAGATCGCCGTCTGATCACGCGAGATCGCCGCTCGATCACGCGTGTCGTCCCTCCGATCACGCGAGATCGCCGTCAGCCGACGGTGGTGCCGAACAGCACGCCGACGTAGTACGTCACCAGCATCGTCAGCGCGCCCACGCCGACGTTCCGCGCGATCGCGCGGCCGGCCCGGGCGTCGCCGAGTTTCGCGCTGATGAACCCGGTCAGCGCCAGCCCGACCACGACGGCCGCCGCGCACGCCCAGACCCGGGCCGAGGTCGACGTCCACACGATCGCCAGCAACGGCAGCAGCGCGCCGACGGTGAACGCCACCAGCGAGGCCCACGCCGCCTGCCACGGACTGGTCAGATTGTCCGGATCGATGCCGAGTTCGGCCTCGGCGTGCGCCTGCAGTGCGTCCTTTTCGGTCAGTTCGCGGGCGACCTCGGCGGCCAGTTCCGGGGAAAGGCCCTTGCCTTCGTAGATTTGCGCGAGTTCCCGTTCTTCGGCTTCCGGCATCTCTTTCAGTTCACGCTTTTCCAGCCGCAACTGTGCGCGTTCGGTGTCGCGCTGCGTGCTCACGGAGACGTATTCGCCGCCCGCCATCGAAAGCGCGCCCGCGACGAGCCCCGCGATTCCCGCGGTGGCGATCGTGGTGGAGTCGGTGGTCGCGCCCGCGACGCCGACCACGATGCCCGCCACCGACACGATCCCGTCGTTCGCGCCGAGTACCCCGGCGCGCAACCAGTTCAGTTTGCCGCCCAGATCCGCGTGCGGTTCGTGGGGATGTTCGGTCGATACCGTCTCGGTCACCGTTTCAGTGAAACACGGAAAACGGCGCGAGGCGAGTGGAAAGTGATTCGGTCAATTGAGGCAATCCTTATTCATTATTGCCTTACCTAAGTCGTGGGATACATTGCGGACATGGCAGAGGTGGTGATCCTGATCGGGTTGCAGGCGTCCGGGAAGTCGACGTTCTTCCGGCGGGTGTTCGCGGGCACGCACGTCCACCTCAGCAAGGACCACTTCCCGAACGCCAAGCAACGGCAACGGCGCCAGCTGCGGATGCTCGCCGAGGCGCTCGAAGAAGGCCGTTCGGTGGTCGTGGACAACACCAACCCGTCGCCGGAGGAGTGGACGCCGCTGATCGAGGTCGCGAGACGGCACGGCGCGCGCGTCTCCGGGTACTGGTTCCCGCCGGATCTCGAAGGCTCCCAAGAGCGCAACGCGCTGCGGAGCGCCAAAACCCGGGTGCCCGACGTCGGTCTGTATGCGACTCTCAAGCGGCTGCGGCGCCCGAGCGCCGAAGACGGTTTCGACGAGCTGTACACCGTCGGTTTCGACGGTGAAGGCGGCTTCGTCGTGGAGCGGGGGTGAACCATGGACGCGAGTGATTTCGAAGCGCGGCAACGGGAACGCGAGTGGTTCCACGGCCTGACCGTGCCGCCGGGAGCGTGGACGGTGCTCCGGGTCGACGGCCGGGGCTTCTCCAAGTTCACCGAAGCGCGGTTCGAGAAACCTTTCGATCCCCGGTTCGCCGACTGCATGGCCGAGGCGGCGAGCGCGTTGATGGCGGAGTTCGCTTCGCCTTACGTCTACACGGAAAGCGACGAGATCTCCCTCGTGCTGCCTCCCGCCGCCGACCTGTTCGGCCGGGGCGTGGAGAAGCTCGTGTCGATCTCCGCCGGGGTCGCGTCGGCCGCGTTCACCCACGCGGCCGGGGTGCCCGCGCACTTCGACGGCAGGGTCTGGCTCGGCACGACGACGGACGACGTCGTCGACTACTTCTCCTGGCGTCAGGCGGACGCGGCCCGCTGTGCGCTCAACGGCTGGTGCTACTGGATCCTGCGCAAGGCGGGGAAATCGGCGAGCGAGGCCGGAGCGGCTCTCGAAGGCACCGGCGTCTCCGAGAAGAACGAACTGCTCTTCGCGCACGGCGTCAATTTCGCCGAAGTCCCCGGCTGGCAGCGCCGCGGCGTCGGGCTGTACTGGGAGTCCTACGAGCGCACCGGGTTCGATCCGGTGCGAGAGGTCGAGGTCTCCGCGACCCGCCGCCGCGTCCGCGTCGACCGCGAGTTGCCGATGAAGGGCGAATATCGCGCCTTCCTGGGCGAGTTGCTTCAGCCGATCGGTTCGGGGAGCCGCCGCACGGAGTAGGCGAGTTCGATCGTCTCGCCGGTCGCCGGGTCGCCCAGTTCGACGCGCCAGGAGTCGGCGAACTGGTCGACGCCGTGCACCATCGGGATGGTCCCGGAGATCAGCACGGTGCCCGGGGCGTGGAGCCCGCGCTCGCGCAGCACGTCCAGCCAGTACGACGGCGGCAGCAGTTCCGCGAGTTTCCCTTGCTGGATCAGGGTTTCCCCGGCCCAGGCGGACAGCGTGAGGGCGTCGAGCCGGTCCTGGACGTCGACGAGCCGCCAAGCCTTGGCGGCGAGGACGTCAGGGCCGGCGTTCTTGCTCCACGCGACGCCGTGCGCTTCGAGCGCGCGGTCGGTGTGGTCGCAGGCGGCGGTCAGGAGGACGTCCTCGGGCTCGGGGCCGGTGATGACGAGGGCCCATTCGGCCTCGCCGGAGGTCCGCTCGTGCTGCACCGGGACCTCGTCGGTCTGGCTCGCCAGGTACGGCGCGACCGGGTAGAGCGCCGGGATCACCGAAGGCGCGGGGACGCCGAGTTCGGCCAGTTCGGCCACGTGGGCGGCGACGTCCTCCTGGCTGCGACCGGCGTATCCGGCGTTCAGCAACGTGTGGACCTCGGTCCGCAGCTCCTGGCCGTCGGGAAGGGTGAAACGCAGCTCAGGCATCTGTCCTCCGAGATTGGGGGTTGCGCATACAGCTTGTATACAAGGAGTATATCCGCAATTCAACCCCTCCCGGCGGGGTTGCGGACCTCCTACGGACGGATGTGGACATGACCTCACCAGCCGGTGACCGGCGTTCGTTGCACAAGGCCTTCGCGGCCAGCCTCTCGGGAACCGCGCTCGAGTGGTACGACTTCGCGGCCTACTCGGTGGCGGCCGCGACGATCTTCGGGCATCTCTTCTTCCCCTCGGAAGACCAGCTCGCGAGCACGATGGCGGCGTTCTCCACCTACGCGGTCGGCTACCTCGCCCGGCCGCTCGGCGGGTTCCTCTTCGGCCGCCTCGGCGACGTGCTCGGCCGCAAGCGCATCCTGGTCATGACGCTCGTGCTCACCGGCGTGGCGACGTTCCTCATCGGTGTCCTGCCCACGTACGAGACGATCGGCGGCTTCGCGGCGGTACTGCTCGTGGCGCTGCGGTTCGCGCAGGGCGTCGGCATCGGCGGCGAATGGGGTGGCGCCGTCCTGCTGTCGAGTGAGTTCGGCGATCCGGGCAAACGAGGGTTCTGGGCCTCGGCCGCGCAGATCGGCCCGCCCGCGGGCAACCTGCTCGCCAACGGTGTCCTCGCCGTGCTGGCCGCGCTGCTCACCGAGGACCAGTTCAACAGCTGGGGCTGGCGGATCGCGTTCCTGCTGTCCGGCGCGCTCGTCGGGTTCGGCCTGTGGATCCGGCTCAAACTGGAGGAGACGCCGGTCTTCAAGCAGATCCAGGAGCGTGGCGAACGTTCGTCGGCGCCGATCTCCGAGGTCTTCCGCACCGAACGCCGCGCGCTCGTCGCCGCCGTGCTCATCCGCGTCTGCCCGGACGTGCTCTACGCACTGTTCACCGTCTTCGTCCTCACCTACGTCACCACGCACACCGGCCTCTCGCGCGGCGCCGGGCTGGCCGCGGTGATGATCGGTTCCGCGTTCCAGCTGATCTTGATGCCCGCGTTCGGTGCGCTTTCGGACCGCGTCTCCCGGCGCAAGATGTACCTGTTCGCGACCATCGCCGCCGGTATCTGGCCGTTCGTGTTCTTCCCGATGGTCAGCGGCGGATCCTTCGCGATGCTGGCGATCGGCATCGTGCTCGCGCTGGTCATCCACGCCGCGCTCTACGGCCCGCAGGCCGCGCTCGTCACCGAGCAGTTCTCGCCGCGCCTGCGCTACACCGGCAGCTCGCTGGCCTACACGCTCGCCGGCGTGATCGGCGGGGCGCCCGCGCCGCTGCTGTTCACCGCGCTGCTGGCCGGTTTCGACACCTGGCTCGCGATCGGGGCCTACCTGCTCGCGACCGCGGTGGTCACCATCATCGGGGTCGTGCTCGCCCGTGACCCGGACCGCGAGGAGGCCGCCGCCATGGAGCCCGTGCGATGACCTGGACCGCGATGTCCACAGTGGAGGGTCTGTCGCTGATCGGCGGGCAGGGCCGGTTCCGGACGCTCGCGACGGCGGAAGGTGGCCTGGCGTATGAGATCCATTATCCGGCGGGCGTCGCTTCTCCCGTGCACAGCCACGATCACGACAGCATCGTGTACCTGATTTCGGGTTCGCTGCGCGGCACGCTCGACGGTGCGGACGTGACCCTCGAAGCGGGCGGCACGATCGTCCACCCGCGCGGCGTTCCGCACAGCGTCGAGGCCATTGTGGACAGTCAGTGGGTCGAGTTCAAGACACCGCTGCCCACGCGGCCGCCGATCGCGGAATGAAAGAAACCGGGGCGGACACTGATATCCAGCGTCCGCCCCGGTCGGGAGGAAAGTCTCAGGCGTCCAGCTCGGCCAGCGCCAGCTTCGCCTTCTCCAGCTCGGCTTCGAGCTGAGCCACCTTCGCGGCCTGCAGTTCGCGGGCGGCGTTGATGACCTCGTCGATCGGGCCCGACAGGTCCGCGTGCAGCTCCTTGGCGGCGCGGGACACGGCGGCGGCCGGGATCTCCAGGCCCTTCGCGACCCACTTCGCGCCGTTCTTGAGCTCGGCCTGCCACTCGCCGTCGGCGGTGCCGGTGACCGTGAGGGTCAGCTCGACGGTGCGGGTCTTCTTCGCCGTCGTGGCGACCTTCGGGCGGCCGCGCTTGGGCTTGGGGGACTCCGCCGTGGCTTCTTCGGCGGGGGTCTCCGGGGTGCTCGAAGCCTCGGGGGTCTCGGCCTTGGCCTCGGCCGGGGCTTCGGTGGTCTCCGAGGTGGTCTCCGCCTGCGGCGTCGAGTCGACGGGCGCTTCGGTAGCCGCTTCTTCGGACACGGCGTCAGTGCGTGTCAAGGCATCCACGGTCATCGTCGGTGTCGTCTCCTTGCCCGGGTATGGGGTGGTACCCGGCACATCCTAGAACAGGCGTTCGAGTGAGGCGAACCGGGGTGTGGTAGGCGTGTCGGATGCGAGGAAAGGTCCTTTCCTTGCAAATTTTGCAAGGAAAGGACCTTTCATGGCGCGTGCGGGTGGGGTTACTCTTCGGACTTGCCGGACTTCAGGCCCGAAGAGATCAGGTCCATCACCGACGAGTCGGCCAGCGTGGTCACGTCGCCGACCTGGCGGTTCTCCGCGACGTCGCGCAGCAGGCGGCGCATGATCTTGCCGGACCGCGTCTTCGGCAGCTCCTGCACGACCAGGATCTGCCGCGGCTTCGCGATCGGGCCGATCTCCTTCGCGACGTGGTTGCGCAGCTCCTGGACGGCCGCGTCGCCGCCGTCCACGGCGTTGCCGCGCAGGATGACGAACGCGACGATGCCCTGTCCGGTGGTCGGGTCGGTCGCGCCGACGACGGCGGCCTCGGCGACCGTCGGGTGCGAGACCAGCGCCGACTCGACCTCGGTGGTCGAGATGCGGTGCCCGGACACGTTCATCACGTCGTCGACCCGGCCCAGCAGCCAGACGTCGCCGTCGGCGTCGTACTTCGCGCCGTCTCCGGCGAAGTAATAGCCCTGGTCGGCGAAGCGGGACCAGTAGGTCTCACGGAAACGCTGCTCGTCGCCCCAGATGCCGCGCAGCATGCCCGGCCACGGCTTGTCGAGCACCAGGTATCCGCCGCCGCCCTTGCCGACCTCGACACCCTGGTCGTCGACGACCTTCGCCGAGATGCCCGGCAGCGCCTTCTGCGCTGAGCCCGGCTTCGTGGCGGTGACGCCCGGCAGCGGCGAGATCATGATCCCGCCGGTCTCGGTCTGCCACCAGGTGTCGACGATCGGCGCCGAGTTCGCGCCGACGTTCTCGCGGTACCAGATCCACGCCTCGGGGTTGATCGGCTCGCCGACGCTGCCCAACACGCGCAGCGACGAGAGGTCGTACTTCTGCGGGATCTCGTTGCCCCACTTCATGAACGTACGGATCAACGTGGGCGCGGTGTAGTAGATGGAGACCTTGTGCTGCTGCACGATCTCCCAGTGGCGGCCCTCGTGCGGCGTGTTCGGGGTGCCTTCGTAGACGACCTGTGTCGTCCGGTTCGCCAGCGGGCCGTACACGATGTACGTGTGCCCGGTGATCCACCCGATGTCGGCGGTGCACCAGTAGACGTCTTCGCCCGCCTTGTGGTCGAAGACGTTGTGGTGCGTGTACGCGGCCTGGGTCAGGTAGCCGCCGGAAGTGTGCAGGATGCCCTTCGGCTTCCCGGTGGTGCCGGACGTGTAGAGGATGAAGAGCGGGTGCTCGGAGTCGAACGCCTGCGGCGCGTGCTCCGCGGACTGGCCGTCGACCAGTTCGTGCCACCAGAGGTCGCGGCCTTCGGTGATCGGCACCTCTTCGCCGGTGCGGCGGACGACGATGACCTTCTCGACCGATTCGGCGCCTTCGAGCGCTTCGTCGACATTGGCCTTCATCGGGGCGGCCTTGCCGCGGCGGTACTGGCCGTCGGTGGTGATGACGATCCGCGCCGCCTGGTCGTCCACGCGGGAACGCAGCGCTGTCGGGGAAAAACCACCGAAGACGACACTGTGCAAGACGCCGATGCGGGCACACGCGAGCATCGCGACGATCGCTTCGGGCACCATCGGCATCTGGATGGCGACGCGGTCGCCCGCCTCGAGGCTGAGGGATTCGAGGGCGTTCGCCGCGCGGGAAACGTCGTCCTTCAACTGGGCGTAGGTGATGTCGCGGCTGTCGCCGGGCTCGCCGACCCAGTGGATGGCGACCTGATCGCCGTGGCCGTCGGCGACGTGGCGGTCCACGCAGTTGTAGGCGACGTTCAGCTTCCCGCCCACGAACCACTTCGCGACCGGCGCATTGGTCCAGTCCAGTACCTGCGACCACTTCGTTTCCCAGTGCAGGCGCTCGGCCTGCTTGGCCCAGAACGCTTCCCGGTCGGCGTCGGCTTCGGCGTAGAAGTCGGCGGTGGCATTCGCTTGCGCGCTGAAAGCCTCACTCGGGGGGAAGGTCCTGCTCTCCGTGAGCAAATTGTCCAGCGCCGGCGACTGCTCGGTCATGGTGCGATGCCTCCTGTGTTTCGCGTGTCTTCACGCCCGTTGGCACGCTATCGACGTTACGACGCGAAGTAAAAGGTTGCATCGTGGTTGCGCTCGGCATTCACACGCTTGAGGACAAAGCGGTACGGACCGCCGGCCATTCTGGTCCGGTCAGGGAGTAGACGACGGTGTCGCGGATGGTTCCGTCCGGCCGCACACGATGCGCGCGCAGTACCCCTTCCCTTTGCGCGCCGAGACGTTCGATCGCCTTCTGCGACTTGAGGTTGCGGATGTCGGTCTCCCACGAGACGCGGTTCGCGCCGAGGTCGTCGAAAGCGTGGCGCAGCAACAGGAGTTTCGACTCGCGGTTGAGTCCGGTCCGCTGCCATTCGGAACCGATCCAGGTGTAGCCCACGGAAACGATCTTGTGGCGCGCGTTCATCGCGTAGAACGACGTCGTGCCCGCGACCTCGCCGGTGCGCGCGTCGATCTGCGCCCAGGCGCGGCGGTTGGTGTCGGCGAGGATGTCTTCGACCATGGCTTCGGCCGCGGCGAGATCCCGCGGCTGCCGGAGGCTGAGCCAGGTCCAGATCGCCGGGTCGGCGCCGGCCGCGAACAGGCCCTTGGCGTGGTCGCGGGTGAGGGGTTCGAGGCGGACGCGTTCGCCGGTCAAGGTCGCGTGGTCGTTCCAGTCGGTCACGATCATGACGTTACGATCGGCAATGGCCTTGCTGGATAGCCAGTTTCGAAGCATTTGAGAAGGCCACTAAGCCGTTGCCTATGCTCGCGGGAACGATCGACGAAGGCGAGGCAGCATGGCCGAGGAGCGGGAAGAGCTCACCTGGGAGTTGTTCGGGACGGCCAGCAGGGATCTGGCGCAGGCCGTCGCCGACGACGGCTTCGAGCCGGACCTGATCCTGTCGATCGCGCGCGGCGGGCTGTTCGTCGCCGGCGCGCTCGGTTACGCGCTGGACGTCAAGAACCTGCACGTGATGAACGTCGAGTTCTACACCGGCGTCGACCAGCGTCTCGACCTGCCGGTGATGCTGCCGCCGGTGCCGAACGTCGTGGACCTGACGAAGAAGAAGGTGCTCGTCGCCGACGACGTCGCGGACACCGGTGCGACGCTGAAGCTGGTCCGCGACTTCTGTGCCGACCACGTCGCCGAGGTGCGCTGCGCGGTCGTCTACGAGAAGCCGCGCTCCGAGGTCAAATGCGAGTACGTCTGGAAGCACACGGACCGCTGGATCAACTTCCCGTGGTCGGTGCAGGCGCCCGTGGTGCGGCGCGAGGGTCAGGTGCTGGACGCGTGACGGATCCGCTGAAGCCGCTGCTGGATCTCGAAGGGGTCGCGGCGGCCGCGAAATCGGCTCAGGACGCGGTGTTCGCCGTCCACCGGCTGCCCGCCAACCTGCGCGGCGGCGCGGCGACGGCCGCCGAAGCCTCCGTGCGGTCGGCACGGGCGTCGGCCGGGATCGAGGGCGCCGCGCCCGAACTGCCGGAATCCGGTGAGGTGACCGATCCGGTGCTGGCGGGCGCGCTGCGGGTCGCGGAAGCGCTCGAAGGACTGCTCCCGACGTGGCGGCGCGCGCCGCTGCAGGCGTTGGCGCGCCTGCATGTTCTCGCCGCGTCGGATCTGGTGACGGATCTCGACGCGCTGGGGCGGCCGCGGTCGTCCGGTGACGTCGGGCCGCGGCTGGAGATGCTGGCGCAACTGGTCACCGGCGCGACATCGGTGCCGGGTCCGGTGCTGACCGCCGTCGTGCACGGAGAACTGTTGGCGCTCAAGCCTTTCGGCTCGGCGGACGGCGTCGTCGCGCGGGCGGCGGCGCGGCTTTCGGCGGTGGCGACCGGGCTGGACCCGAAGGCGCTGACGGTGCCCGAGGTCGCGTACTTCCGGCGGGTGCCGAAGTACCTCGAAGCCGCTACAGGCTTCGCCGGCGGGACTCCCGACGGCGTCCGCGCTTGGCTGCTCTTCTCGTGCGAAGCGTTCGAGGCGGGCGCTCGTGAGGCGAAGTCCATCTCCGACGCCGCCGGCTGACTCCCCGCGTTTCGTCCTCTGGATGCGGTAGTTCGCGATATCAACTACCGCATCCAGAGGACGAAATGCATGGGTGGGGTGAGGCCACACGGGATCTTGCCCAGGTGTAGTGCGTGACCACATGGCTTAAGCGCGCCGGGAGACCTAACGTCGTCCGGCATGAGTGGTGCGTATCACAGCGATCTGGCGGGTAAGTCCGCGCTGGTCACGGGTGCGGCGGGCGGGATCGGGCTGGCCTGCGCCGAAGCGCTCGCCGAGGCCGGGGCCAAGGTCCACCTCGTCGACATCGACGACGCCGTCGAGAAGGCGGCGGCCGACGTCGACGGCATCGCGCACGTCGTCGACCTCACCGACGCCCAGGCCGTCGAGACCCTCCCCACCGAGATCGACATCCTCGTCAACAACGCCGGTTTCCAGCACATCGCGCCGATCCACGAGTTCCCGCCGGAGACGTTCACCCGCATCCAGGCGCTGATGGTCACCGCGCCGTTCCTGCTCATCCGCCGCGCGCTGCCGAGCATGTACGAACGCGGCTGGGGGCGCGTGGTCAACATGTCCAGCGTCCACGGCCTCCGCGCGAGCCCGTTCAAATCCGCGTACGTCACCGCGAAGCACGCACTCGAAGGCCTCTCCAAGGTCACCGCGCTCGAAGGCGCGGAACACGGCGTGACCAGCAACTGCGTCAACCCGGGCTACGTCCGGACGCCGCTGGTCACCGGCCAGCTCCAGGCGCAGGCAGAAGAGCACGGGCTCGAACGCGACGCCGTCATCGAGCAGGTCCTGCTGCGCCGGTCGGCGATCAAACGGCTCATCGAACCGGCGGACGTCGCCGCGTGCGTGCTCTGGCTGTCCGGCGACCACGCCGCCCATGTCACCGGTACCTCCATCCCCCTCGACGGCGGCTGGACCGCCGCGTGAACCCCTCCCCAGAAAGGACGTCCCCGGTGACCACCCAGAACCGCGGCTCGATCGCGAAGGTCGTCAGCGCCAGCCTGATCGGCACGACGATCGAGTGGTACGACTTCTTCCTCTACACCTCCGCCGCGGCGCTGGTGTTCGGCAAATTGTTCTTCCCCACCAACGATCCGCTCACCGGGACCCTGCTCGCGTTCCTCACCTACGCCGTCGGCTTCCTCGCCCGGCCGATCGGCGGGCTGGTGTTCGGGCATTTCGGTGACCGTGTCGGCCGCAAGAAGCTGCTGGTGCTGAGCCTGCTGCTGATGGGCGGTTCGACCTGCGCGATGGGCATCCTGCCGACGTACGCCACGGTCGGTGTCCTGGCACCGATCCTGCTGACGCTGCTGAGGCTCGTGCAGGGTTTCGCGCTCGGCGGCGAATGGGGCGGTGCGGTGCTGATCGTCTCCGAACACGGCGACGACAAGCGTCGCGGGTTCTGGGCGTCGTGGCCGCAATGCGGTGCTCCCGGCGGCAACCTGCTCGCGACGGCGGTCTTGGCGATCCTCGCCGCGACGCAGTCCGACGAGGCGTTCCTCAGCTGGGGCTGGCGGATCCCGTTCCTGCTGTCCGGGGTGCTCGTGGTGATCGGGCTGTGGATCCGGCTCGCGGTCAGCGAATCGCCCGTGTTCCTCGCGGCGCAGAAGAACGACACGACCACGCACGCGCCGGTCGTCGAGGTGTTCCGCAAGAGCTGGCGCGCGGTGCTGATCACGATCGGTTCGCGGATGGCGGAGAACGTCTCGTACTACGTGATCACCGCGTTCATCCTCGTCTACGTCACCACCGGGCTGAGCCTGCCGAAATCGGCCGGGCTGAACGCGGTGCTCATCGGCTCCGCCGTGCACTTCGTGACGATTCCCTTGTGGGGCAAGCTTTCCGACCGGATCGGCCGTCGTCCGGTCTATCTGTTCGGCGCGATCGGCATGGCGCTGTGGAGCTTCGTGTTCTTCGCGATGCTCGACACGAAGAACTCCGGCGTCATCATCCTCGCGGCGACCATCGGCCTGGTGCTGCACGGCGCGATGTACGGCCCGCAGGCCGCGTTCTTCTCCGAGCAGTTCCCGACGCGGGTGCGCTACACCGGGCTTTCGGTCGGCGGTCAGCTGTCTTCGATCGCGGCCGGCGCGGTGGCGCCGCTCATCGCGGTCGCGCTGTTCAAGGAGTTCGGCAGCACGGTCCCGGTCTCGCTCTACGTGGTCTCGATGTGCGCGCTGACCGTGATCGCCCTGCTCGCCGCCCGCGAGACCAAGGGTGAATCCCTGCACTCCGAAGTTCTCACGGAGCGCGGTCACGTGTCAGCATGACCGCTGTGGACGGAGCCGTGGAATTGCGCCGGCTGCTCGAACTGCTCGCCTCCGGCGCGGGCAGCGAGCAGCTGGCGCACGTCCCCGTCGACCCGAAGGCCACCGAACTGGCGCTGCGGATCCGGGACACCGTCGCCGAGCACCGGCGGCGCGAGGCTGAGCTGGCCGCGTTGTTCGACACCGCCAGCGACCTCGCGCGGCTGGACGATCCGGACGCCGTCCTCCGGTCGATCGTGCGGCGGGCGCGGGCGCTGCTCGGCGTGGACGTCTCGTATCTGAGCCTCAACGACGAGACCGAGGGCAAGACCTACGTCCGGGTCACCGACGGGTCGGTTTCCGCGCTGTTCCAGGACATCGTGCTCGGCATGGGCGAGGGGCTCGGCGGGCTGGTCGCGCAGACCGCGCGGCCATACGCGACGGCGGACTACTTCAACGACAAGCGGTTCCGCCACACGTCGTCGATCGACACCGGTGTGCTCGACGAGGGACTCACCGCGATCCTCGGGGTGCCGCTGGCGATCGGCAGCAAGGTCATCGGGGTCCTGTTCGCCTCGGACCGGACCAGCCGGGAGTTCTCGCCCGACGAGGTCGCGCTGCTGTCGTCGCTGGCCGACCACGCGGCGATCGCGCTGGACAACGCGCATCTGCTCGACGAGACGCGCCGCGCGGTCGCCGAGCTGAACGCCGCGAACGCGACGATCAGCGCGCACAACGACGCGATGCGCCGCGCCGAGGACGCGCACGACCGGCTGATGGATCTCGTGCTGCGCGGCGGTGATCTGGCCGAGGTCGCCGCCGCGGTCGCGGACGTGCTCGGCGGGGCGATCGCCGTCTACGACGCGGACGGCGCGGTGCTCGCGCGGACCGACGGCGAGCTGAATCTTTCGCGGACCGCGGTTTCCGCGTCCAGGACGAGCGGGCGCGCGGTGTCCACTGAGGACGGTTGGCTGTGCGCGGTCCAGGCGGGACAGGAATTCCTGGGCAGCCTGGTGCTGGGCGGCGGGCACTCGCTCGGCGAGGCCGACCGGCGGCTGTTCGAGCGGGCGGGCGTGGTCACCGCCGTGCTGCTGATGCAACGGCGTTCCGTCGCGCGCGCCGAGGACGAGGTGCGCGGCGAGCTGCTGTCGGATCTGCTCACCGCGCCCGGCCGCAATCCGGCCGCGCTGCTGGCGCGCGGTAGACGTCTCGGGGTCGATTTGTCGACATCGCATGCGGTGCTGATCGCGCATTCCGGCGACGTTTCCCGGCGACGGCTCGCCGCGGCGGCCTCGCGGCACGCGGACCTGGTCGGGGTCCACGCCGACGAAGTGGTCCTTCTGGTGCGTGGCGCGGATCCCGGCTCGCTGGCGCGATCCGTCGCCACCGAACTGTCGTCCACAATGGACTGTCCGGTGACGGTGGGCGCGGCGGGGCCGGCCGCCTCCCCGAAGGCGCTGGCCGTGGCGCACGCCGAAGCCGCTCGATGCGTCGCTTCACTGCTGGCGCTGGGCCGGGCGGGGGAAGGCGCGAGCATGGCCGACCTCGGGTTCGTCGGGCTGCTCCTCGGTGAGCACGCCGATCTCGGCGCGTACGTGACCGCCACTATCGGCCCGGTGCTCGACTACGACGAACGCCGCGGCACGGACCTGATCGGCACGCTCCGCGCGTATTTCGCCTGTGGCGGCAACTTGACGCGGGCGAAGGACCTGCTCCACGTGCACGTCAACACCGTCGTCCAGCGGCTGGACCGCATCGCTTCACTGCTGGGCGAGCAGTGGCAGGCGCCCGAGCGCGCGCTGGAACTTCAGCTCGCGCTCAGGCTGCACCGCCTCACCAGTGACCGAAACGGATGACGTCGTCGAAGTCTCGGCGGGCGACCGTGGTCGGCGACGAGCCGGGCGACGGACCGGATTCGGCGCCGTGCCCGAGCGCCACGACACCGATCGGGTCGTGATCCTCCGGTACGCCGAACTCGCCGTGGAGCCGCTCCACGCTTTCCGGCGCCAGCCCGAAGAACACCGCGCCGAGACCTTCGTCGACGGCCGTCTGCAGGATCAGCAACGTCGCCATCCCGGTGTCGACGTCCCAGTACGGCACGCGCCACCACGACTCGTTTCGATCGGCGACACCCTTGTCCGGCTTGGCATAGCGGTCGAGGTACGCGTTCTTGACCGAAAGCGGGACGATCGCGACCGGGGCCGTGGTCACGGTTTCCGGTGCCCAGCTCGCCCCGAACTCCCAGAATTTCGCGAGTTCTTCGCCGGTGAGGACGAGAAATCCTTGTCCCTGTGAGAATCCGGCCGAGGGACCCTTCAGCGCGTTGCGCAGGATGCGCTGAAGGCTCGCCTCGGCGACGGGCTCGTCGGTGAACTTCCGGACCATGCGACGGCGTCGTACGACGTCCTGGAATTCCATGCGATCAGCCTAGTGCGCAAGCGGTCGCCAGGTCACCGCTCGCACGCGGGATGGTCGCCGAAGCGGGCGGGCGGACGCCGTCGAGCCAGCCTTCGAGAGCGCTGAAAGCCGTCCGGAAACACGGGCCGATCGGGCGCAGCTTGTCCGGGTACGCGTCGTACAGGCCGTCGACGTGGTTGCCGTCGACGATCCGGTAGTAGCGCTGCAGACCGGCGCGGCCCTGGTCGGCGATCATCCGCTGGTAGACATCTGAATCGCGGGTGATCGGCAGAAGCGTGTCGAGGGTGCCGTGCAGCGTGATCAGCGGTTTGCCGATCCGGCCGGTCAGAGAGATCCGTTCGACCGCGCGGTGCACCGACGGCGGGCGAGCGGCGTAGTCGTAATCGGTCCCGGTGAACGACGGGTCGAATTCGGCCTGGTAGATCCGCTGAGTCAAGCCCCAGTAGACGTCGTTGTGGTACTTCCAGAGGAATTCCGAACCCGGCGCGAACCCGGCGTCGAGGATTTCCTGGTGGGCTTGCGTGGAACCGTTGGCGTACGCGGGATAGGCCTTGATCGCGGGCGGCAGGAAGGTGAACAGGTTCGGGCCGTCTTCGTGCCAAAGCGTGCCTTCCCAGTCGATTCCGCCGTCGTAGAGCCACGGCCGGTTCTCGAGCTGCCAGCGGACGAGGTAACCGCCGTTCGACATCCCGGCCGCGAGGGTGCGGCTCGGCAGGCGCCCGTAGCGGTGTGCGACGGCCGCCTTCGCTGCGATGGTCAGCTGCGTGACCCGCGAGTTCCACTCGGCGATCGCGTCACCGGGGCGGCGTCCGTCGGTGTGGAAGTCGGCGCCGGTGTTGCCCTTGTCGGTCGCGGCGAACGCGTAACCGGCGGCGAGGACCTGGTCGCCGATCGCGCGATCGTTCGCGTACTGCCGTCGCACCCCGGGCGATCCCGAGACCACGAGGCCGCCGTTCCAGCGATCGGGCAGCCGCAGCACGAACTGCGCGTCGTGGTTCCAGCCGTGCGCCGTGTTGGACGTCGACGAATCCGGGAAGTAGCCGTCGATCTGGATGCCGGGAACGCCCTTGGGCGCGGGGAGGCCGGCGGACGTGAGCCCCGCCCAGTCTGCCTGCACGGTATGGCCGGTGGCCAGGGTGCCGGTGGTGGTCAGATCGTCCAAACAGGACAGTCGTTGCGCCGCGGCGCCGGGAACGCGCACGTTCCCGCAACCGCTCGCCGCCTGGGCGGGGGTGGCCAGGGCCAGCATCATCGCGAGGACCAGAAAGAGCCGCATCGGCCGACGGTAAGCGGGCGTTCCGCGGATCGGTACCCGGTGCGACCACACAAAACGCGTCGTCGCTGTGGTGGTCTTCCACGTGGAAACCCCGCGGGCGCCGGTTTTAGCATCGGGTGATGCGAAAACTCCTCATCGGCGCGGTGGTTTCGGCATTGACCCTTCTCTTCGCGACTCCGGCACAGGCGGCGACGATCCGTCCGGTGACCGGGTTCGGGAGCAATCCCGGTGCTTTGCAGATGTTCGAATACGTCCCAGACGGGCTGCCGTCCGGACGTCCGGCGGTGGTCGTGCTGCACGGCTGCACGCAGGACGCCGCCGGATACGCGCGTGGCTCCGGCTGGGTCGGGCTCGCGGACAGGCTGCAGTTCAAACTCGTTCTGCCACAACAGGTTTCGGCGAACAATTTCAGCAAATGCTTCAACTGGTTCCAGGCGGCCGACATCAAGCGCGGCTCCGGGGAAGCCGAATCGATCGCGCAGATGGCGCGGTATTCGGCCGGGAGCCGGACGTACGTGACCGGCTTGTCGGCCGGTGGTGCGATGACTTCGGTGATGCTGGCGGCGTATCCGGAACTGTTCGCGGGCGGCGGTGTCGTCGCGGGGCTGCCTTACGGTTGTGCGACCTCGATGATCGACGCGTACTCCTGCATGAACCCCGGCAAGGATCTGACCCCGAAGCAATGGGGCGACAAGGTGCGCGCCGCGGGCACGGGGCCGCGTTCGCCGGTCAGCGTCTGGCACGGGACCGCGGACTACACGGTCGCTCCGATGAACATGCGCGAGCTTTCCGAGCAGTGGACCTACGTCGGCGCGGCCGTCGACACGCACGCCGTCAGCGGGATGGGGCACGGTCAGCCGATCGCGCCGGGATCCGGCTGCGGGCAGGCGGGGCCGTATCTGCTCGACGTCGGCGTATGCGCCGCGGCGGAACTCGCGGCGAAGTGGCGGCTAAGCGAGGACAGCGTCCAGTAGCCCGGGGAAGCGCGCGTGGACGTCCTCGGTCCGTAGCTCGACCCAGCGGGTCCGGCCCTCGACGAACGTCGTCGTGAGGCCGGCCTCGCGCAACACCTTCCAGTGGTGGGAGAGCGTCGGCGCGCTGATGTCGACGTCGTACTCGGTGACGGCGCAGCTTCGCGGCGAAGGGTTGCTTCGCAGGGCGCGGATCAGCTCCAGGCGCACGGGATCCGCGAGCGCCTGGAGCACCGGCACGATCTCGATCTCGTCGATCGACGGCTGCGGCAGCGTGCTGCTCACGACGCTCCAAACTATTTGACAGTCATCGAACAGTCCCGCCACTATACCTCCCATGACGATTCGACGATCATCAAATGATCGGCTCGCTCTGGGGGCTCTGCTGGTACTCGCCGTCGGGACGTTCACCGTCGGCACCGACGGATTCGTCCTGAACGGGCTGCTGCCCGCCATCGCCGCCGACCTGCGGGTTTCCGAGGCCGTCGCGGGCCAGCTGACCACGGTCTTCGCGGTGACCTACGCGATTTCTTCGCCGCTCATCGCGGCTTTCACCGGACGGCTCGACCGGCGCTGGGTGCTCGGCGCGGGGATGGTGCTGTTCACGATCGGCATGGCCGGTCAGGCGCTCGGCGAGTCCTTCGCCGTGGTCGCCGTCGCACGCGTGCTGGCCGCCCTCGGCGCCGCCGCGTTCCAATCCAACGCGTATGTGCTCGCCGGTGCGCTGGCGTCGGACGAGCGTCGCGGGCGCGCGCTGGCCACGGTCTCGAACGGGATGAGCGTGTCGATGGTGCTCGGCGTGCCGATCGGAGTGCTGGCCGGGACGTGGTTCGGCTGGCGCGCGGTGATGTGGGGGATCGGCGCGGTGGCGCTGATCGTGATGCTGCTCGTGCCGCTGCTGCCCGGGGTTCGGATGCCGACGGTGTCGTTGCGCGACAGGCTCGCCGTCGTCGCGCGGCCGCCGATCGCGCGCGTGCTCGGCGTGAGCGTCCTCGGCACCGCGGCGGGCTTCGCGGCCTTCGTGTACCTGCCGGTGCTGGTGGCTCCGGTGGCGGCGGGCGCGACGATCTCGTGGCTGCTCGTCGGCTTCGGGATCGGGCAGATCGTGGGCAACGCCTTCGCGGGCCGGGCGACGGACTCGCTGGGGCCCTCACGCGTCCGGTCGATCTCGCTGATCGGGACGGTCGTGACTTTCGCGCTGCTGGACGTCGCCGTGCTGAGCCTGCCCGGTTCGCTGGTCCTCGCGCTGGTTTCGGGGGTCTTCGGCGGCATGCTGATGGTGCCGCAGCAGCACCGGCTGTTCTCGCTGGCGCCTGACGCGCCGACGGTCGCCATGGGGCTCAACGGTTCCGCGATCTACGGCGGTGGTGCTCTCGGTGCCGCGCTGGGCGGCGTCGTCCTGTCTTCCGCCGGTGTCTGGTGGATCGGTCCCGTTGCCGCCTTCGTCGCTCTGCTGGGCTTCGCGCTTTCGGTGCCTTCGCGGGCGAAGGTGCCCGAGCCCGCATGACCCAAGGGGGAGCAAGGGACCTTTGCTACCACTCTGCTGGGGTCAACTGTCCACAAGGGACACTAAGCGACGCTCGCATGTCCGCTTTGGGTGCTTTATGAAGGGGTCGTGAGTGGCAATGATCGTTCTAACCCTCATTGCCACTCACGACCCCCGACCGAAACTGTGCATACTGGGATCAATCGGGCATTTGATCAGGCTGGAACGTCCCTTGTGGACACTTCAGGGCGCGGTCGGCCCCCTGAGCGGAAACCCGCCCGCCTTTTCTTAGCATGCCTACGTAAGTGGCAGCAAAGGTCCCTTGCTCTCTTCCCGCAGGTCAGAGGCCCTGCTCGACCGACCAGCGCTCCTCGATACGCCCGAAGCGCCACACGAGGAGCGCGAAGAGCCACGTAAGCACGAAGAGCGCTACAACCGCGTAGCCCACGTAGTCCAGGCTCAGCGACCCGATCGCCGCGAGCGGCCCGGTCGTGATGCCGAACCGTTCGGTGATGATCGAGACGACCTCGATCGTCCCGATGAGCAAGGCGACCGCGACGGAAAGCGCCGTCACGATGAGGTTGTAGTAGATCTTCCGCACCGGCTTCGCGAACGCCCAGCCGTACGCGTAGTTCATGAAGCAGCCATCGGCGGTGTCGAACAGCGTCATTCCCGCGGCGAACAGGATCGGCAGCACCAGGATCGCGTACCAGGGCAGCGAAAAGGCCGCCGCGCCACCGGCGAGCACCAGCAGGCTGATCTCGGTCGCGGTGTCGAAGCCGAGACCGAACAGCACGCCGATCGGGTAGATGTGCCAAGGCTTGCGCACCGCTTTGGTGGCGCCGCGAAGCAGGCGGTTCATGAGGCCGCGGTTGTCGAGCTGCCGTTCCAGCGTCGCTTCGTCGAACTCGCCCCGCCGCATGCGCCGGAACACCTTCACGATGCCGACGAGCACCACGAGGTTCATGATCCCGATGAGGTACAGGAACACCGCCGAAACGGACGTCCCGATCAGCCCGGTCGCCGCGTGCAGCGCCGACGAGTCGTCCTCGACGGCCCCGGCGAGCGCGCGGACGCCGAGCGACAGCAGCAGACACAGGACGAAGACGATCGTCGAATGGCCGAGGGAGAACCAGAAACCGACCGAAAGCGGCCGTTGCCCGTCGGCCATCAGCTTGCGGGTGGTGTTGTCGATCGCGGCGATGTGGTCCGCGTCGAACGCGTGCCGCGTCCCGAGCACGAACGCCGTGACGCCGAGGCCGACCCCGAACACGCCCGTGGCGCCGAGCTCGTACTGGCGCGGCGCCACGAAAAGCGTCAGGACCCCCCAGCCGATGACGTTGAGCGCCAGGATGAAGCCGGCCATCCCGGCGACGGACACCCGTTCGCGTCGCGTGAGCGCGAAGCGTCGGGATGAACGGGTCTGTCCACCGGTGTTCAGCTCGCGCGCACCCTCAGGGAGTCGAGAGCCTTTCGTACGTGGCCATCGCTTGCCGCCAACGCCTTCGCCGCACTGGCGACGTCTTCGCCGGACAGCAGATGGACCAGCGCGACCTTGAGGTCGCCGTCGGCCTCGGTGAGCGCGTCGGAGCAGTCCGCCATGCTCATGCCGGTGGCCTCGCGCAGGATCCGGATGGTCCGCCCGCGCAGCTTCGCGTTGGTCGCCCGCATGCTCACCATCAGGTTCGAATACGTGCGGCCGAGCTTGATCATCGTCGCGGTGGAGAACGCCGTGAGGATGATCTTCTGCGCCGTGCCCGCCTTCATCCGCGTCGATCCGGCGATCGCCTCGGGGCCGGTGTCCACCGCGATGAGGACGTCGACACCCGGCGGCGTCACCGCTGCCGGATTGCCCGAGACCAGCGCGGTACGGGCACCGCGACGGCTGGCCGCGGCCAGCGCGCCGAGGACGTAGGGCGTCCGGCCGGAAGCCGTCAGCCCGAGCACGAAGTCGCCGGGCGCGACGGACTCGGCCACTTCGGCGGCTCCGGCCTTCGCGTTGTCCTCGGCGTCTTCGACGGCTTGGCGCAGAGCGCGCGCGCCGCCCGCGTGATGCGCGATGAACCAATCGGAGGGCACGTTGAACGTCGGCACCAGTTCCGCCGCGTCCAACGTCGCCAGCCTGCCGGAGGTACCGGCCCCGAAGTAGTGCACGCGGTGTCCCGACCGCAGCGCTTCCACGGCGAAGTCGACCGCCCGCGCCACCTGCGGCAGCACCGCGGCGACGGCTTCGGGGACCCGGCGGTCCTCGGCGTTGATCGCGCCGAGGATGCCCATGGTCGACATCAGGTCGATGTCGGTCGTCCGTGGATTGCGCTGTTCGGTTGGCGAGTCGACGTGCACCACCTGGCGTGGGACGGTCATCATGCGCCTCACTTTTTCGCTCATTTGCCGGTTTCCCGCGGCCGCCGCCTGCCGTCGGGCCGGACGCCCAGACGGTGCGAGCCAACCGCGTCCCTGGTCGCGTCGAGCGCGTTGACCGACGCGTCCATGTGCCGCTGCGCGACACCGATGAACAGGCAGTCGATGACGGTCAGCTGCGCGATGCGACTGGCGGTCGCACCCGAGCGGAACGTCGTCTCCCGCGCGGCCGTGGTCAGCACGTGGTCGGCGACCTCCGTGATCGGTGAACGCGGGAAGTTCGTCACGGCGACGGTGATCGCGCCGTGCTCACGGGCCACACGCAGCGCCTCGACGGTGTCCGTGGTCGCGCCCGTGTGGGAGATGCCGATCGCGACGTCGCCGGGGCTCAGCACGGCGGCCGAGGTGAGCATGATGTGCGTGTCCGACCAGGCGAAGCTGACCCGCCCGATGCGGTGCAGCTTCTGCTGCAGGTCCGCGGCGACGAACGCGCTCGCGCCCACGCCGTAGACGTCCACGCGGCCCGCGCCCGCCACGATGTCGATCACGCGCTGTAGCGACGGGACGTCGAGCTGGTCGGCTGTCTCCTCCACGGCGCGTGCGTCCGCGAAGCTGACCTTGCCGATCACGGCGGCCAGGTCGTCCTCCGGCCCGATCTCGCCGCCGAGGTTGCGGGTCGACCGCGCCTCGGAGCGGGCGGTGTCGGCAGCCAGGGCGATCCTGAGCTGCGGATACCCGCCGACGCCGACCGCCTTGCAGAACCGCGTGACGGTGGTTTCGCTGGTGTTCGCCGCGAGCGCGACCTCGGTGATGCTGCGCCGCGCGACCTGCGCGGGGTCGTCAAGGACGACCTTCGCGACGCGCTGCTCGGCCCGGGCGAGCCCGGGCAGGAGGGAGCGAATCCGGACGAGCGGGCTCGCGTCAGCGTCCCGTGTCGGCTGCGCCGGCACGGCCTCGGACGGTGCGGCCGCGATTACGGAATCGGTATCGCCCACCGTGGGAAAGTTACTAACCGTTGGCATCTGCGACAAGGCTACCCACACCCTTCGGGAAGATCGCAACCTATCCGTGTCTGCGGATTCGATTTGCGATTAATCGTTGACCAGAAAGTCGCTAACCAGGTCGAGGTCGTTAACGAGGTCGAGCTAACGACTTGGCAACTTAGTGTCGCGACGCAAGGGGCTGTGTCCCGGTCAACGGGGCGGTCCGGTCAGCGCATCGGAGCCGATTGGCTACCTAGTGCTCAACTTCCAGCCGGTAGCGACGAAAGTAGGGGGATTATGCTCACTGTCCAGCAGTATGCGGCCGCGTTCAGTGACTTTCACACCGTCCAAAGAAATTCCCCGTCCGGTGTAACGGGCATCGGTCGTGTAACGCCAGCGAAGGGTGATTTGTGAGCTTTGCGACACCTCGGCGGCGGCCCGCCACCAAGCGCGATGTCCGTGCCCGCCGAGCCCGGTCTGGTCACCCACGGGGGCACCTGGTCCGCTCGCACGCAGAGTAATCGATTTCCAGGTTGCTCCGCCGTCGGTACTTGTTTCCAAGAAGAGCGAATCCGAGGGCCCTTCGGTGTCCACGAAGGTGTCGAACGAGACCTTCAGCGGCCCGCCGCGCGTCTGTAACGGCGGGGTCGTGAGCGTGGCCGTGGAGACGTCCCCGGCGCCGCTGAACCACGCTTCGCGGCCGTGCGCGGGGCGGACGGCCATCGCCTTCGCGAGCGAACTCGCCCACGTCTCCCTGGCGAGGTTGATCGAGCCCCAGTTCCGCGTCGGGTGCACGCGGTTGGTGAGCAGGATCGCGAACGACCGCGACAGAGGGTCGATCACCAGCGAGGTCCCGGTGAAGCCGGTGTGCCCGGCGGTCGACGGTGCCGACAGCGCGCCCATGTACCAAGGCTGGTCGAGTTCGAAGCCGAGCCCGTGCGCGTTGTCGGGGAACTTGTGGTTGTAGTTCGTCAGCATCGCCCGCACGGTCTCCTCGCGCAGGATCCGGTGACCGCGGTACGCGCCGCCGTTGAGGATGGTCTGCGCCAGCACCGCCATGTCGGGGGCGGTGGAGAACACGCCCGCGTGCCCGGCGACGCCGCCCAAGGACCAAGCGTTCTCGTCGTGCACTTCGCCGCGTACGAGCCCCCGAGGCGGCTTCGCGGCGTACTCGGTCGCCGCGACCCTGGCGAGTTTCGACGCCGGCGGGTTGTACCCGGTGTCGACCAGACCCAGCGGCGCGGAAATGCGGTCCTGGACGACCTTGTCCAGCGGAGCTCCGGCCACCTTCTCGACCAGGAAGCCGAGCGTCAGCAGGTTGATGTCGGAGTAGAGGTACGTGCTGCCCGGCGCGTTCTTCAGCGGGCTGTCGAGGACGGCCTTCCGGCGGGACGGGATGTCCGGGTAGCCCTCCCACAGCGACGGGAGCGGTGTCGCGGCGAAGCCCGAGACGTGAGTGAGCAACTGCTGGACCGTGACGGACTCCTTGCCGTTCACGCCGAACTCCGGCAGGTACTTCACCACCGGCGCCGAGATGTCGACCTTCCCCGTCTCGGCCAGCTGCATCACCGCGACGGAGGTGAACAGCTTCGAGATCGAGGCCATGTCGAAGATGGTGTCCGCGCGCATCGGCACCTGCTGCTCGGGCGGCAGTTCCGTGCCCTTCGCGTCGGCGTAACGGACAGCGCCGCCGACGGCCTGACGCTCGACGATCACGCCGTCGTGCGCGAGCAGGCCGACCGCTCCGGAGAAGTGCGGATGCCCGGTGGCGTCCGGCTTCGTCCAGCTCTCGATGAACCGCTCGGCCGCCTTGATCGGCTCGGGGTCGAGGCCGACCTCCGAGGGCGCGCCGTCGCGCAGCACGGTGGACGCGGGCGCGAAACCCCCACGCGGCTTGTCGAACCGGCCCGCCGTGCCGTTTCCCTGTTGCCCGGTACCCGGAATCGCCTGTGCTCCCGCCGTCGACAGCGTGGTCGCCGCGACCAGTACGGAGACGGCCGCGATCAGGATCTTCCTAACACGCACGGTCGTTCCTCTCAGCGGTAGATGAGATGGCGGCGGCGTTTCCGGTCGAACTCGGCCAGTTCCGCCTGCCAGGACCCGACGATCTCGTCCACCCCGGCGCCCTTGTCGATCATCGTGCGCAGCCTGGCGGAGCCCGAGAGCTTGTCGAGGAAATTGTCGGGGCGCCACTTGAACTTGTCCGGATGCACCTGTTTCGCGGTGACGAACATGGTGACCGCGGTGCGGATGGCGTCGAACGCCCGCGGATCGGTGATCGTCACCTGCACGCCGCCGCAGGGTTCGTTGACGAACTTGCCGAACGTCGGCACGAAGTAGGCCTCACGGAACTTCACCCCGGAAAGCCGTAGCTCGACGAGCTTCTCGCGCCAGCGCCAGTCGAGGCCCGGCGCGCCGATGATCTCGAACGGCCTGGTGGTGCCCCGGCCTTCGGAGAACACGGTGCCCTCGAACATCCCGGTGCCGGGATAGACGAGCGCGGTGTCCGGCGTCGGCATGTTCGGGCTCGGCGGGACCCAGGTCAGCCCGGTGCGGGCGAAGAGCTGATCACGGCGCCAGTCACGCACTTCGACGATTTCGAGCTTGCCCGGCGTGACCCCTTCGGCCGGCAGGAACTCGGCCGCGAAGAAGCGCGCGAGTTCACCGACGGTCATGCCGTGCTGCTGCACGATCGGCTTCCGGCCGACACCCGAGGCGAACGCCGGGTCCAGCATCGGCCCGGCGGCCTTGCCACCCAGCGGATTCGGCCGGTCCAGTACGACGACCGCCGCGCCGACCTTCGCCGCCGCGACCATCGCCGTGTACAGGGACCAGATGTAGGTGTAGAACCGCGCGCCGACGTCGGCGATGTCGAAGACGACGGTGTCGACGCCCGCCTTCGTGAACATCCCGGCGAGCTTCGTCGCGTCGGCGCCGTACGCGTCGTACACCGGCACGCCGGTGCGCGGATCGGTGTAGTCGCCCTCGGAGCCGCCGGCTTGCGCGCTGCCGCGGAAACCGTGTTCCGGCCCGAACGCGGCGAGCGGCCGGACCCCGGCGGCGACCATCGAGTCGACGATGTGGTCGCCGCTCGCCAGGACGCCCGTCGGGTTCGACAGCACGCCGAGCTTGCGGCCGGCCAGCGGCGCCCAGCCCTTGGCGGCGAGCACGTCCGCTCCGGTGCGGGTGAGCGGGGGACCTTTGCTCTCGCTTTCCGGCTGGGCCCCCGCGACCGAGGACCCGGCCGTCAGCGCGGGGACCGCGAGCGCGCCGGTGGCGAGGAAGTGGCGGCGGTTGAGGTTCACCAGGTCAGCCCGTGGCCGAAGGGGTACTTCACCGTGCCCACGTCCTTGCCCGCGGGAACGTCGACCGGCAGCTTGCCCTGCGGCGTCACCTTCCCGAGGATCACCTTCGCCAGCGCTTCGAGCGAAGGCGTGATGTAGCCGTACGTGGCGAGCCACGTCTTGATCGGGTTCTCGTAGCCGGCGTCGTAGGGGATCTGGGCGGCGACCGCGACGACGGGCTTCCCGGTGTCGGCCAGTGCCTGCAACAGCTTGCCCTGCAACGGATACGTGCCCACGTTGTTGGTCAGCACGACGACGAGGTCGACGTTCTTGGCCGCCGCGGCCGCCTGCGCGATCTGGGCGTCGGTCGGCGTCTGACCGGTCTGCAGCGCGGTCGCCTGCGTGCCGTGCGCGGTGAGCTTCGCGGCCAGCGACGCCGTCGTGGTCGCGCCCCAGCCGGTCACGAGGGTCTTCGCGGGCTGCTGCTTCAGCGGCAGGACGCCGCCGTCGTTGCGGATCGCGGTGACCGACCGGTCGGCGATGCCCTGCGCGGTCGCGAGGTTGGCCGGGACACCGACCTTCGACATCACCTTGGCCGGGTCGACGAACGGCGAGGTCAGGATGCCGCGGTTCAGCTTGAGCTTGAGCACGCGGAGGACGCTCTCGTCGATACGCCGCTCGGTCAGTTCGCCCTTGCGGACGGCGTCGAGCACCGAGTTGATCGCCAGTTCGAGGTTCACCGGCATGAGCAGCTGGTCGATACCCGCCTTGAGGGCTAGCACCGGGATCTCCGCGTCGCTGTGCATCTCGCGCACCGCGTCCATCGAGAGGGAGTCGGTGACGACGACGCCGCGGTATCCGAGCTCTTCGCGCAGCTTGCCGGTGAGGATCGGCTTCGACAGCGTGGCGGGCTCGCCCGACGGGTCGAGGCTCGGGAACTGGATGTGCGCGCTCATGATCGAGTCGATGCCCGCCTTGATGGCGGCCTTGAACGGCGGCACGTCGGTCTCGCGCCAGCTGGCCTCGCTCCGGTCGATCCGGGGCAGTTCGTGGTGGCTGTCGGTGGCGGCGTCGCCGTGGCCGGGGAAGTGCTTCGCGGCGGCGGACACCGTCTCCGCACGCCGTCCGGAGTTTTGGAAGCCCCTGACCTGGGCTTCGACGAACTGGCTCGCCAGCTCCGGGCGTCCGGAGAAGGAACGGACGCCGATCACCGGGTTCGCCGGGTTCGAGTTCACGTCGGCGTCGGGGGCGAAGTCCTGGTTGATGCCGACGGCGCGCAGTTCGTGCCCGAGGATCCGGGCGGCGTCCTGCGCGGCCTTGGTGTCACGACCGGCCGAGATCGCCATCGCGTTCGGCAGTTCGGTGGCGGGGGCACCCATCCGGGTGACCGTGCCGCCTTCCTGGTCGGTCGCGATCTGCAACGGGATGCGGGCGCCGCTGCAGAGGGCCGCCCGCTGGAGCCCGTTCGACAGCTTGGCGACCTGCACCGGGTCGTCGAAGTTGTCGCGGCTGTCGTTGTTGAAGTAGATGACGCCGCCCAGGTGGTACTTCTCGATCACCTGCGCGGGGGTGTCCACGCCGAAGTCGGCCTTGTTCTTGGCGTTGACCTCGTCGGCCGACTTCCCGTTCACCCAGGTGACGAAGAGCTGCCCGACCTTCTGCTCCAGGGTCAACCCGCGCAGCGCCCGCTGCGCCTCCGCGTCGGCCGTCACCGGCTGCGCGGTCGCCGGAACGCCCGCGACACCCAGGGCGAGCAGACCCGCGAGGGGCAGGGCGAGCGCATGGATCCTCCGATGACGGGCGTGCGCGATTCGGGTCGTCACCTCAAGCCTCCCAGATTCGTGCCTGACTCTCAGGTGGAAAGAAGTCCACCTGGAAGCACTGATATCCGGAAGCTACCCACGAGCACTTTGCTTGTCCATCGGCCACCCGCACGAACGGTCCGTTCATACACAAAGGGACGCGAACGGGCCTGTCACGCTTGAAAACCTGGGCAAAACACTGGCGGCGCCCGTCGGCCGAAGCCGGCGGGCGCCGCCAGTCAGTGCGGGCAACTCGGGCGACCAAGCGTGCAACTCTGGTCGTACCTTCATGGACTCGGCGTCCGGCGTCCCGGTACGCAGTCCCTAGACGACGAGCCTCCCGCGGCGCGCTGCGCGTGGGTACCCGGTGTCCGCACACGGAGATTCGCCGGGGTGGAACAGGCTTCTCTTCTACCTGTTCCCTGGCCGACCGAACGTCCGCACCTACTTTCTACGCCGTGAGCCGGGTCACTTCAAGTGCGCAGACGGGTGCACCGGTACAGAGGCTCGATCTAGTGACACGGGTACCCTCCGCGACGGACAATTCGCGGCCCTGACTGCGAAAACCGGCCCGGTACCGCCGTGTGGGTGCGTGCTCAGCGGGTGCGTTTGCGCCGGTTGTAGCCGTACCAGGTGGCCCCCGCCGCGAAGGCGCCGAGCGCGACCAGGCCGGCCGACCGCGCGGGGATCCGGGTCCGCAGCGACATCGGGTGCTCGAAGGCGAGGATCTCCCAGCCCTGTTCCGTCGCGTGCTTGCGCAGGACGCGATCGGGATTGACCGCGTGCGGCCGTCCGACGACCTCGAGGAGCGGGATGTCGGTGCTGGAGTCGGTGTACGCGTGGCACTGCGTGAGGTCGTAGCCGTACGTCGCCGCGAGCTGCTTCGCGGCGACGGCCTTGTTCTCGCCGTAGCAGTAGAAATCGACTTCGCCCGAGTAGCGGCCGTCCACGATCTGCATCCGTGTGGCCACGCTCCGCGTCGCGCCGAGCATTTCCGCGACCGGCGCGACGACTTCCTCGCCGGTCGCCGACAGGACCACGACGTCGTGCCCGTCGGCGCGATGGGAAGAGATCAGTTCCGCCGCCTCCGCGTACACGAGCGGGTCGACGACGTCGTGCAGTGTTTCGCGGACGATCGCGGACACCTGCGCGACGTCCCATCCGGTGCACAGCGCGGAAACCTCGGCTCGCATCCGCTCGGTCTTCGCCGCGTCCGCACCCGCGAGCGAGAAGACGAGTTGGGCGTACGCACTGCGAAGCGCGGCTCGTCGGTTGATCAGGCCTTCGCGCAAAAGTGGCTTGCTGAAGGCCAATGCGCTCGATGACGCGATGATCGTCTTGTCGAGATCGAAGAACGCCGCGACCTGGCTCGGCGTCGTGCTGGGTCGGTCCACTCGCCAAGGATAGGAGAGCGGTACGGCCGGGCGCCCGTTGGTCGACCACGATCGGGATACGGCGGTGGAAAATTCACGACCGCGTACCCGATCCGGCGCGTCGTGCCGTTATCGAATTGTGGGTACCGGCGCCGCCCGCAACGGGCCGGTATCGGAGTTACAGTGAGATTGTCCGGTGTTGCACCGGGCCCAGGTTCAGTCCGACCCCCCGGGGCTGAACCCCAGGCGGCCCTCGTCCCTCCCCCCTGGCGAGGGCCGCCTCCTATTTCCCCGTCGTACCAATGGTTCAGACCTTGTCGGCCGCGGAAACCTCGCCAGGACAAGGCGGAATCGGCCGGAGTTCGTTAACTTTACTTTCTCTCAAGGGTTTCTTGAGTTCTGTCCCGCTCCGTGGCCCATAGCGGAAAGGGACGACGGAAATCGCGGGAAACCGGTTTCCCGCGGCGGAGTTGTCCACAACACCCCAGTTGTCCACAGGCGGGGCGGAATGACGTTGTGCGGGGTGGGGAAGCGGCGCGACCGTGGAGTGGTCACCCGAGTCCGACCGAATCACTGGGGGAGTCATGACCGCGGAACATCCGCTCGTCGTCGCCGGAGACGACGTCCTGCTCGACGAGATCCTGCGCGTGGCGGCGGCCGCGGGGTGCGAGGTCGAACGAGCACCCGATCTGGACGCCGCACGCGGGAGATGGGCCCGTGCGCCGCTCGTGGTGCTCGACGAAGAGGCCGCGAGCGCGCCGAACCGGCTGCTGCGGCGGAACAAGGTCCTGCTCGTTTGCAAGGGCGCACCGACGCCGGTCACGTGGGAGCGTGCCGTCAACACCGGTTCGGAGAAGGTCCTTTCGCTGCCGGACGAGGAAAGCGACCTCATCGGCGAATTCGCCGACGTCGTCGACGGACCGCCACGGGACGACGGCGTCGTCATCGGGATCATCGGCGGACGAGGCGGGGCCGGGGCTTCCGTGCTTTCGGCCGCCGTCGCGTACCGGGCGGAGAAGTCCGGCACCGGCGGGCTGCTCGTCGACTGCGACCCGCTCGGCGGCGGGGTCGACGTCCTCCTCGCCGCCGAACGCGATCGCGGGCCGCGCTGGCCGGAACTCGAACTCGGCGGCAGGGTGTCCATGGCCGCGTTGAGCGAGGCCCTGCCGCGAAAGAAGTACTCGACCGGATCACTGTCCTTTGTGTCCTATGGCAGGGAAGGACGCGGGCCCGGCCCCGACGCGATCGAAGGGGTGCTGAGCGCCGGACGCCGGGCGGGGCGGACGGTCGTCTGCGATCTGCCGAGGTATTTCGGCGCCGAGACGTCCGCCGTGATCGGGCTGGCCGATCTGGTCGTGGTCGTCGTTCCCGCCGAACTCCGCGCCTGCGCGGCGGCGAAACAGGTCCTCGCCAGGATCGAGCCCCACGCGTCGCGGATCGGTGTCGCGGTGCGGGGGCCGTCGCCCGCCGGGCTGATCCCGCAAGAGATCGCCGACGCCGTCGGCGTTCCGCTCATCACCTCGATGGGCCGCGAGCGCTCCCTCGCGGCGGCCCTCGACCGCGGTGAGTTCGTCCTGAGGCATCGCGGGCATCTGGCCATCGCCGCCGGCGAAGTCCTCGCGGCCGCGCGCGGGCGGCTGGCCGGTGCCTCGCGATGACCGACGATCTGGTCGAGCGGGTCCGGCGGCGGCTGGCCGGATCGGCCGCCCCGGCGGATCCGGTGAGCGTCGCGCGGGCCGTCCGCGCCGAAGCCGGTGGCGCGCTCGGGCAGGAGGCCGTCCTCGGAGCGGTCCGGCTGGCGCGTGACGAGTTCGTCGGAGCCGGTCCGTTGGCGCCGCTTCTCGAAAAACCCGGCGTCACCGACGTTCTCGTCACGGCACCCGACGAGGTCTGGACCGACACCGGTGAAGGCATCCTCCTGACGGATGTTCGTTTCGCCGACGAGGAAGCCGTCCGCAGGCTGGCCCAGCGGCTCGCCCTCGCCGGCGGGCGGCGCCTGGACGACGCTCAACCGTTCGCCGACTGCTGGCTGCCGGGAGTGGGTCCGCAAGGCCGCGTCCGCATGCACGCGGTCCTCCCGCCGATCGCGCCGGCCGGGACCGCCCTCTCGCTTCGCGTGCTCCGGCCCGCAACCCACGATCTCGCCGAGCTCCGGCTGCGCGGGGTGTTCGGCACCAGCGGCGCGGACCTGCTCGGCTCGGTCATCCGGCGGCGGCTCGCGTTCCTGGTCTCCGGCGGGACGGGGGCGGGCAAGACGACCCTGCTCTCCGCGTTGCTCGGCGCGGTGTCCCCGGCCGAACGCATCGTCTGCGTCGAAGACGCCGGGGAACTGCAGCCGGACCATCCGCAGTTCGTCAGCCTGCTCACCCGGCCGCCCAACGTCGAAGGCGCGGGCGAGGTCGGGCTGAGCGAGCTGGTTCGGCAGGCGTTGCGCATGCGTCCGGACCGGCTGGTCGTCGGCGAAGTGCGCGGTGGCGAGGTCATCGCGTTGCTCAACGCCATGAACACCGGGCATGAGGGCGGCGGCTGCACCGTGCACGCCAACTCGCCGGAGGACGTCCCCGCGCGGCTGGAGGCGCTGGCCGCGCTCGGCGGACTGAAACGGGACGCGCTGCACAGCCAGCTGACGGCGGCGATCCGGGTGGTCCTGCACATGCGCCGCCTGCCGAGCGGGATCCGGCGCCTGGACGAGGTCGGTGTCCTCCGGTCCTTTCGAGGCGAGGCCAAGGTCGTCCCGGTCTGGAGCAAGGGCTCCTGGATCGGCGACGAGACGCCGTTCGAGGAGATGGCGGCATGAACCCGTGGTTCCTGCTCTCCTGGGGCGCGGGTCTCGCCTGCTGGCCCAAGTCGATGGCGCGTACCCCGATCGCCTGGCGGCTGCCTCGCGCCGTCCGGGTGGGCTGGTGGCCGCTGCCCGCGCTGGCTCTGTCCTTCGTGGGAATCGGCTGGGCGGTGGCGACGCTCGTACTCACCTGGACCCTCCGCCAAGAGCATCGGTGGCGGGCACGGGAGAAGGCGGCGCTGGCCGAAGCGGAACTCACCGGGTCCGTCTTGCGGACGATGATCGCCGAGCTCCGTGCGGGTGCCCATCCGGTGGCCGCGGCCGAGGCCACCGCGGAGGCGGTGCCCGCGGCGTCCGAGCGCCTGCGCGGACTCATCGCGGCCGCCCGGTTCGGTGGCGGCACCGCCGTCGATCCGGACGCGCCACCGGCGCTGGCGAACGCGTGGGCACTCGCGAACCGGTTCGGGCTTCCGATGGCCGAGGTACTCGATGCCGCACGACGGGACGCCGAGGCGGAGATCGGCTTTCGTCGTCGGCTCAAAGCCAAGATGGCGGGCCCCAGGGCGAGTGCCGCCGTGCTCGCGGTCCTCCCGCTGCTGTGCCTGGTACTCGGCGAGGCGATGGGGGCCGGACCGGTCCAGGTCTTCACCGGTACGGGCGCCGGGCAGCTGTCGCTCATCGTGGGCAGTGGCCTGATCTGGGCGGGCACGGCCTGGTGCCGGGCCCTCACCGGAAGGGTGGCGCCCTCGTGATCGGGGCGGCCCTGATCCTGCTGGGCGGTGCCGTCTTGTGCTGGCCGCGCGTCGCCTCCGTGGCCACAGCGCGGCCCTGGTGGCTCCGGCCGCGCGGGAGAACGTCCCGCGACAACGGCGTCTCCGAACTCCTCCGATCCGCGGCCACTCTCGACCTGCTGGCCGCCTGCCTGGGCGGCGGGCTGCCGGTACCCGTCGCGCTCGAAGCCGTCGTACCGGCCGCGTCACCGAAGACCGCGGCGGCACTGCGCTCGGTGGCGTCGCACCTCGCCGTGGGCATCGGACCGGCCGAAGCCTGGGCCCCGGTCCGCGACCGGCCCGGCCTGACCGAACTGTCCGTCGCCGCCGTCCGTACGGCGAGGGCGGGCACCGCGCTCGCCAACCATGCGAAGGACCTCGCGCGAAGACTGCGCGAGTCGCTCTCCGCCGAAGCCGAGGAACGGGCCGAACGGGCCGGAGTGCTGCTGGCCGCACCGATCGGCCTGTGCTTCCTCCCCGCGTTCCTGTGCCTCGGTGTCTTCCCCGTCGTGCTCGGCCTCGCCGGGCGTCTCGACTTCCTCTGATCGAAAGGCGATCCCCATGACCAAGCTCCCCACCTTCCGCGAAGACGACGGCATGACGACGGTCGAGTACGCCATCGCCACCTTGGCCGCGGCCGGGTTGGCAGGCCTCCTCTATCTGGTCGTCACCAGTGATGCCGTCTCCGCCGGGCTCACCGCGCTCATCGAGCGGGCCTTGTCGGTGAAGTTCTGATGGCCGACCACGGCTCCGTCACGGTGGAGGCCGCCCTCGGCATCGGCGCCCTGACCTTCCTCTCGGCCCTGTTGTTCGCCGGGATCGGCGTGGCCTCCGATCAGCTCCGCTGCACCGACGCGGCCCGAGAGGCGGCCAGGCTCCTCGCCCGTGGCCAGCCCGCCCGTGCCGAACAAGCGGTTCGGGAGATCGCGCCGTCCGGCGCTCGGCTGGACGTCGTCCGTGAAGGGGAGGCGATCAGCGTCGGCGTCGAGGCCGAACCGGTCGGCGGCCTCCTGCCTGGGATCCGGCTGCACTCCCGTGCCTTCGCCATCGCGGAGCCTGGGAGCGGGCCATGACCTCGGACACCACGGACGATCGCGGTGTCGCGACCGTGTGGACCGCGTCGATCGTCGCGGCCCTGGTCTGCGCGGCGGCGTTCGTCTTCTGGGTCGGCGCCGCCGTCACGGCCCGGCATCGCGCCGAGGCCGCCGCCGATCTGGCCGCGCTCGCGGCCGCCTCGCACGCGACGGAGGGCCCCGGCGCGGCCTGCGAACGGGCCCAGCAGGTCGCCGTCCGGATGTCGGTCACGCTGCTCACCTGCCGGTGGGAGCGCGGCGATGCCCTGGTCGAGGTGCGCTCGGAGCCGTCGGGGCGGCCGACGGTCACCGGACAGGCGGAGGCACGCGCCCGAGCTGGACCGGTCGACCGGCCACCGTGACGTGCGTCGCACGACGAACGGTCGTCCAGTGGTGACCGGCCGGTAGTACGCGTGAGTAACCGCTCGGCGCGAGCAGCGGTCGTTGACGTACGGCGAGCGGTCGAAGTCATGATCAGCCCGCCGCCGAACGGCCGCCCGCCGCTCACCGTGAGCGCCGTCACGCGGTACGGAAACCCAGGTCGGCTGCGACGAACGGCCTCGGACCGGTCGCGCACGCCCGTTAATCGGACGTCCGGCGTTCGGTCCGTCCGGTCGCACTACCGCGCGTTCATCGCTAAGTAACCGCCGGTTGTCGCGCGAGGTCTTCTCCCGATGTGCAACTTGCCGTTTATTGAGATGTGCGCCACCTCGAGAAGGTCGCCGGGTAGCGCGGAGCAGAACCGACACAGGACAGAGTTGACCTGAGGCAGGGACGGAATGTTGGACGCGAATTGGCCGGACAGCTGGCGGGGCGCCTTCCGCATCGAGATGCGGGCGGAGGCGATCGGCCTCGCGTGGCGTGGCTGGCCGGTGCTCCCGGGTGCGGAGCCCGCCGCGATCACCGCGGAGGGTGACGACCTCACCTGGCGTCGTCCCGTCCCGGCGCAGGACAACTGGCGTGAACTGCTCGAGACCCACCCGCACGAGGTCGCCACCTGGTTCGGCGACGACACCCACAGCCTGCTCGTGGCCACCGGCACCGTGCTCGACGCCATCGAGGTCGACGACGAGCTCGGCAAGGCCGCCGCCCGCCTGCTTCGTGCCACCGGCCACCCCGCCCCGATCGTCGCGATGCCGAACGGCCGCTGGCTGTTCCTCACCACCGTCGCCACGAGCATCCCGCGGGAACTGGCCGACCAGGCCTCGATCCAGTGGCACGGCGCGAACGGCTACATCCCGCTGCCCCCGTCGCCGTTCCAGCACGGTGTCGTGCACTGGCGGGTCAAGCCCGAGGTCTGGGGCTGGCAGCTGCCCGAGGCCACCGAGGTGCACGACGTGCTCGTCCGTGCGCTGGCCGGTGACCAGACCGTCGCCCCGGTGGCGACCCTGAGCACCGCCGCCTGATCAACCCACGATTTCAAGCCACAGCCCTTCAAACCACCAAGTGGCCGGACACGGACCCGTGCTGACGCAAAGCCCCGAGCACGGTGTCCAGAACGGCCACTGCCCCCGCCTTGTCCAGCGGATCGTTGCCGTTCCCGCACTTCGGCGACTGGACGCAGGACGGGCAGCCGGCCGGGCACTCGCAGGAAACGATCGCCTCCCGCGTTGCGGCCAGCCAAGGGACAATCGCGGCAAATCCGCGGTCGGCGAATCCCGCACCCCCGGGATGGCCATCGTGCACGAACACCGTCGCCTCCCCGGTGTCTTCGTGCCACGCGGTCGACACCCCGCCAATGTCCCAGCGGTCGCACGTAGCGAACAGCGGTAGCAGGCCGATCGCCGCGTGCTCGGCGGCATGCAGGGCACCGGGGACGCGCGCCGGATCCAACTCGGCGCTCGTCCCCGGTGCTCCGCCAAGTTCCTCGGTCCCCACCCTGGAGCCTCCGGTCCCCACCGGCTCCAGAACTTCGGTCCCCGCCCGATGGCCCCCGGTCCCCGCCACACCATCGGACACACCGAGCAGCTCCGCCGAGATCGTGTACCAGACGGCGCGGGTGTGCAGGCTCTGCTCCGGCAGATCCAGCGGCGTCTGGTCCAGCACCTCACCGGACGGGCGCCGCCGCAGGTAACCGACCACTTGCGAACTGACCGACACCTCGCCGAGATTCACCGTGACCCCGCCGTGCACGCTGGTCTCCTCGGTGCGCAGCACACTGATGTCGACGATCTCGCGCGGTGACGTGGTCCAGTCCGGATCCTCCGCGTGCACCAGCGCGAGCCCGGTCTCCAAATCGAGTTCGTCGACCACATAGGACGAACCCTGGTGCAGGTACACCGCGCCGGGATGTACCGCGTAGCAGGCGGAACCCGGGTCGACGGTGCCGAGCATGCGGCCGGAGTCGGCCTCCACCACGGCGATCTGCTCGCCGCCGGAACCGCGGATGCCGACCTCGGCGTGCGGCCGGTCCCGCGAAGTCCAGTACCAGCCGCTCGTCCGGCGCCGGACGATCTTCTCCTTGACCAGATCGCCGAGCACGGCACGCGCCGGGTCGCCGCCGAAGGCCGCGACCTCCGGCTCGGTCAACGGGAGTTCGGCGATGGCGCACGCCAGTTGCGGCCCGAGGACATACGGATTCGACGGGTCGAGGACGGCGGCTTCCACCGGCCGGTCCAGGATCGCGGCCGGATGGTGCACGAGATAGGTGTCCAGCGGATCGTCCCTGGCCACGAACACGACCAGCGCCGCGTCGCCCGCGCGCCCGGCCCGCCCCGCCTGCTGCCAGAACGACGCGAGCGTGCCCGGGTATCCCGCCAGCACCACCGCGTCGAGTCCCGCGATGTCGACGCCGAGTTCGAGCGCGTTCGTCGTCGCGACGCCGAGCAAGCGCCCGGACAACAACGCCGCTTCGAGGGCGCGCCGCTCCTCCGGCAGGTAGCCGGAGCGGTACGCGGCCACGGATTCCGCCAAGGAACCGTCCACTTCGGACAGAATGCGCCGGGCGCCGAGCGCGGTCAGCTCCGCGCCTCGCCGCGACCGGACGAACGCCAGCGAACGAGCGCCTTCGATGACCAGTTCGGCGAGGATGCGGGAAGCCTCGGCCCCCGCCGAGCGCCGCACCGGCGCCCCGTTCTCGCCCGAGAGTTCCGACAGCAGAGGGGGTTCCCACAACGCGACCGTGCGGGCGCCACGCGGTGAGCCGTCCTCGGTGACCGGGACACAGTCCTGTCCGGTGAGTTTCGCCGCGAACGCCGCCGGGTCCGCCGTCGTCGCGGACGCGAGGACGAAGACCGGCGAAGCGCCGTAGTACGCCGCGACCCTTCGTAGCCTGCGCAGCAGTAGTGCCACGTGGGAACCGAAGACCCCGCGATAGCTGTGGCATTCGTCGACGACGACGAACGCGAGCCGCCGGAAGAACCGTGACCAGCGCGAGTGCGACGAGAGGATCCCGCGGTGCAGCATGTCCGGGTTCGTGAACACCCAGTTCGCGTGCGCGCGGACCCAGTCCCGCTCCTCCAGTGGGGTGTCACCGTCGAACGACGCCGCCCGCGCCTTCTTGATGTCCAAAGAGGACACCGCGCGCAACTGGTCTGCGCCGAGCGCCTTGGTCGGCGACAGGTACAGCGCCGAGGCGCGCTCGTCCTCGACCAAGGCCGAAAGCACCGGCAACTGGTACGCGAGCGACTTGCCCGACGCCGTTCCGGTGGAGATCACCACATGCTCGCCCGCGCGGGCCAGCGACGCGGCTTCCGCCTGATGCCGCCACGGCGTCTTGACGCCGTTCGCCTTCAGCGCCTCGACGACCGGGGCCGCCGCCCACTCCGGCCAGTCGACCGAATCCGCCGGACGGGCGGGCAGTTCGGCCACATGGGTGACCGGGTACAGCGAAGCCGGGATCCCCGCCGTCGCGCGGTCGAGAAGCCGCCGCCCTTTGCCGGGTCGCACCGTGCCGTCCACGTTCCGAGCTTCGCACAGCGCACCGACAGAAACGGGCCGCCGCCGAACGGATCCGGCACTGGAAGCGGCCCTCGATGATCGATAAAGTGACCAGCCTCACAAGGTAACGGAACGTGCGGTGGCGGGGACGCCTTGCCGTCCGCCATCCCACTACCAATACACTCCCGCAATCCACACCGTCTGTGGCGAGCGTCATGTGAGACGTACCTTGCAGTGCGACTAGCGTGACATTCGGTTCAGATCCCCATGCCAGCGCAGGAGCCGCCGGTCCCATCGGCGGGTCGTTCGCTGGCCAACGGCGACGTCTCCAGGAGGACGAATGTCCCGGCAGTTCCTCGCGGAGGGCGAACTCACGCTCTCCGGAGGTGGTTACACCATCGTCGGTGTAATCGCCGTGGTCGCCCTTGCCGCACTGGTCATCGGCTACGTTCTGCTCAAGGAGGTGCTGGCCGCCGGCCAGGGCACCACCAAGATGCAGGACATCGCGAAGGCAGTGCAGGAAGGCGCGGCTGCCTATCTGAAACGGCAGCGCAACACCCTCGCGATCTTCGGTGCGATCGTGTTCGTACTGCTCTTCGCCTTGCCGGCCGATGACTGGAACGAAAAGATCGGCAGGTCGATCTTCTTCCTGGTCGGCGCGGCGTTCTCCTTCGCGATCGGCTATCTCGGCATGTGGCTGGCGACGCAGGCGAACCTGCGCGTCGCGGCCGCTTCGCGGGAGGAAGGCGGTCGCGAAAAGGCGATGCGCGTGGCCTTCCGCACCGGTGGCGTGGTCGGCATGATCACCGTCGGTCTCGGTCTCTTCGGTGCCGCGGTGGTCGTCCTCGTCTACACCGGACAGGCCCCGAAGGTGTTGGAGGGCTTCGGTTTCGGTGCCGCGCTGATCGCGATGTTCATGCGTGTCGGCGGCGGTATCTTCACGAAGGCCGCCGACGTCGGCGCGGACCTGGTCGGCAAGGTCGAACAGGGCATCCCCGAGGACGACCCGCGCAACGCGGCCACCATCGCCGACAACGTCGGTGACAACGTGGGCGACTGCGCCGGGATGGCGGCGGACCTCTTCGAGTCGTACGCGGTCATGCTCGTGGCGGCGCTGATCCTGGGTAGCACCGCCTTCGGCATGCACGGCCTGATCTTCCCGCTCATCGTTCCCGCCATCGGCGTGATCACCGCGGTCATCGGTGTCTACATCACCAAGGCCAAAGCGGGCGAAGGCGGTCTGGTCACGATCAACCGCTCCTTCTACATCTCCGCCGGTATTTCCGCGGTGCTCTCGACGATCGCGGCGTTCGTCTACCTGCCCGGTTCGTTCTCCGAGCTGACCGGTGGCGCCACGGGCGAGTCCGGGAACCCGGCGCTCATCGCGACCATCTCGGTCATCATCGGCATCGTGCTCGCGGCGATCATCCTCAAGATCACCGGGTACTACACCGGCACCGAGCACAAGCCGGTCAAGGAGGTCGGCAAGTCCTCGGAAACCGGTGCCGCGACGGTGATCCTGGCCGGTATCTCGGTCGGTTTCGAGTCCGCTGTGTACACCGCGCTGGTCATCGGCGCGGCGGTGTTCGGCGCGTACCTGCTCGGCGGCGGCGTCGCGCTGTTCGCCGTGGCGCTGGCCGGTACCGGTCTGCTCACCACCGTCGGCGTCATCGTCGCGATGGACACCTTCGGCCCGGTTTCGGACAACGCGCAGGGCATTGCGGAGATGTCGGGCGACGTCGACGAAGACGCCGCGCAGATCCTCACCGAGCTCGACGCGGTCGGCAACACCACCAAGGCCATCACCAAGGGCATCGCGATCGCCACGGCGGTCCTCGCGGCGACGGCGTTGTTCGGGTCCTACCAGGACGCGATCAGCAAGGCGCTGAAGTCGATCCCGGAAGCCGCGGAAGCCAGCATGTCGACGCTGAACTTCTTCGTGAACACGGTGGTCAGCCCGAACACCCTCGTCGGCGTGATCGTCGGCGCGGCGGTCGTGTTCCTGTTCTCCGGTCTCGCGGTCAACGCGGTGTCCCGTGCCGCCGGCGCGGTCGTCTACGAAGTGCGCCGCCAGTTCCGCGACATCCCGGGGATCATGGAGGGCACCACCCGTCCCGAGTACGGCCGGGTCGTCGACATCGTCACGCGCGATTCGCTGCGTGAGCTGACCACGCCCGGTCTGCTCGCGGTCTTCGCCCCCATCGCGGTCGGCTTCGGTCTCGGCACCGGCGCGCTCGCCGGCTACCTTGCCGGTGCGATCGCGACCGGCACCCTGATGGCGATCTTCCTCGCCAACTCCGGTGGTGCCTGGGACAACGCGAAGAAGCTCGTGGAGGACGGAAACCACGGCGGCAAGGGTTCGGACGCGCACGAGGCCACCATCATCGGTGACACCGTGGGTGACCCGTTCAAGGACACCGCCGGTCCCGCGATCAACCCGTTGATCAAGGTGATGAACCTGGTGTCGGTGCTGATCGCCCCGGCGATCGTGCAGTTCTCGATCGGCGCGGACGCCAACGTCGGCATCCGCATCGCGATCTCGCTGGTCGCCGTCGCGATCATCGTCGCGGCGATCGTGGTCTCCAAGCGCCGCGAGTCGGTTCTTTCCGACACTCCCGCGGACGCGAAGGCGTAACACCGAACAGTTTCCTCCGCCGGGCCCGCCACGATTCCCGTGGCGGGCCCGACGGCTGTCCGGGGAGGGCTAATCTCTGCGCGTCACGCCGATCCGATTCGGGGGAGTTCCTGTCATGAGGCGTTCGATCATCCTGTTCGCCGCCGGAATCCTGCTGGCGGGCTGCGGTGGCGCCGAGCGGACGGCCGCTCCTTCTCCTCCCGCTCCGGCGGCGGGGACTGCCTGGATGGACGGTTTCTGCGGTTCGCTGATCGGCTTCGCCAAGATCGGCGATTTCACGATGCCCGACTTCGAACAGAACGACGTCGCCAGTGCGCGGAAGGTGATGGACGATGCCTTCGGGGTGTTCGCGCCCGGTTTCGACAACGCGGTCACCGGCTTGGGAAAGCTCGGCCAGGCGCCGAGCGCGGAGGCCGACGCGGCGCGCAAGAGCATCGTCGACGCGCTGACGCCGATCCGGGACGAGGTGCTCGCCGCGAAGGCGGCACTCGACGCCGCGCCGAAGGACGACAAGAACGCCGTGGTGGCCGCGGGGGCCGCCTTCCGGCGAATCGGTTCCCACATGAACGACATGCCCGACCCGTTCCAGCAGCTGGAAACGAACGTTTCGTTGAAAACACTGGCCGCGCAGGCCCCGAACTGCGGAAAGCTGCCTTCTTGACCGTTCTTTCCGCCACGTTGATTTGCATTGCCCCCCGGTATCGGTACCGTCGGGGTCCAGCCGGGAAGTCGTCAGGTCGGGAGGTGTTTTCGTGCGGCCGCGGTTCACCGTCCTTGCCGCGCTAGCAACAGGTATCGGACTCGGCCTCGCCGGGTGCGGGCAGCAGCCCGCGGTGACTTCCCACGCCAGACAAGAAGGTCTCGCGACGGTCAGCGCGTCGGAGGCCGACCCCACCTCCGCTTGGGCGGAGGCGTACTGCGGCGCGGCGGGCGGACTCGTCCGGACGCTGGCGGCGCTGCCCAGCGTCGATCCGAGCACGCCGCAGCAGGCCTCGCGTACTTCCAGCGAGCTGATGCTCTCGGTGGTCGAAGGGCTGGACCGCACTTCTGCCGCGCTCGAGAACCTCGGCCCGGCACCGGTCGCCGGCGCTGACTCCTCGCGGACGGCCGCCGTCGCGCAGCTCGGCGGCATCCGCGCCCGCGCCGATGACGTCCGCCAGCGTCTCGACTCCTCAGCCGATCCCGAGGCGACGAAAACCGCGCTTCGCGACGCCAGGACCTCGCTCGACGAACTGGACCGCCTTGACCTTCTCAGGGGCCTTAACGACGTCCCTCAGCTCGCCGCGGCGAGCAGCCGGATCCCGGTTTGCCAGGAATTGGTGAAACAACCTCGCTGAGTCATCGGCCGATCACTGGCCATGAGTCGAACTTGTGTTCTATTCTGTCCGGGTGGACGGGACGATCTCGCTCTTCTCGGCGGAGGCGAGCGGGCCGGTGCTCGCCGACCTCGCCGGGGTGCTGTGCGGGCCCGGGCGGATGACGGGCTTCGGGCGGACGGCCGGGCGGCTGTCCGCCGTGGTCGACGAGCCGTGGCGAGCGGGTGCCCTCGCCAGGGAATGCCGTCGGCGCGGCGTCCAGGCGCAGGTCTCGGCCGCCGAATGCGGGCGGCCGCTCGTGAGAACGCCGTTCCGGGTCGATCTGCTGCCCCTGGAGCGGCGGTGGAACCGTGGTGAAGAGAAGGTCCTGCCGGAAGGCTTCCGGCTCGACGGGGCCATGTTGAGGATGTGGGCGCTGGCGGCGGGCTGTCCCCAGGGCAACGGCTACCTGCTCGCGCTCGATCCGTCGGCGCCGGAGACGCACGAGCTGCTGATCGAGGCACTGGCGCGGCTGGGCGTGCCCGCCAAAGTGCAGAAGGGGGAAGACGCGCTGCTCCGGGTCACGGGACGGCGGCGGCTGGCGCACGTCCTCGAGCTGATCGGGGACGCGCCCGCGGGCGCCGAGCCCGCCTGGCCGAGCCTGGTTCCGGTGGTGCGCGCCGTCTGACCCTCGTGCGTGGTGAGGACGGTTCACCGCACTCACGTGATCGAAGCCGTGACTCACGTGATCGAAGGCGGAGCTCGCGTGATCAGAGGCGGAACACCCGAGTGCGGCCTCCAGTCACGCGAGTCACGTCCCTGATCACGCGAGTCACGCCTCCGCTCACGCTCCACCAGACCCGCGATCAGCCGCCGCCCGCCTGAACGCCATGAAAGGTCCTTTCCTTGCAAATTTCGCAAGGAAAGGACCTTTCATGGCACTCGGTGAGGAGGAAGGTCAGGGTTTCGGTGCCCGGCAGTTCGGGTTCGCGAGGTCGAGTTCACTGTGCGAAAGGCAGGAGGTCAGCTGGTAGGTCTGCTCCCCGTAGTTGATGCCCTGCCGCACGGTCACGTTCCCGGCCGCGTCGACCTCGCACGGGTTGTTCATCGTGCACCGCTGGCCGCTTTCGTTGCCGGTGTTGTTGACGCCGACGACCTTCCCGGTCGAGGTCTCGATGATGGGCGACCCCGAGGTCCCGCCGATCGTCTTGCACGCCGAGGTGTACCGGATCGAGTCCTTCCAGACCCAGTCCGCCTCGTGCAGCTCGTGGACGAAGCCGTCGATGTTGCAGGAGTAGATCTTCTTCCAATATCCCGAGACCACGTCCATCGCGATACCCGCGGACGGACGGGTGGGCGAGAGCGTCAGCGGGGCGATACCGTAGGTCGACTTGATCTTGGCGTAGCTGGTGTTGAGCTGGTAGAGCGAGACGTCGGTGTCGGTCATCGTGGCGTAGAGCAGCTTCTTCGCCTTGAGCGTGCCCAGCGACGAGCGGCCGTCCTTGGACAGCAGGCTGAACGTCCGTGACGAGGGCTTGTCGACGATTACTTCCCCGGGGTCCGGGAAACCTTCTTGCAGGCAATGCCCGTTGGAAAGGACGAGGGCGGGGTCGTCGAGGCTCGCCTCGGGCGGTTTGACCACCGACCCGGAGCAGTTCGACAACGCCACCGTTCCGGCGAAGGTGGTCGTGGCCGCTTCCGCCGGTGCGGTTCCGACCAGGGCGGACGCGGTCAGCATGGCGAACAGTGTGCCGAGGAGTCGTCGGGTCACGTGGAGTCCTTTCGGGTCGGCGTGGACATCAAGTGAAGCGTTGGCGGCCACGGTGTCACCACCGTCGAACGGAGGGTGTTCACCCCGTCACGCGGGACCCCAGGCGGACGTGTCCGACATCACGTGCTAGGTGTTGAAAGGAAACATCGACGAGGTCAGCGGCGATGCGCTGGACACACGATCGGCGGCGTGTTGCGCCACCTAGCCGTGGTCCAGGCGGTGCGAGCGTGCACACTGACGGGTCGAGAGGCGGCGCGAAGGCGCCGAAGATGAGCGGAGAGCAGGACAGCGTGGCAGGAGCACGGACGAAGAAGACCGCGGCGTCGGACGACGGCGCGGGCCGTCGTCGGCTGGTGATCGTCGAGTCGCCGACCAAGGCCCGCAAGATCGCCCCGTACCTCGGCGGTAACTACGTCGTGGAGTCCTCCGTCGGACACATCCGCGACCTTCCCCGCGGCGCGGCCGACGTGCCCGCCCAGTACAAGGGCGAGTCGTGGGCGCGGCTGGGTGTCGACGTCGACAACGACTTCAAGGCGCTCTACGTCGTCACGCCGGACAAGAAGTCCAAGGTCACGGAGCTGAAGGGCCTGCTGAAGGACGTCGACGAGCTCTACCTCGCCACGGACCCCGACCGTGAGGGCGAGGCCATCGCGTGGCATCTGCTGGAGACCCTCAAGCCGAAGGTCCCGGTGCGCCGGATGGTCTTCCACGAGGTCACCGAGCAGGCGATCCGTGCCGCGGCCGACAGCACCCGTGAGCTCGACGGAGACCTCGTCGACGCGCAGGAGACCCGCCGCATCCTGGACCGGCTCTACGGCTACGAGGTCTCGCCCGTGCTGTGGAAGAAGGTCATGCCGAAGCTTTCGGCGGGCCGCGTGCAGTCGGTGGCGACCAGGATCGTGGTCGAGCGGGAGCGCGAGCGCATGCGCTTCACCTCGGCGTCGTACTGGGACATCTCCGCGACGATGGACGCCGGTGCCGAGGCGTCCCCCCGTAACTTCCCGGCCAGGATGATCGCCGTCGACGGCGCCCGCCTGGCCACGGGCCGTGACTTCGGTTCGGACGGGCAGCTCAAGGCTTCGAACAACGAGATCCGCGTGCTGGCCGAGGCCGACGCCGTCCGGCTGGCCGAGGCGCTGAAGAACCGCGACTTCAAGGTCGCGAGCGTCGAGGAGAAGCCGTACACGCGCAAGCCGTACGCGCCCTTCATGACCTCGACCCTGCAGCAGGAGGCCGGCCGCAAGCTGCGGTTCACCTCCGAGCGCACCATGCGGATCGCGCAGAAGCTGTACGAGAACGGGTACATCACTTATATGCGTACCGACTCCACGACGCTGTCGGAGTCGGCGATCTCGGCGGCGCGCAGCCAGGCGACGCAGCTGTACGGCAAGGAATACGTCTCGCCGTCGCCGCGCCAGTACACCCGCAAGGTGAAGAACGCGCAGGAAGCCCACGAAGCGATCCGTCCTTCGGGTGAGGTCTTCCGCACGCCGGGCCAGGTCGCGAAGGATCTGGACACCGACGAGTACCGCCTTTACGAGATGATCTGGCAGCGCACGATCGCGTCGCAGATGGCGGACGCGAAGGGCACCACGATGTCGGTGCGCATCGTCGGCACGGCCACCAGCGGCGAGGAGTGCACGTTCGCCTCGTCGGGCCGCACGATCACCTTCGCCGGGTTCCTCAAGGCGTACGTCGAGGCCGTCGACACCGAAAGCGGCGGCGAGGCGGACGACAAGCAGAGCCGTCTGCCGCAGCTGGTCAAGGACCAGGCGCTGACCGCGACCGAGCTGAGCCCGGACGGGCACACCACGTCGCCGCCGGCGCGCTACTCGGAGCCGAGCCTGGTCAGCAAGCTCGAAGAGCTGGGCATCGGCCGCCCGTCGACGTACGCGTCGATCATCAAGACCATCCAGGACCGCGGCTACGTGTGGAAGAAGGGTTCCGCGCTGGTGCCCTCCTGGGTCGCGTTCGCCGTGATCGGCCTGATGGAGCGGCATTTCGAGCGGCTTGTCGACTACGACTTCACCGCCGGCATGGAGGACGAGCTCGACCGCATCGCCGCCGGGGACGAGCACCGGACGCAGTGGCTGTCGAAGTTCTACTTCGGCGGCGACATGGGTGTCGACGGTTCCGTCGGCCGTCTCGGCGGGCTGAAGAAGCTGGTCGGCTCGGGTGTCGAGGACATCGACGCCCGCGAGATCAACTCGATCCCGCTGTTCAGCGACGCCGACGGGCACACCGTCGTCGTGCGCGTCGGCCGCTACGGCCCGTACCTCGAGCGCGAGGTGGACGGGACGTCGCAGCGGGCGAACCTGCCCGAGGACCTGCCGCCGGACGAGCTGACCAAGGAGATCGCGGAGAAGCTGTTCGCGACGCCGCAGGAAGGCCGCGTGCTCGGCAAGGACCCGGTCAGCGGACACGAGATCGTGGCGAAGGAAGGCCGCTTCGGCCCGTACGTCACCGAGCTCTTGCCCGAGCCGGAGCCGCTGCCCGAAGGCGCGACCGCCGCGCAGAAGAAGGCCGCGAAGGCGAAGCAGCCGAAGCCGCGGACGGGTTCGCTGTTCAAGTCCATGTCGATCGAGACGATGAACCTCGAAGACGCGCTGAAGCTGCTTTCGCTGCCGCGCGTCGTCGGCAAGGACCCGGAATCCGGCGACGAGATCACCGCGCAGAACGGGCGCTACGGGCCGTACCTGAAGAAGGGCACGGACTCGCGTTCGCTCACCACCGAGGACCAGCTGTTCTCGATCACGCTCGAAGAGGCGCTGAAGATCTACTCGGAGCCGAAGCAGCGTGGCCGGTCGGCGACCGCGAAGCCGCCGCTGAAGGAACTGGGCGACGACCCGGTGTCCGGTAAGCCGATGGTCGTCAAGGACGGCCGCTTCGGTCCGTACGTGACCGATGGCGAGTACAACGCGACGCTGCGGAAGTCGGACAGCATCGAGGAGCTGACCGCCGAGCGTGCCGCCGAACTGCTGGCGGAGAAGCGCGCGAAGGGCCCGGCGCCCAAGCGCAAGGCCCCGGCGCGCAAGCCGGCGGCGTCGAAGACGGCGGCCACCAAGACGACCGCGGCCAAGAAGACCACCGCGACCAAGTCGACGGCGGCGAAGTCGACAGCGGCGAAGAAGCCTTCGACGCGCTCGACGGCCACGAAGACGAAGTAGCTCCCTTAGAGCTCTATGAACGGTCCGTTACTTGCAAAATTTGCAAGTAACGGACCGTTCATTGCATCCAAGCTCGAACAGGGTCACGAGTTCGGTCGCCGTAGGTGGTGGGATCCGGCTCCGGGGTGCCGGAGCAGGAACACCGGCTTGCTCGCGAAGTGGTACGAGACGAGCCTGCGCTCGACAGTCCGGCCTGTTTCGCGATGCGGGCGAACGACGCGTGGGTGTAGCCGAGCTCCGCGATCGGTCTCGATGGCCGCGGCCACGATCCGTGCCCGTCCCGCCTTCTCGGTGAACGTCTCAGTCGGGCAAATCCGTCGACCGGAAACCGCTCGCCGACCGTTCGCCGAACGACCTCACCCGTTCGAACAAAAGTTCTAAAAATTGTCGGTACCAGGGTGTTCAATGGTCAGGTGAGCACTTCAACGACCGCTGTCTTCGACGTCATCGACGAGGTCATCGCCCCGCTGGCAGCCGAGGTTCCGGAGCGTCCCTCGGTGATGGAGTTCTACGACCCGGAGCTCGCCGTGCCGCCGGTGCTGGCCGACGAGGAGCCGACTCCAGGGCTCACCCTGGCCGAGGAGGTGGAGCAGTACACCCGGTTCGTGAGCGGGATGGCGACCATCGGGCTGGCCCCCGGCGGCGAGGTCACGCCCGAGGCCGTCGGGCTGTATCGCGCGCTGCGCGGCGGGTTCATCCGCGGCGTGGTGACCGGCGTGTTCCCGTCGCGTCCGGAGCCGTGGGAGGTCCGGTTCTTCGGCGACGAGGACTACACCACGGTGCTGAACAAGCTCGGCAGGCGAGCGCGGCTGCGGTCCGGTTTCCTCAGCGCGCTGCCGGGCTGGGTGTTCGACGGCCTGCCCGACCATCCGCCGGGCACCGGCGAGACCGTGCGCATCGTGACGGACGCCGGCGGGCTGATCCCGCTGCGGGCCCGCGAGGCCGTCGAGGTGATCCGTGAAGGCGCTTCGCGGCCGCGGCACGGCACGGTCCTCGTCGATCTCGCGGTGCGGAACTCCATCCTCGCCGAGTATCCGCACGGCGCGTTCGGCCTGGTGGACAACGACCTCGGCCGGTACCAGTTCAGCGCGGCGATGGACGGCGACGGCCGTTGGACGCTCACCTGGGGCCCGGCCAGCCGGTCGACGGCCGAGCAATGGATCGTGAAGGCGGTGCAGAACCATGCGTGAACCGGCGACCGTGAAGGAACTGATGAGGCGCGCCGCCGAGCCGGTGCTGCGCGCGGTGCCCGAGCGGCGGAGCGTGTACCTGGGCTACGACCCGGAGATCACCGACGACGAGATCCGCCGTCTGTGCCCGTCCTACGACGAGCCGGCGGATCTCGTCACCCAGGCCGAGCGGTACGCGGCCAAGGCGGCGATGCTCGAAGAGGCCGGGCTGATGGAGAACGGCGAGATCCATCCGGCCGCGGTCCAGATGCACGGCGTGATGCTGCGCGGCTCTGTGCGAGGCGTCCTCACCGGCGTCTTCGCCTCCGCGCCGCGCTCGGTGCGCGTCGATTGCTACGGAGACGGGCATCAAGCGGTCGTCTGGCGGATGCGGTCGGGGCGGCGGACCACGTTCAGCCTCAGCGATTTCGGCGAGCTGGGGGCCCGGGTCTTCGGCGGGCTCCCGCATGTCCCCGCCGGGGAGACCGAGCCGATGCGCATCAGGATCGACGAGCACGGCGTGCCGCTGCCCGGCCAGGAAGAGGAGGTCGGGTTGGTCGCCGACACGCTGAACCGTCCGCGCACCGGCACGGCGATCCTCGATCTGGTCGCCTTCGGCGGGCTGAACGCCGAGTACCCGGACTACGGCTTCGTGATCGTCGACAACGATTTGGGGAGGTTCGTGTTGTACGCCGCCCCTTCCGAAGGGTGGCTGATGTTCGGTGGAATGGACCGCCGGGCACTGGCGGGCTGGCTGCACGAGGCGGTGGACTTGAGCCGGACGTAGCCGCCGCCTTGGGCGATGACGACTGGGGAGGGCGGGCATGGACCTGGACCGGCGCGCGGCCGACGCGTGGTTCCGGCGGCGAGGGCTGCCGATGGTCATCCACCGGCGGAGGCGCGGTGCGGGCATGTTGCGCCGGTCCACACCGGGGCTGGTGTTCCTGTGCCTGCTCGACCTGCTGCTGGCCGCGTTGCTGAAGCTGCTCGACGTCCCCGAGGACGTACTCGCCGCCCGGATGCGCAGTAGCGGCGTCGGTTACGTGCTCGGCGTGCTGGCGCTGACGTTCGCCGTGGTCGTGGTGCCGGTGATCGCCGGACGGCTGATGGCGAAGCTGCTTCGCGTGCTGAGCCGCACCAGAGTCCGGTTGGCCGTCATGGCGGCGACGATCGGCTTCTGGCTGCTCGTGCTGCCGCTCGGCGAGCGGCTCACCGGGCTGGTGTCGTGGGACAACCCGTTGTGGGTCGCCATCCTCACCAACCTGGTCGCGCTGGCCGTGCTGATGTTCCTGGTCCGGATCGGCGTCGGCTCGATCCTCACCTGGGCGGCACGGAGCGCGGTCGCTCAGGTCAGGGCCATCGGCACGCTCGCGTCGCGGGCATTGCCGCTGCTCCTGCTGGTGGTGATGTTCAGCTTCTTCACCGCCGAACTGTGGCAGGCGGTGGAACGGCTGACCCCCGGCCGGTTGTGGCTGGTGGTCGGCTTCCTCGTGCTGATCGGCGCCGTGTTCCTGGCGTCGATGCTGTCCGACGAGATCAAGGAGCTGAAGTCCTGGACCGTGGAGCCCGGCGCGACCGTCCTGCGCGGCACGCCGTTCGACGACGACACCGAGCCACCTGGCAGGCGCGCGCTGACGAAGACCGAGCGCCTGAACATCGCCCTGGTGCTGTTCTTCGCCCAAGCGGTGCAGATCGTGGCGTTCGGGGTGCTGGTGTTCGCGTTCTTCGTCGTGTTCGGGGTGCTGATCCTCAGCCCGGAGGTCGTGACGGAGTTCGCCGGCCGTGAATCGGCGCCGGGGACACTGCTGGGTGTCCCCCTTCCGGTGAGTTCCGCACTCGTCAACGTCTCCGTCTTCCTCGCCGTTTTCTCCGGTTTGTACTTCGCCGCATCGACCGCGACGGATGCCCGGTACCGGCGTTCTTTCTTCGAGCCTTTGCTGGAGGATGTGAAGATCAGCCTCGCGGCGCGTGACATTTATCTGGCCCATTGGGCGGATGTGCGGCGGGCCGAGGTGGTTACCCTGGAAGCAGAGGACATTCCGTAGTGAGGTGGTCACCATGAGCAGGAAGGGCGGAACTCCCTTCTTCGATGCCCCCGACTTCGTGAAAGGCGATGGCACTCAGGCAGATCCTCCGGGCGACACGTTCGCCGACCCGCTGTCCGGGCTGGTCACGACCGGCACGACGGCCCCATCCGATCCGTCGGCGGGAGCCGACGACGTCCGCGTGCAGGTGCCGGGACCGGTCCAGCACGACCCCGAAGTGGTGAGCAGGATGGTCAGCGCGGCCATGCTCGCGGACGACCAGCCCGCCGAAAGCCCGGGCGCGGAGCAGACCGCGGTCCCGTCGCCCGCCAAGGTCGTCAGCACGGTGGGTGAGCAAGGCGCTGCGCCGATCGGGATCCTGCCCCAGCAGCGAACCTGGCCGTCGAGGCCGTCTCAGCTGATCCGCCAGCCCCGTCGGCTGAAGCCGGAAGAGCCGGTCGAGGTCGACGAGGAGGCCGAGGTCGAAGTTCGGCGCGCCAAGCGTTCCATGCAGATGCCGAGGCTCGGCAAACCGTCGTCGAACACCGCCGGCGTGATGATCGCGATCGCCCTCATGATCGTCTTCGCGGTCCTCGCCATCCAGCTGCTCGCGAGCCTGTTCAACAGCATCGCGGGGATCTTCGGGTAACCCGTCCGGCGGATAGCGCCGGACGGGGCCGTCCGTCCAGACGTCACCCATCGGGATACCCTGGCCCTACGGTCGGGGTACCCGGTGTTGACCCGGGTCGCAACCCCGGCGCCGCGTGACTAGTGGGGTGGGCGTATCAGCGAGGGCGTGCAGTCGGTGCCCGAGACGGGCACGAGTGGTCCGTCGGGACGTGACGCTTCCACCATGCACCGGGTGCGGCGGGTGCTGGCGATCAAGCCGTTCCGCCGGATCTGGGGTGTCTCCTATCTGTGCAGCGTCGCGGACTGGCTGAACCTCCTCACGCTGACCGGTCTGGTCACCAAACTGACCGACAACTACGCCGCGCAGAACTTCGCGTTCGTCGGGGTCGTGCTGACGTCGCTGCTGCCGGGGCTGCTGTTCGCCCCGCTCGGCGGGCTGCTCGCCGACCGCTTCGACCGGCGCAAGGTGATGGTGCTCTGCGACCTCGGCCGGTGCGGGTTCCTGCTGTCGATCGCGTTCGTCGGCACCCCGTGGTGGGTGTTCGTCGGCAACTTCCTGGTCGGCTGCTGCTCGATGATGTGGATCCCGTCGAAGGACGCGGCGGTGCCGAACCTGCTGCGCCGTCCGGACCAGGTCGAGACGGCCAACCAGCTCGGCATGGTGATGACCTACGGCCTCGCGGTGATCACCGCCGCCGGGGCGAACGCCGTGCTCACCGGTAGCAACACCACGTTCCACTTCTTCCAGGGCGACGCCCAGCTCGGCATCGCCAAGGTCGCCGTCGTCATCACCGGCCTGCTGTACCTGACCAGCGCGATCGTGATCGCGACCCGGATCCCCGAGCTGTCGCTGCGCAACGTCCACGCGGTCGAGAAGCCCAAGGTCAAGCCTGCCGACGAGGAGAAGTTCGGCTTCCGGCAGATGATCGCCGACGGCGCCCGGTTCGTCCGGACGACGCCGCTGGTGCGCGGATTGATGATCGGTGCTTTCGGCGCCTTCGCCGCCGGTGGCGCGGTGATCGGTTCGGCCAAGCCGTACTCGTCCAGCCTGCTCGCCGGTGACGCGGCGTTCAACCTGCTCGTCCTGGCCGTCTTCCTCGGGCTCGCCACCGGTATGGCGGTGGCCCCGAAGCTCGCGCGTCGGCTCGCGCACGACCGGCTGTTCGGGATCTCGATCGTCGCCGCGGGCCTGTGTCTCGTCGTGGTGGCGCTGTCGCCGCATCTCGCCGTTTCGCTGGTCGCGGTCGCGGCCGTCGGTGTCTGGGCGGGGACGGCGTTCCTGACCGGTGTCACGATCATCGGTTCCCGGATCGAGGACTCGATCCGCGGCCGGATCAACGCGATCTACCAGTCGCTGATGAAGATCGTGTTGTTCGGCTCGACGGTGTTGGTGCCAGTGCTGATCAGCGCGGTCCGGACGACCGAAGTCGAGCTGTGGGGCGGCACGATCACCATCGACGGCACGCGGCCGGTGATGGTCGGCGGCGGCATCCTCGCGCTGCTCGCCGGCATCTTCGCGTACCGGCAGATGGACGACCGGCGGGCCGAACCGATCCTCGCCGATCTCCGCAACGCCTTGCGCCGCAGCCCGCGTCGCGTGAACGGCCTGCTGATCGCGCTCGAAGGCACGCGGGCGATCAACACCGAGACGCAGGCCGCGCGGCTGGCCGAATGGCTGCGTGCGGGTACGCGTCCGGTCGTGCTGGCCGCCGACCCGGCGCTGGACGATCAGCGGCTCGCGAAGCTGGTCTCCGGTGCTTCGCTGTCCGGTGCGCGGGCGCAGGCGCTGGCCGCCGCCGCGGTGCGGGCGGACATCGTCGAACGGGACATCCAGCCCGCGCTCGACGCCGGTTCCGTCGTGGTGATGGAACGGTTCGTGGACTCGCCGCTGGCGCATCTGTCCGCGGTCGCCGGACTGGACAGTCAGGAACTCGAAGGGCTCGCGGACTGGGCGACCGGCAGGCTGCGGCCCGACATCACCATCCTGCTCGACGCCGATCCCGGCACGGTGATGCGGAAGTCGGAGTCGCTGGACGCGCAGTGGCGGGTGCAGCATCTGCTCACGGAGATGGCCGCCGCAGACCCGGACCGGTATGTCGTGGTCGACGCGGAAGGTACCGAGGACGAAGTGGGCGACCGGGTGCGGACCGCGATCCGCGCGGTGCTCGTCGGCAGGCTCGCCGGGCTCGCTCCGGCGGAGGAGAAGGTCGAAGCGAAGTGACGGAAGCCCCTGTGCTGATCGGTGTCTGGAAGCAGCTCGTCGGCCAGGAGCCCGCCGCGCGCACGCTTTCTTCGGCGTCGACGGCGGCCGCCCGGATCATCGACAACCAACCGGTCGCGCCCGGCGCGATGACCCATGCCTGGCTGATCACCGGTCCGCCGGGTTCGGGGCGTTCGACGGCCGCGCGGGTTTTCGCGGCGGCGTTGCAGTGCAGTACCGGCACCGGCTGCGGCGAATGCCCCGGTTGCCGCACCGTGATGGCCGGGACGCACGCGGACGTCAAGCTCGTCGTGCCGGAAGGCCTTTCGATCTCGGTCGCCGAGATGCGTTCGCTGGTGCAGGCCGCCGCCCGCCGCCCGACCACCGGGAAGTGGCAGGTGGTGATCATCGAGGACTCCGACAGGCTGACCGAAGGCGCGTCGAACGCGTTGCTGAAGGCCGTCGAGGAGCCGCCGGATCGCACGGTGTTCCTGCTGTGCGCGCCGTCGGATCACCCGGACGACGTGTCGGTGACGATCCGCTCGCGGTGCCGTCTGGTCACGTTGCGGACGCCGCCGCCGGAGGCGATCGCGCAGGTGCTGATGGAGCGGGACGGTATCGAGCCCGAGCGTGCGCGGTGGGCCGCGTCCGTCTCCAGTGGACATGTCGGCCGCGCGCGGCGGCTCGCCACCGACGAGGCGGCGCGGCAGCGGCGGGCGACGGTGCTGCGGATCCCGCTCGGCCTGCGGCGGCCGTCCGATGTGTTCACTTGCGCCGATCAGCTGATCAGCGCGGCGGAGGCCGACGCGGGCGAGGAGAGCAAGGTCCGCGACGAGGCCGAACGTTCCGAACTCCGCACCGCGATGGGCGGCGACGGCACCGGAAAGGGTGTCGCCGGGGCGAAACGCGCCGCCGAAGCCGCAGTGAAGCAGCTCGAGAAGCGTCAGAAGTCCCGCGCGACCCGTACGCAGCGGGACACCCTCGACCTCGCGCTGGTGGACCTGGCCGCGTTCTACCGGGACGTGCTAGTGACCGCGAGCGGCGCGGGCGCGACGCTGAACCATCCCGACCACGCCTCGGAAATCTCGCAGGCCGCCTCCGCGTGGGCGCCGGACTCGATCCTGCGGCGGCTCGAAGCCGTCCTGGAATGCCGCGAGGCGATCGACCTGAACGTGAAGCCGAGGATCGCCGTCGAAGCCATGGTCACCACCCTGCGCCAGGGCTGACACGCGCTTCGCTCCCTACCCCACCCCCCGCCCTTCCCAGGGGGGCGTCCCCGAGTCCAGTTTACCGGGGGTGGAGGGGGAAAAGGGCTGGTGGCGGGAGTTGTCCACAGGTGGGGATGGTTGTGGACAAGTGCTGTGGGTAAGTGAAGGCGCTTCGGGTTCGGGGGCGGGGTTCCCAATGTCGCATTGGGGACGCTCAGCGACTCAAATGCGACATTGGGAACCCCTGGGAGCCGAAAACAAAGGGGCCCCACCGCGTCAAAGCGGCGGGGCCCCACTGCTGAAGAGCGATCAGGGGGTACGAACGGTCCTCTCACGCGGGGACGTGAAAGGACCGTTCATCACCCTCCTCGCCCCGTCTAGTCCTCCGAGTCCAGAGAGCGTGGCCGGGGCGAAGGCTTGAAGCCAGGCGACTTCTTCGCGACCGGAACCACCGCGAGCCGTCGCCGTCCCGGCATGGCGGCCACGAGAACGACACCGATCAGCAGCATCGCCGTACCCGACCAGAACATCGGCACCGTGTCGTAGGCGGCGTTGGTGTACGCCAGGTTCTTGACCGGCCCCTTCGGTGCCGCGCCACCGTTGTTGCCCGCGGGCGGCGGGGTAGCCGTCCCGCACTCGACACCGCCGGTGGGCGCGTACGCCCGGGCGATCTGCTCACCGAGCGACACCTGCGCCAGCGACGAAGGCAGCTTCTTCGCGGCGTCCGGCGGCAGAGCCTTCTGCAGTGCCGTCGTCGGCAGGATCTGCAGGTCCAGCAGTCGCGCCGAGGCACCCATCTGGAAGCCCTTGAACGGCGAGGTCATGTCGCTCGACTTCTGGTTCAGCCCGGCGATCGACAGCTTCAGCACCCCGATGTCGAGGGTGAGCCCGTTCCCGGCCTCGCCGCCGGGAAGCTGCTTGGTGGCACCGTTCAGCATCTCGGCCAGCCCGCCGATCACCGGCACGTTCTTCAGCTGGTCGAAGCCCGGGACCTGCTTGAGCGACGGCAGCGGGATCCCGATCGGGATGTCCTTGGTCGGGTTGTTCGCGTCGAGCGTGAACAGCACCTTGTCACCGCGGACGATCTGCAGCACCGGGGCGCTGTACTCGACCTTCGACGTCTTCTTCTCGCCGGTCGAGGTGACCCGCAGCGTCGGCTGGCTGGCGACCTTGATCGTCAGGCCGAGCGGCGTGCCCTTCAGCAGTTCGATGTTGGCCGCCTGCAGGGTCGACGTCGATTCGACGGCCTTGTTCTTCGAACCGGGGATGTCGACCAGCCGCACGACCGAACGCGACGACAGTGTGTTCGGCAGGCTCAGCACCGCGCCCTTGCCGTCGGCGCTGGTGCTGGTGCCCGACAGCAGCCCGCCGAGGTTCGCCAGCGGGCCGAGCGCGGACAGGCCGGACTTGAGCTGCTCATTCGCCTCTGTCAGCTGATTGGCGTCCGGGATGTTCGGGATGGTCGGCAGCAGCGCGAGGTTCGCGATCGACGTGCTCGAATCGGCGATCGTGCCGACGCACGGCCCGAGCGTCGGGCTCCAGCGCGCGTGCGCCTCACCGTTGAGCAGGCCGAGGTTGAACAGCGGGTTCTTCGGCGCGTTGAGGCCGCCGCTGATCGGCTTCGGGTTGTCGGGCAGCGCCGTCTGCACGAGGCTGCCCGGCGTCTGCGGCGCGTTGCCGGCGGCGGACAGGCCGAACGGCGACGACTGCGCGATCGACTTCTCGTAGTTCAGGTAGGCCTCGGAGTTGGCCTGCGCGCTGGAAAGCCCCATCCCCGCTTCGAGCGCGGACTGCTTCGGCAGCAACTCGCCCGCGCCGGGCAGGATGGCGCTGGTCGGCACCGCGTTCGGCAGCAGCCGCAGCACACCGAGCGCCGCCCCCGCGTCACCGACCGCCTTGCCGAGCGGCTGCGGCCCGATCGGCGCCGACATCGGCGGCTGTCCCGGATTCGCCGGATCGGGGATCGGCGTGGTCGGGATCGTCTGGGCGGTCGCCGGAGCCGCGGTCAGCAGAAGCAGGGCCGCGGCGGCCGGAAGCGCCAGCACACGGGGCAGTCGTTGCCGCATGAACAGGTCCTCCAGTGGGGATGGGCCGATCTTGGGGGACTGAGACCGGCGTCATAGGACCTTAACGACGGTGGCCCTCGAAGGTGACGTTCAAGCCTCCGCTACACTTGGCTCCGTCATCGGGTGCGAGCCCGATGTCCGCCGCCTTAGCTCAGTCGGCCAGAGCGATTCACTCGTAATGAATAGGTCAGGGGTTCGATTCCCCTAGGCGGCTCCGCAGGTCAGGCCCCATTCGGAATACTCCGGATGGGGCCTGACCCATTTCCGGCTCAGCGCTGGGACCGCGCCGAAAGTTCACCCGTTGGTGTCACCCTTGAGGAACATTCGCGACAGCGAGGTGCCCACTCCCGTGAGGTGCTCGACGAGCGTGTCCGCGTCCGCGTCGAGCAGTCCGGAGCGCCACGCCAGCATGATCTCGACGAAGCCGCCGATGCCCAGCAGGACGTTGACCCGGAACTCCAGCCCGTCCACGTCCGGCTTCAGATGCGGCCGCGCCAGGTCGATGAGCAGGCCGGTGGTCTCCTGGACGGTCTGCCGCCGCAGTTGCTCCAGTACCGCGCTGCCCGCGTGGTCGCCGAACAGGATCTGCGCGCGCGACGGCTCTTCCTGCACGTGGTGCACGACGACGTCGACGGCGGCGCGGAGCTGGTCCAGGGCGGGTTGCTCGATGCGGGCGGCGACGGCGTCGAGGACCATCCGCAGGGTTTCGTCGCGGACCTGTTCCCAGGCGGTGGCGAGCAGCGCGTCGCGGTTGGCGAAGCTCTCGTAGAAGTACCGGTCGGTCAGGTTCGCCCGCGCGCAGACGCCGCGCATGGTGACCGCCGCCCAGCCCTGTTCCTGCCAGATCTCCAGCGCGGCGCCGAGGAGCGCCAGCCGTCGTTCGGCGCGGCGTTCGTCGGCGGTTTTGCCGCTGTAGCGGCGGGACGCGGTCACCCCTCCATCTTGACAGCAGGTGCCCTCAGATTCATTCTGAGGGCATGCGACCGCAGAATGGCCTGCGCGCCGGGTTGGCCTCCGCGCTGACGTCCGCTTTCGTGCGGCCGATCGCCAACGCGATCCCGGCCAACCGCGCGGGCGTCGCGTTCTCCCGGGCCTTCATCGCGAGCAGTTTGTGGCTGGCGTCGCCGCCGTTGAAGGGCAGCCGCATCGAGCCCGGCATCCGCGGCGAGTGGGTCCGCGCGCCCGAGGTGAGCGAGGGCAACGCCGTGGTCCTCTACATCCACGGCAGCGGTTACGCCCTTTGCTCGGCGCGCACGCATCGCGGGCTGACCACGCGGGTCTCCGCCGGCACCGGGCTGCCGGTCTTCGCCTGCGAGTACCGGCTCGCGCCGCGGCATCGCTTCCCGAGCGCCGCCGACGACGTCCGCGCGGCCTACGACCGGCTTCTCGACCAGGGATATCGGCGGATTCTCGTCGCGGGCGACTCCGCGGGCGGACATCTCGCGGTCGACCTCGCCGCGCAGCTGATCCGGGAACGCCGTGAGCCACCCGCGGCGCTGGCACTCTTCTCGCCGTTGTTCGACGTGACCTTCGGGCTCGCCGCTCAGCGAGAGCGCATGAGCCCGGATCCGATGATCTCCGCCGCCGCGGCCGCGCGGCTGGTCGGTCTGTACACAGTGGACGCCGACCTCGCGTCGGCACGGCTGCGTTTCGCCTTCGACGACATCAAGGGTTTCCCGCCGACGATCATCCAGGCGGGCGGGCTCGAAATGCTCGCCGCGGACGCCATCGAGCTCGCCAGGGCGCTGCGTCGCGCGGGAGCCGACTGCGAACTCGACGTGGTGCCCGGTCAGATGCACGTCTTCCAGGCCTTGACCCGCTTCATCCCCGAAGCGGCGCCGGCGATGGAGCGGGCTTGCCGCTTCCTCATCGGGAACCTTCCAGCGATCGTGAGGGCGGCATGACGAAACGGACCCACGGAGCGCACGCCGTCGTCACGGGCGCCGGCAGCGGGATCGGGAGGGCGATCGCGGCCGAGCTCGTCCGGCGCGGCAGCCGGGTCGTTTGCGCCGACATCGACCTCGAAGCCGCCGAAGAAACCGCGAAAACGCTCGAGAACGCGGTCGCCATCGCCTGTGACGTGTCCGATGTGGACGAAGTCGCGGACTTGGCGAACCAGGCGCGGTCCTGGCTCGGCCGCGAGCCGGATCTCGTCGTCAACAACGCCGGCATCGGCGCGGGCGGCAAACTCGTCGGGGAGAGCCCGCTGTCCGATTGGCAGCGGACGCTCGGGGTGAACCTCTGGGGCGTGATCCACGGCTGCCACACCTTCGTCCCCGCCATGCGCGCGGCGAAGGCGGGCGGCGTCATCAACGTCGCGTCGGCCGCCGGATTCACCGCCGCGCCGAGGATGGCCGCGTACAACGTGAGCAAGGCCGGGGTCGTCAGCCTGTCCGAGACACTGGCCGCCGAACTGTCCGGCACCGGCGTCGCGGTCACCGTGCTGTGCCCGACCTTCGTACGCACCAACATCTTCGGCGGCGAGCTCATCGAAGACGGGGCGCGCGGCCTCGCGCAACGGGTGTCCGACGTGGTCGGGTTCTCGCCGGAGCGCGTCGCGAAGACGACGCTCGACGCCCACGATCGCGGACGCCTCTACGTCGTGCCGCAGCCCGACGCCCAGCTTCTGTGGCACGCCAAACGGTTCGTGCCCGTCCCGTACACGCGGATCGCCGGTCTGCTCGGCCGGTTCCTGCCCGCCGAAAAGGAGAAGTGATGGCCTACGACTTCGCGGCGATGCTCCAGACCATCAAGGACAAGCAGTGGTCGCTGGCCGACATCGACTGGGACGCGCCCGGCGCCGAGACGATGACCGACGAACTGCGCGCCAAGATGCGGCCGTTCATGGCCGACCTCGTGTGGATCGAGCACGTCGGCGCCCGCGGGTTCGCCTCGCTGGCCAAGAAGGCACCGACTCCGGTGATCCAGGAGATCTACCGCTACTTCCACGCCGAGGAACAGAAGCACGCCAACGCGGAACTGGCGCTGATGAAGCGCTGGGGCATGCTCGACGAGCACGGTTCGATGCCCGAGCCGAACATCAACGTCAAGCTCGCCATCAAGGTCCTCGACGACTTCGGCGACACGCTGCCGCTGACGGCGCTCGCCACGCTCATCCCGCTGCTCGAATGCGCGCTGGACGGCGCGCTGGTGAAGTTCCTGCTGGACGAGGTCTCCGATCCGGTGTGCCACCAGGTGTTCCGGCATATCAACTCCGACGAGGCCCGGCATATCACGGCCGATTTCGAGGTGCTGGAACTGATCGGCGCCGGATCCACGACCAAACTGCTCACCGAATCGATCGGCTCGCTCAAACCGCAGATCGTCCTCGGCCTGATCGTGGTGTTCGTGCCGCTGATCAACAAGATGCGGGACAACATCGTCGCGATGGGCCTGCCGGAGAAGAAGCTGTACAACGCCGTGAAACGGTTCTCCACCATCGGCGGCCGCGGCGAGTTCACGAAACGCATCCCGGCGTACCACGTGCTCAAGGCGCAGGCGGCGATGATCGTCGACCGTTCGCACGTCTATCACCGGCTGCTCGCCGACCCGATGGTGAAGGCGACCCGGCTGATTCCCGCGCGGCTGCTGGGAAAGCCGCAGTCGTGGACCGAGGAGATCACCCACGAACCGGTCGCGTCATGACGCTCGGCGCATTCCGGGGCGAGGTGTTGCGCGGCACCGAGTGGTTCGGGCACGACTTCTCCGGGCAACGGGTGGCCGTGCTCGCGCCCGGCCGCGAGGCAGCGCAGATCGTGCCCGAGGTGGTGGCCACCGCGCGGTCGGTGAAGGTGTTCCAAGAGGAGCCGGACTGGGTGGTGCCGATGCCGGTCCCCGGCCCGACCGTCCTCGGCGTCGCAGTCGCCCGGGTTTTCCTGCGCTGGCAGGTGAAAGATCCCTGGATCCGCAGGCTCCTGACGCCCGATCGACGCTTCGGCTCGCGGCGGACTGCGCCGGGCCTCGGCTACTACGGCGCGCTTCGGCGGCCCGGCTGCAAGCTCATCACCTGGCCGGTTTACGCCTTCGCTCCCGACGGAATCCGCACCGCCGAAGGTATCGAGCACCAGGCCGACGTGGTGGTGCTCGGGCCCAGCTCACTGTTCGCCAAGGAAGGACTTCCCGCATGACGCCGGACCACGAGATCGCGATCATCGGTGGGGGATTCTCCGGTATCGGGGCCGCGATCCTGCTGCACCAGGCCGGTTTCGAAGACTTCCTGATGCTGGAGGAGGGCGACGGCGTCGGCGGCGCGTGGCACTGGAACACCTATCCCGGTGTCGCCGTCGACATCCCGTCGTTCAGCTACCAGTTCTCGTTCGAGCAGATCTCCGGCTGGTCGCGGGTCTACGCGCCCGGCCGCGAGCTGAAGGCGTACGCCGACTACTGCGTCGACAAGTACGACATCCGCCGCCGCACCCGCCTCGGCACCAAGGTCGTCTCGGCGACCTTCGACGACGAGACGCACTTGTGGCGCCTCGAAACCGCCGAAGGGTGGTCGATGACGGCGCGGTTCGTCGTCGGCGCCACCGGCGTGCTCACCCAGCCGAAGCCACCGGACATCGAGGGCATCGACGCTTTCCGCGGCACGGTGATGCACACCGCGCGCTGGGACCACGGCGTCGACCTGCGGGGTAAACGCGTCGCCGTCGTCGGCACCGGGGCTTCGGCCGTACAGGTGATCCCGTCCATCGCGCCGGAGGCCGCGCATCTGACGGTGTTCCAGCGCACGCCGATCTGGTGCCTGCCCAAACCCGACGCCGCGTTGCCCCGGACGGCGCGGCTCGCGCTGCGGCGGCTGCCGGGCGCGAAACTGGTGTCCAGGCTGGCCAGCCAGGCCCTCGTCGAGGTGACCTTCCCGCTGGCCGCGCATTTCCACAACCTGCTGCCGACCGCGGGCGCCGGCGAGCGGATCGGGCGCGCGCATCTGCGCCGCGCGGTCAAGGATCCCGAAACCCGCGAGAAGCTGACCCCGCGCTACGCCTTGGGCTGCAAGCGGCCGAGCTTCTCGAACGAATATCTCCAGACGTTCAACCGGGACGACGTCACGCTGGAGACCACCGGCATCGACGCGGTCACCGAATCCGGCGTGCGCACCGCCGACGGCACCGAGCATCCGGTCGACGTCCTGGTGCTGGCGACCGGGTTCAAGGTGTTCGAGAAGGGCAACATGCCCGCCTTCACCGTGCGCGGTTCGGGCGGCGCGGATCTGGAGAAGTTCTGGGAGGAGAACCGGTTCCAGGCCTACCAGGGCGTCAGCGTCCCCGGTTTCCCGAACCTGTTCACCATTCTCGGGCCCTACGGCTACAACGGTTCCTCGTACTTCAACCTCATCGAGACGCAGACCGCGCACATCATCCGCTGCCTGCGCAACGCGAGGAAGACCGGCGCCACGCGCGTGGAGGTCACGAGCGAGGCCAACGACCGCTACTTCCGGAGCATGCTGGACCGGCGCAAGCACCAGGTCTTCTTCCAGGACAGCTGTTCACTGGCCAACAGCTACTACTTCGACGCGAACGGGGACGTGCCCTTCCGCGCCTCGCCGACGCTGGAAACCATGGTGACGAGCCGGTTCTTCGACCTCGACGACTACGCCTTCGCGGACGGCCGGTGAACACTGGCTGAAGTCCGCCGTCCCCGGCCGTGACGGGCCTTAGGTTCGATTCCCCGAACCTGGAGGCTGGTCTTGGAAGGCTTTCCCTGGGACGTCCTGCTCGCGGTGGCCGGGATCGCCGTCCCGGCCGTCGCTTTCCTGTGGGAGTTCGCGCTCGTCGGCCGCAAACGGCTCGGCTACCGCGTGCAGATGGACACCCCGACGGCGTCCGGGCGCGGGTTCGCGCCGACCGCCGACGCGCTGGCGCAGTTGCAGCACGAGAACGGCGAGCGGCTCGTCGACCCGTCGTTCGTGCTGCTGCGCATCGAGAACAACGGCACCACCGACATCGACACCGACGACTACGCGGTCAACGAGAACGACCGCGTCGGCGTCCGCGTGAAGTTCCCCGGCCGCACCGTGGCGGGCATGGTGGTGACCGAACTCAGCTCGCCGCATCTGCACGAATGCTTCGGCGACGACTCCGGTTTCGGCGCACGTGACGAGAATCCCGAGCGGCCGGCGGGTGTGATCGACCTGCCGAGGGTGCCGCTGAACCGCGGCGCGCACTACAAGATCCTCGCCGTGCTCGACCGGATCCCCAACGGATCGCCCGACGATTTCGACGATCCCCAGGTCGTCGGCGAGATCAAGGGCGGCAGCCTCCGCGAGACCAAAAGCCGCACCGGGCCGACGAGTTCGGTGATCGCGCTCATCCTGTTCCTCGTGGTGATCAGCATCTTCCAGCTGACCCGCTCCCTGTTCTTCGACGAGAAGCCGCCGCCGCTGGACTGCGCGTCCGGGAAGCTCACGATCACCGGATCGACGGCGTTCGCGCCGGTGCTGAAGGAAGCGACGGCTTCGTACGCGAAGACGTGCCCGGGTGCGTCGTTCGTCTTCGACACCCGGGGGAGCGCGGAAGGGCTCGGCAGCCTGAACCAGGCCGGGAGCGAAGGCGTGCTGGCGTTCTCCGACGGCGCCAAGGGCGAGGGCTTCCCGCAACTGCTGCCGCGTCCGGTCGCGTTCTCGCTGTTCACGCTCGTGATCAACAAAGAGGCCGGGGTCCAGGACCTCAAGCTCGCGCAGATCCGCGACGTCTACGACGGCAAGATCGCGAACTGGCGGGAGATCGGCGGCAAGGACCGGCCGGTCCGGCTCGTCGACCGGCATTCGGACTCCGGCACGCGGCGGACGTTCGAGGGGCGGATCCTGGCGGGCAAGCGGGAGCCCGGCGACAACTCCGACGACTGCCTCAAACCGGCGCCGGGTGCCCAGCCGGGAGTGGTGCGGTGCGCGAAGCCGTCCACGAACGACGTCCTCGACGCGGTGTCGCGCGTGCCGGGCGCGCTCGGCTACAGCGAACTGGGCGCCGCCACGAAACGCGAGGACGTGCTGCCGGTGCGGATCGACGGCCACCAGGCGACGCTGGAGGGCGCGATCCACGCGGCGTACCCGTTCTGGGAGACCGAGTACGCGTACACGTTCGGCGAGCCGAAGGCCGACTCGCTCGTCGCGAGCTTCCTGCGGTACCTGACGAATCAGGTCGGCAAGGACATCGTGCGGTCGCACGGGCATCGGCCGTGCGCCGAGCTGGCGAATCCGGTGCTGTGCCGTCCGGGCGCGTGAAAGCCCCCTTCCCTCGGCTCAGCCGAGGGAAGGGGGCCTTCACGCGCGAAACAGGTCAGGCAGGCGGCTTCAGCGTGACGACGGTGGCGCTGGTCTCGCCACGCGGCGTCCGGTACGTGATCTCGTCGCCCTCCTTCGCGCCGACGAGCGCGAGGCCGAGCGGGCTGTCCGAGGTGACCGTGGAGGCGTCCGCGTCCTCGCCGGGGATCGTGACGATGTGGAGCTCGTCCTCGTCGCCGTCGGCGAACCTGAGGGTGACGGTGGTGCCGTCGGGGAGCAGGCCCTTGCTGTTACGACCGCCGTGCTCGAGTTTCGCCGCGACGTCGGCGATGCGCCGGTCGAGATAGGCGGCGGCCTCCGCGCGGTCCAGCACCTCGGCCTGGTCGGCGGCGTCGCCGGTTCGTTCCTGCTCGCCGACGAGCGGCGCCATCGCGTCGCGCTGCGCACGCAGATCGGCGAGTTCCTTCTCCAGCTGCCGTCGTGCGGCCGGGCTGAACCCGTTGTCCCCTGAGGTCACCATGCCGGGCATTGTCCGCTACGGATCGACGGCTAGCCACCTAGATTTTTCACCCGCTGTGATCGGACAGGACACTTGCCCTAAGCTTCAGGGCTCATGTCCTGACTACTTGGTGTAAGGAACTTCGTGACCGCCGTTCCCGGCCGCAGCGCGCGGCTCTCCCCCAATCAGCTGCAGAAACAGGAACAGATCGTCGAAGCGGCGCGTGTCGTGCTCGCCAGGGACGGGCTCGCGGGCTGCACCGTGCGGGCGATCGCGGACGCCGGACCGCTCACGAAGAGTGCGATTCATTACTACTTCGCGGACATCGACGTCTTGATCGACCGGGCGATGGCGGCGCACATCACAACGTTCACCGCCGATTTGCGCAAAATATCGGCGAAACACGATCACCCGGATGAGCGGCTCTTCGCCGCGCTGGAGGCCTTCCTCGCCGAGTTCTCCGGCCGTCCGAACGCGGCCTTCCTCTGGTTCGAGTACTGGATCGCCGCGGGCCGCGCGCAGCACCCTCAGGCCATCGACGTGATGTTGACGTCGATCACCGAACTGCTCGCGGAGCTGCTCGCCCCGCTCGACGTCGAAGACCCACGGGCGCGAGCGCGGGCCTTACTGTCCTATCTGCTCGGTGCGATCGTCCAGCAGCGTGTCCGGCGGCGGCCGTTCGCCGCACTGCGTGGTGACATCGAAGCGCTCTGTTTCGCGAACTACGGCTAGAAATACGCATTAGATCCGTACCGTTACGGATTGTTCCCCCTTCCGGCTCCGGCCATGGTGAGGTTCCCTTCCCTTGCCTGAGAGCTAGGAGACGACGATGCGCATAAGACGGTGCATGGCCGTGGCGATCGCGGCCGTCGCGGCGTTCACCATCCCGGTCGCCGCGAGCCCGGCGACCGCGGACCAGCAGGCCGAGGACGCGCAGGTCCAGATCTACGAGGTCTTCGGCACCGGGACTTCCCAGCAGCGCACCCAGATCTCCCGGCTGGGCGTCGACGTCCTCGGCTCCGCGGGCGGCACGACCACGTTCATCGGCGAGGCGCGCGACGCGGCGAAGATCCGCTCGCTCGGCTACCGCGTCGAGCAGCGCGGCGTGGTCGACCGGTCGGAGAAGGTCGGTACCAACGCGATCAACGACTTCCCGCCGTCGGACTCCGGCTTCCACAACTACGCCGAAGTGACGACGGAACTGCGCAACGCCCAGTCGAACTACGGGTCGATCGCGAGGCTGAGCAGCGTCGGCAACTCGTATCAGGGCCGGGCGCTGAACATGCTGAAGATCAGCGACAACGTCGGCACGGACGAGAACGAGCCGGAGGTGATGTTCACCTGCAACCAGCACGCGCGTGAGCACCTCACCACCGAGATGTGCCTGCGGATCGTGAACCGGTTCACCCAGGGCTACGCCTCGGACCCGGCGATCAAGCGCTTCGTCGACAGCACCGAGATCTACGTGATCCCGAACGTCAACCCCGACGGCTCGGAGTACGACATCTCCGGCGGCAGCTACAAGTACTGGCGCAAGAACCGCCAGGGCAACGGCACCGACCCCAACCGCAACTGGGGTTACAACTGGGGCTGCTGCGGCGGTTCGTCGGGCTCGACCACCAGCGAGACCTACCGCGGCCCGTCGGCGTTCTCCGCCCCGGAGACCCGCGCGGTGTCCAATTTCGTCAACTCGCGCAAGATCGGCGGCGTCCAGCAGATCAAGGCGAGCATCGACTTCCACACCTACTCGGAGCTCGTGCTGTGGCCGTTCGGCTTCACCTACAACGACACCGCACCCGGCATGACGGCGGCCGAGGCGCAGCGGTTCCAGACGCTGGGACGGCAGCTGGCGGCGACCAACGGCTACACGCCGCAGCAGTCGAGCGACCTGTACATCACCGACGGGACGATCGACGACTGGATGTGGGGCACCCACAAGATCCTGAGCTTCACCTTCGAGATGTACCCACGGGGTTCGAACCCCGGCTTCTACCCGCCCGACGAGGTGATCGTCCGGGAGACCACGCGTAACGACAAGGCCGTGGACCTCCTGCTGAACACCGCCATCGGCTGACCCATTTAGCGCGTGAAGGCCCCCTTCCCTCGGCTCAGCCGCGTGAAGGGGGCCTTCACGCGCTTGGGCGCATAGGGTGCGGGGCATGCCGATGTTCGAATTCGAGGGGCTGCGTCCCCAGGTGGATCCCGAAGCGTGGATCGCCCCCACCGCCACCCTGATCGGCGACGTCGTCGTCGAGAAGGGCGCCTCCGTCTGGTACGGCGCCGTGCTGCGCGCCGACTTCGGGAAGATCATCGTCCGCGAGGGCGCCAACGTGCAGGACAACTCGGTCATCCACGTCAACGGTGGCGTGACCGAGGTCGGCAAGAACGCCACCGTCGGGCACCAGTGCCTCGTGCACGACTGCACGGTCGGCGAGCAGGCGCTGATCGGGAACGGCTCGACCGTGCTCGACAAGGCGCAGATCGGCGCGAAAGCACTGGTCGCCGCCGGCGCCACGGTGACACCCGGCATGGTCATCCCGCCGGAGACGGTCGCCATGGGCAGCCCGGCGAAGAAGCACGTCCCGCTCGACGGCACCGCCCGCGGCTGGGTCGAGCACAACGCGGTGATCTACCAGGAGCTGGCGCGCCGTCACGCGGAGACCGTCAAACCGATCGATTGACTCTCCAGTAACTGGAGATCATAGCTTCGGCGCATGGCACCGAAGTCGAAGAAGAAAACACATCAAGCGACCCTTGAGCTGACCGCCGGCAACGCGCCGGTGGTCGACCTCGGGAAGACGCTCGGGCAGACCGGCGTGAACCTCGTCGAGGTCAAAAAGGCCTACGACGCGGCGACGGCGGCGCAGCGGGGCGACATCGTCCCGGTGGTCGTGTCGGTGTTCGAGGACCGGTCCTTCGAGCTTCGGCTGAAGACCCCGCCCGCGTCGTTCCTCATCAAGAAAGCCTTGGGCGGCAAGGGATCCGGCCGTCCAGGACATGAGGTCGCCGGGAAGCTGACCCGGGAGCAGCTGCGCGAGATCGCCGAGCGGAAACTGCCGGACCTCAACACCGGCGACGTCGAAGCGGCCATGCGCACGATCGCGGGCACCGCTCGCTCGATGGGCGTCGCGATCGAAGAACCGTGATGCGCAAGCACGTGATCGTCCCGCCTTTCCGCGACCTCGACCCGGCTCTCGAGGTCGCGGAAAGGCTGCTGGCCCAAGGGAATCCGTGGCTCGCGGGGGTCGTCGCGGCGCTGCCGGACGAACCCGCCGCCGCCGACCGGCTCAACCGGATCCTCGCCGGGAACGGTGCCGCGCCGCGGCTGGTCGAGTCCGGAACGGGGTGGCGGCTGGTGCACGTGACGGCGCGGCCCGGCTGCGGTGACCTGGTCGCGGGAGCCTCCGGGCTGGCGGAACTCGTCGTGTTCGGCGGCTGGCGGCGGATCAAACGCTGTGCCGTCTGCGCACAGGCGTTCTGCGACCGCACGGCCGGATGCAGCCGCCGGTGGTGCGCCGGACATCGTCCGCACGCCGGGCCTCGCGCCGTGCTCTAGGCTTGTCCGCACCAGCGACTGGCGCCATTTGAGGTGGAGCACCACCGGGAAGCGACGACAAGGCCGGTACCGCGCGCCTGGGTCCGGCCGTCTCCGGCAGGAGTACGTCCGATGACACACCAGCCCGAACTTTCCGCGCTCGCCGCCGCCGACCCGCAGATCGCGGGGCTCGTGGAGGACGAGGCGAAACGCCAGCACGACAAGATCCGCCTGATCGCGTCCGAGAACTACGTTTCCCAGGCCGTACTCGAAGCGACCGGCACCGTCCTCACCAACAAGTACTCCGAGGGCTACGCGGGCAAGCGGTACTACGAGGGCCAGCAGCTCATCGACCAGGTCGAGACCCTCGCCATCGAACGCGCGAAGGCCGTCTTCGGCGTCGACCACGCGAACGTCCAGCCGTACTCCGGCTCCCCGGCGAACCTCGCGGTGTACCTCGCTTTCGCGCAGCCGGGCGACACCGTGCTCGGGATGGCGCTGCCGGACGGCGGCCACCTCACCCACGGCTGGAGCGTGTCCGCGACCGGCAAGTGGTTCACCCCGGTCCGCTACGGCGTCCGCAAGGAGACCGGCCGTGTCGACCTCGACCAGGTCCGCGAACTCGCGCTGAAGCACCGGCCGAAGCTGATCTTCGCGGGCGGCACCGCGATCCCGCGCACCATCGACTTCCCGGCGTTCGCGGAGATCGCCCGCGAGGTCGACGCCGTGCTGGTCGCCGACATCGCGCATATCGCCGGGCTGGTCGCCGGCGGCGCGCATCCGTCGCCGGTCGGGCACGCGCAGGTCATCACCACGACCACGCACAAGACGCTGCGCGGCCCGCGCGGCGCGATGATCCTTTCCGACGCCGACCACGCGAAGGCCGTCGACAAGGCGGTGTTCCCCGGCCTGCAGGGCGGCCCGCACAACCACACGACCGCCGCGATCGCCGTCGCGCTCGGCGAGGCGCAGAGGCCGGAGTTCTCCGCGTACGCGCACCGCATCGTCGCCAACGCGCGGGCGCTGGCGGAGGCGCTGGTGGAGCGGGGCTACGACCTCGTGTCCGGCGGCACCGACAACCATCTGCTGCTGATCGACCTGACGAACAAGAACGTGCCGGGTAAACCCGCCGCGCAGGCGCTCGACCGCGCCGGGATCGAACTGAACTACAACACCGTGCCGTTCGACCCGCGCAAGCCGTTCGACCCGTCCGGCATCCGGCTCGGCACCTCCGCGATCACCACCCGCGGGCTCGAGCCGGAGCACCAGGTCAAGGTGGCGGAGTGGATCGATCGCACGATCACCGCGGCGGCGGGCGAGGAACAGTCCGCTTTGGACACCATCGCCGCCGAGATCCGCGAGTTCCTGGCGCCGTTCCCGATCCCGGGCTACTCGGCGTAGACCGGTCTCGTGAGTGGTCTATTGAGGAGCAAGTCAAAGTCCGGTTTCGCGGTAGTCGTGAGTGGTAAAGAGGGTTAGAACGACCATCGCCACTCACGACCCCCGGGCAATACTGCGCGAAGTGCCCAAATCGGACGAGTCGATCTCGAAGAGTCACGCCACCTTGCCTTGCTCTCCGTAATCGCCCTTACCGCTCACGAGGCGCAGCACCGGCGATGTCACGTGACTGGACGGACGACACGCGTGATCCGGCGGACGACACGCGTGACTGGACGGACGAGACGCGAAGGGGCCCTTCACCGCATGCGATGCGGTGAAGGGCCCCTTCGGTGCTTAAGCGACTAGTGAGCCGCCGGACCGTCGATGGCCTCCTTGGCCAGCCGGTCGGTCTCACGGTCGAGCGAACGCTTGATCTCGGCCTCGGCCTCGGAACGCCCGACCCAGGTCGAACCCTCGACGCTCTTGCCCGGCTCCAGGTCCTTGTACACCTCGAAGAAGTGCTGGATCTCGAGCTTGTGGAACTCGTTCAGGTGGTGGATGTCGCGCAGGTGCTCGAGCCGCGGGTCGTTCGTCGGGACCGCGAGGACCTTGTCGTCCGGGCCCTTCTCGTCGGTCATCCGGAACATGCCGATCGCGCGGCAGCGGATCAGGCAACCCGGGAAGGTCGGCTCCTGGACGAGCACCAGCACGTCGAGCGGGTCGCCGTCCTGGCCGAGGGTGTCGTCGATGAACCCGTAGTCGGCGGGGTACTGGGTGGCGGTGAACAGCGTCCGGTCGAGTTTGATCCGACCGGTCTTGTGGTCCACCTCGTACTTGTTGCGCTCCCCCTTGGGGATTTCGATAGTGACGTCGAATTCCACGCCGGCCTCGCTGCTCTCGTCTTTGGTACGCCCCGCCGTCGCGGACGGCTCACCGAAATCATCGTCTTGTCTTCACTAGTGTGGACCACGGGGGCTCGGGCGGTCGCATCGATGTGGTCGTATGTGAGCTTGGCCCCTTCCCCGGACGGTGGATGAAGGAGTGTTGCGTGCCGGAAAACGATGTCCCGATGTGGCCGTCGGACGACAAGGACACCTCATCCACCGAGCCCAAGGGCACCAAGGGGGAGAGTGAGGCCACCGTCTGGCTGCCGATGACGGGTCTGGCGAACGGCAAGACCGAAGAGCTCGCCGTGCCGAAGGTCACACCCGAAAGTGGCTCGTGGTTCCAGCCCGTCGTCGAGGTGGAGGAGGAGCCGGACGTCCCGGAGACCCCGACGCCGCAGTGGTCCGCCTTCGAGCCCGTGACGCCGGTCGAGCCTGAAGAGCCCGAAGCGCCGAAGACGGTCTTCGTCCAGCCCGTCCAACCGCAGCAAACGGACAAACCGGACTGGGAGCAGTTCGACCGGGGCGCCGCGACGCCGACGCGGGATCACGAGCTCGCGAGACCCGAGCCGCGGCAGGAACCCCCGCAGCGGCAGCCGCGCCGTCCCGAGCCGAGCCGGGTCGAGCCGCCGTCGCCCGCGCCGGTCCCGTCCGCGACCATGCACGCGCGCCCGGTCCGCATCGAGCCCGCCGAGGAGCGCTTCGACTCCGAGGCGACCGTCGGGATCCAGCAGCCCGAGCCACCTACTCAGGAGCCCCCGGCCGCCGAGGCCGAATCCGCGCCGAAGCCGAAGCGCAAGGCCCTGCTGATCACGACGCTGGTCGTGGTCCTGCTGCTCGCCGGGATGGGCGGCGCCGCCGCGATGCCGAAGGTGTCGAACCGGCTCGGCCTGCCCTGGGCGCCGAACGCGCCGAAGGGCGAGATCCCCAAGCCCGCCGGTGTCACCCGCGTCCTGCACGGGCCGGACATCAACGGCGCCGGGCCGACGAAGGACGGTCTCGCGGCCGCGCTGGCCGGCCCCGCCGGTGCGCCGGACCTGGGCACGCTCACCGGCACCGTCGTGGACGCGGCGACCGGCGAAGTCCTGTGGGACAAGAATTCCGGCACTCCGCTGACTCCGGCGTCGACCACGAAGATCCTCGTCGTCGCGGCCGCTCTGCTGTCGATGGAGCACGGGACGCAGTTCTCGACGAAGATCGTCCAGGGCGCCGAGCCGGGCACGGTCGTCCTCGTCGCGGGTGGCGACCCGTCGCTGACCGCGTTGCCGCTGGGCACCGATTCGCCGCTGTACCCGGGCGCGGCGCATGTCGACGACCTCGTCGCCCAGGTCAAGAAGGCCGTGGGCGGCAAGATCTCCAAGGTCCAGCTGGACATCAGCCTGTTCAAGGGGCCGACGGCGGCGAAGGGCTGGGACCCGGAGGACACCGCCGCCGGGAACACCTACATGGCGCCGGTCCTCCCCGTGATGGCCGACGGCGGCCGCACCGACCCGAAGAACGACCACTCGCCCCGCGTCGCGAATCCGGCGGCCGCGCTGACCCAGAAGATCGCGGGGAAGCTCGAAGCCCAAGCCGGCGGTACGACGACGGCGCCGAAGGACGCGAAGGTGCTCGGCGAGGTCAAGTCGCAGCCGCTGACCGAGTTCGCCAACTCGCTGCTGCAGCTCTCGGACAACCTGATGGCCGACGTCCTCGCCCGCCAGCTCGCGCTCGCGAAGGGCGTCGAGCCGTCGTTCACCGGCGGCGCGGCCGCGACGATGGACGTGCTCAAGCAGGCCGGATTCGACCTCGCCGGGGTCCAGATCAACGACGGAAGCGGGCTGTCCGGCCAGAACAAGATCCCGGCCAAGGTGCTCAGCGAGATCCTCGCGGTCGCGGCGGCGCCGGACGGCAAGGACCCGAGGACGCCCAAGCTGCGGCCGCTGCTGGCGGGCCTCCCCGTCGCGGGCGGCAGCGGGACGCTGGAGAAGCGCTACGGCGACCCGGCGTCGTCGGCGGGCCGGGGTTGGGTGCGCGGCAAGACCGGGACGCTGTCCGGCGTGAACACCCTGGCGGGCGTGGTGCTGGACACCGACGGCCGGATGCTGGTGTTCGCGCTGATGTCGTCCGGTTCGGACCAGAACAAGGGCAGGGCGGCGCTCGACGTCGTCGCCGCGACCCTGCACAAATGCGGCTGCAGATGATTCCGGTGAACCCGCGACCGCGGAGCCTTCGGCGGGCGGGTTCACGTCGTAGTCGGTCGGCCTTCGCTTGTTCGCACCTGCTCCGCCGGCCAGCCCGGTGAGCGACCGGAATCGGAGCGTGAGGAACTCGGGACGGAAACCGGTCTTCCAGCGGGTAGCGTCATAAGAGTGACTGAGGAAACGCCGACCAAGACACGTTCGATGGTCGACTGGTCCCTGGCCGCCTCGACGGGCGCCCTCCTGGTGCGTGGCGGTCCGGTGGTCGACCGCGAAGAGGCCGAAGAAGCCGTCGCCGAGCTACGTGACCTGACGGGCGAGGCCGAGGGGCACGTCCGCGAGCTGACCGGGCTGGGCCTCGACCTGCCGCTTTTGCCCGCCGAAGTCGTCGACAGGCCCGGCTGGGTCCGTTCCGCCGCGGCCGGGCTCGACGCGCTCACCGGTCGCGCGCTGCCGGAAGCGCAGGGCGGCCCGCTGGCGCCCGTGCTGGCCGGTGGCGCCGGTGTCCAGACCGGACTCGTGCTCGCCTTCCTGGCGTCCCGCGTGCTCGGGCAGTACGACCCGTTCGGCGGGCCGGACCGCGCCGGGCGGCTGGTGCTCGTCGCGCCGAACGTCGTCGCCGCCCAGCGCGCGATGGACGTGCCGGGGCACGACTTCCGGCTGTGGGTCTGCCTGCACGAATGCACCCACCGGCTGCAGTTCACCGCGGTCACCTGGCTGCGCGACTACTTCGCCGACGAGGTCGAGCGCCTGATCGGCGGGCTCGCCGGCCGGGACGCGGACGGGCTGAGCGATCTGGTCGGCCGCCTGCCGGACACCATCAAGCAGATCGGCAAGGGCAAGGCGGGCGGCGCCGGTCTCGCCGAACTCCTGCAGTCGCCGGGCGAACGCGCGGTGTTCGACCGGCTGCTCGCCCTTTCCACCCTGCTGGAGGGGCACGCCGACTTCGTGATGGACGCCGTGGGGCCGCAGGTGGTGCCGAGCGTCGAGCTGATCCGTTCGCGGTTCACCGCCCGGCGCAAGGGCGGCGGCCTGATCGACCGCGTGCTGCGCAGCCTGCTCGGCGTGGACGCGAAGCTGCGCCAGTACGAACAGGGCGCGAAGTTCACCAAGCACGTCGTCGACGCCGTCGGTATGGACGGCTTCAACGCCGTGTGGACGTCGCCGAACACGCTGCCGACCAGGGCCGAGATCGGCGATCCGGCGGCCTGGGTGCGGCGCCTGCACGGGTGAGCGGACCCGATCCGGCGATCGCGGCCGTGCGGACGGCCGTACGGGAGTTCCTCGCGTCGGCAAACCCGCGTGACGAGGTGTACGTCGCGGTCTCCGGCGGCGCGGACTCCCTGGCGCTGACCGAAGCCGCCGCGTTCACCGGCGGGCGCGCGGGGCTGAAGGTGCGCGCGCTCGTCGTCGACCACGGCCTCCAGGACGGTTCCGCCGAAACCGCCGCCCGCGCCGCGGACACGGCACGAGAACTGGGCGCCGACACCGCCGAAGTCCTGAAGGTGCGCGTCGAGGGCGCGGGCGGGCCGGAAGCCGCCGCCCGCCGGGCCCGCTACGGCGCCTTGCGCTCGGCGCTGCCGGACGGGCACGGCCTCGTCCTGCTCGGCCACACCCTCGACGACCAGGCCGAAACCGTCCTGCTCGGCCTCGGCCGGGGTTCCGGCCCGCGCTCGCTCGCCGGGATGCGGCCGCTCGACCCGCCATGGGGACGGCCGCTGCTCGGCGTCACCCGCGCCACCACGCGGCGGGCCTGCGCGGCGCTCGGCGTCGACCCGTGGCAGGACCCGCACAACGCGGACCCGCGGTTTACCCGTGTCCGGTTACGGACGGAAGTACTGCCCCTTCTGGAGGAGGTGCTGTCCGGCGGCGTCGCGGCCTCGCTCGCCCGCACGGCGGCGCAACTACGCGAGGACACCGAGGCGTTGGACACACTCGCCGCCGACGTCCACCTGCGGGCTTTCACCGGCGAAGGACTCGACGTCGCCGTGCTCGCCACCGAACCGCCCGCGCTGCGGCGACGCGTCCTCCGCAGGTGGCTGCTGGACTCCGGGGTCCGCGAGCTCACCGACGCCCATCTGCGTTCGGTCGACGCGCTCGTGGGGAACTGGCGGGGTCAGGGCGGGGTCTGGCTACCCGGCGACTTGGTGGCGAAGCGGGCGCATGGCAGGCTCTTGCTCGAAACACCCCAGTCCACCACCTAGAGGGGAACGTCCTGTGTACGAAGGCGAGATCGCCTCCGTGCTCGTCACCGAGCAGCAGATCAACGACAAGATCGCCGAGCTGGCCGCACAGGTCGCCGCGGACTACCCGGCCGACGGCCCCGGCTCCGGGCAGGGAGACCTCCTGCTCGTCGGCGTGCTCAAGGGCGCGGTGATGTTCATGACCGACTTCGCCAGGGCTCTCCCTCTTCCCTCCCAGCTCGAGTTCATGGCGGTCTCCTCCTACGGCTCGGCGACGTCGTCGTCCGGCGTGGTGCGGATCCTCAAGGACCTCGACCGCGACATCGCCGGCCGCGACGTGCTCATCGTCGAGGACATCGTCGACTCCGGGCTGACCCTGTCCTGGCTGCTGAAGAACCTCGCGAGCCGGAACCCGGCGTCGCTGGAGGTCGTCTCGCTCCTGCGCAAGCCGGAGGCGGTCAAGGTCGATGTACCGGTCAAGTACATCGGGTTCGACATCCCTAACGAATTCGTAGTCGGATACGGCCTGGACTACGCGGAGCGTTACCGGGACCTGCCCTACATCGGCACCCTGGATCCGCACGTTTACACGTCCTGAGAACCGCTTGCCCGTTCGTGGGGAAATGCGGAACCCTGAGCGCGGAGAACGCGTCATAGGCTGCGATCAAGTGCGTTAACCTATGCGAAGACCTTTGCCACGAAGCCGTCGTGGCCTGGCCCGGGGGAAACGGAGAGAGCTCAGATGGGGAACAGCAGCCTGGCGGACGCGAACGCGTTCAAGAACGCCGCGGCTCAGGGGCAGGTCGGGATCGACCCGGACGCGGCCCAGACCGCACTGAACAAGATCCGCACCGGCAAGGACGCCGTCGAAGCGCTGCTCCACAGCGCCGGCGACCTCGGACAGGCGCCGAAGCTGGGCAACAACCCGGTCGGCAACGCGATCGCGGCGAAGGTCGCGAACCGGGCCGACGGCGGCGGCGACTCCTACACCGCCGCCCTCCAGAACCTTTACCAGCAGTACGAGGCGGCCGAGTCCGGCATCGTCACCGCGATGGCCCGTTACCACGAGATCGACCAGGCCGCGGCCGAGCCGTTCCGGAACGTCTGAGGGGGAGTCAGAAAGCCATGCCACCGAAGCACAGCGCCGACTCTTACGGCGAGAGCAGCACCAGCAGCACCCCGGTCCAGCTCGGCGACAACTCGGAAGCCGCGAACATCGTGTCGTCCGCGCGAGGCCGTTCCGACGGCTTCGACATCGGCGCCGACCGCGCCATCACGAACCCGCCGAACTGGGAGAGCGCCCCGAGCAGCCAGGACCTGTGGAACCAGGCCAACCTCGGCAACGACCCCAGCACCGCGACCGCGATCAGCCAGTCCTGGGGCTCGCACGGCAGCAAGCTGAGCCAGGCGTCGAACGACCTCTACAACGCGATCTCCGAACTGGGCTCCGCCTGGATCGGCCAGGGCGCGGCCGCCGCGCAGGGTTCGCTGGTCGCCATCGCGAACTCGGGTTCGCAGGCCTCCGAGGCCGCGCACACGATGTCGGACAGGCTGCAGAAGCAGGCCGACGCCGCCACCAAGGTCAAGCTCATGCCGAAGCCGACCGACTACAGCCCCGAGAAGGCCATGGGCCAGGCGCTGGCAGCGGGCCCGGTCGGCATGATCACCGACCAGAAGCCCCTCGCCGACCAGGACAAGGAAGTGCGGGCGGAGCAGGCCAGGTTCCTCGAGGCCTACACCAAGGAGATGAGCGAGGTCGACAGCTCGACCCCGAGCTTCGGCCCCGAATCCCTCGGCATGAAGCCGACCGCCACGCACAACAGCGCTTCGTTCAGCGGTGTCGGCAACATCGCCGGCGGCGGCCTCAACTCCGGCGCCGTCTCCGGCACCCCCGTCCTCGCCGGCACGCACGGCTACGGCGGCGCGCAGGGCAGCGGCGCGGCTCCGATCCACGCAGGTCCGGACTCGGGTGTGTTCTCGCAGGCCGGCTACAACCCCGCCGCGGGCAACCTGCCGGCCTCCGGTGTCGCGCCGGGTGCCGGCGTCGCCTCCGGCGCTGGTGCCCCGATGACCCCGCACGCCCCGGCGAGCGGCGGCAACGGACTCGGCCAGGCCCTCACCGCGGCCGGTCTCGGCGGCGCTCTCGGCTACGCGGGCGCCAAGACACTCGGACAGGGCAACAAGTCCGGCGCCAAGGACACCGACAGCACCGACGCCGCGGCCACCGAGAAGGGCGGGCCCGCGCAGAGCGCGGCGTCCCAGGCCGTGCCGCAGCAGGGCATCGTGTCCTCCAGCGGCACCATCGGTGGTGGCGCCACCCCGCCGATGCAGGGCATGGGCGGCGGCATGGGCATGGGCGCCCACGGCGCGCAGGCCGAGCAGGAAGAGGAGCACACGCACGCGTCGTTCCTCATCGAGCCGGACCCGGACGACGCCTTCGGCGCCAACGAGGCTACCCCGCCGCCGGTCATCGGCGCCTGGACCGAAGACGACGAACGCTAGAACGGTTTTCACCGGGCGCGCGGCCGATCGGCCGCGCGCCCGCTGACTTGTTTGGGGGCGGATGATGGCGAACGGTGAACTGCTCACCCCGGTCGAGCTGGACTTCCTCTGGGAGAGCGCGAACGCCGGAGAGCTGCCGTACCCGCTACGGCTCCGCTCGCACGGGGCGACCATGGACGAGCGAGGCGCCCTGCGCACGCAGACGCTCCAGTCGCTGAACCAGCGCCGCCTCGCCGACGAGCGCGGACGCCCCGAGCCGCATATCGAGGACTACTTCGGTGTTCTCGCGAGGCCGGACCTGAGCCTGGACTGCGTCCAGCTCAACAATCCCAACACCGAACCGCTGCTCGCGGTCGCGTCCGTGCTCGGCGGCCAAGGCCTGCTGACGGTGCAGGACCCGCGCGGTTTCCACTTCCACCCCATCGCCCCGGACGGCCTCGCGAGCGCGATCGTCTCCCTCCTGCCGCCGGGGACCCGTGGCACGGAGAAGTCGATCACCCTCCCGCTGGACGGGCTCGTCGGCGCTTCGGGGGCGGACTTCCTCCAGCGTCGCCAGCCGCAGATCGACGGCACGGCGACGTCCGACGAAGATCGCAAGGCCCTGTCGCGGCTTCAAGCCCAGCCGCGGCTTCGCGGTGGCCAGTTCGGCGCGAACGCGCGCAGCAAGCACGGCACGCGGAGCCGGTCTTCGGTGCTGAGCTGGTTCGACACGCAGTCCGGCCGGTACTTCACCCAGGCCACCCGCGGTGCCGACGGACGGGACTGGATCACCATCGCGCCCGCGGATCCGGCGACGTTGCGGCACCGGCTCACGGAGATGCTGGGGAAGATCGCTTCCGAAGCGTCTCTCGCGCGCTGACCCGTCCCCTCACGCCCGTGCCATGAAAGGTCCTTTCCTTGCAAAATTTGCAAGGAAAGGACCTTTCATGGCGTTCGCGCCGGGCACTTACCGCATCCGGACGACGACTGTCGTACCCCTTCGCTATCGTGAACCCGCTGGGCGTCCCGAGGCCCAGAAGCCGAGGTGCCGGGAGGGCACGGAGCAATGCACCAGGAACATTTCACGCCGATGGCGTTCGACTTCCTCTGGGAGTCCGCCGAGCTCGGCGACCTGCCGTACCCGCTGCGCGTCCGGTCGCACGGCGCGACCGAGCTCGAGCGGCGGGCCCTGCGCCAACGCGTCGACAACGAACTCCAGGCCCGCGGCATCCGCGACGGCCGGGGTCGGCTGGACCGCAAGATCGAGGACTGGCTGTACCTCCTCGCCCGCGGTTCGCTGACCATCGACGCGCTGCACATCCCCGATTTCCAGGCCCCGACGATCGCCGTGCTCGGCGCCACCGACGGCCGCGACGCGGTGATCGCGATCCAGGACCAGTCCGGGATCTGGCTGCGTGAGGCACCCGCCGACGGGCTCCCGACCGCGGTCGTCGACCTGCTGCCCCCGGGGCAGCGCGGTTCGGAGGCGTCCATCACGCTGCCGATCGACGACGCCCGCCGCACCGAGCCGATCCGCGCCGCCATCAACGCGACGAAGCAGTCCGAAGAGCCCGAAGCGGCGAAGACCCGTCGCAAGGACAAGCCGCGCGTCTCGCTCAGCGAACGCATCACCGCGGACCCGCGCGAGGCGTTCGGCAAGCTCACCGGCCAGCCGAGGCTCCGCGGCGGTCAGCTCGCAGCGAACAGCCGGTCCCACGTCGGCGCCAAACAGCGGTCCCGCGTCCTCGGCTGGTTCGACACCGCCAGCGGCCGCTATCTCAGCACGTCACAGGCCGGTCCGGACGGCCGCGAATGGGTCACCGTCTCACCCGCGGACGTCAAGACACTCCGGATGAGGCTGGGTGAAATGGCCGCCGGTGTGGCGGTCGACACACGCTGAGACCCGGCTCCGGGAACCCTCGCGAGGCGTCCGCCGTTTACGTCCGAGAGGCTCACCACCCTCATCCGTCCAGGCGGGCGGTATCCTGAGGGGCGGGTGTCGGAGCACCATGGGTCGTCAAGATCGTGATGGCGGGTATCACAGGAGCCGCCCAACCAGGAAGGGTCGAGGCCACCAGGGCCGAGTCGTATGAACCGGAAGAGCGTGCTCAGGAACCCAGTGCTCTGGATTCTCGCGGCGGTACTGGCGTTTCTCGCATACAACACGATCTTCGACAGTGATCGTGGCTACACCCAGGTGCCGATCTCGATCGCGAACCAGCAGATCACCGCGAACAACGTCAAGGAAGCCTCGCAAGAGGACAAGGAGCAGCAGATCAAGCTGCTGCTGAACAAGAAGATCGAGGTCGACGGCCAGCAGGTCGACCAGATCATCGCGCAGTACCCGGCGAACGTCGCGGGCACCATCTACGGCCAGCTCATCGGCCTCAAGAGCGGTGACAACCCGGTCAAGTTCACCACCAAGGTCACCCAGCAGAACGTCCTCACCCAGATCCTGATCTTCGCCATCCCCTTGGCGCTGGTGCTGGGCCTGCTGATGTGGATGATGAACAACGCGCAGGGCGGCGGGAACCGCGTCCTCAACTTCGGCAAGTCGAAGGCCAAACAGCTCAACAAGGACATGCCCAAGACGACCTTCGGGGACGTCGCGGGCGCCGACGAGGCCGTCGAAGAGCTGTACGAGATCAAGGACTTCCTGCAGAACCCGGCGCGCTACCAGGCGCTCGGCGCGAAGATCCCCAAGGGCGTGCTGCTCTACGGGCCGCCCGGTACCGGTAAGACGCTGCTCGCGCGAGCCGTCGCCGGCGAGGCGGGCGTGCCGTTCTACACGATCTCCGGTTCCGACTTCGTCGAGATGTTCGTCGGTGTCGGCGCCTCGCGAGTCCGCGACCTGTTCGAGCAGGCCAAGCAGAACGCGCCCTGCATCATCTTCGTCGACGAGATCGACGCGGTCGGCCGCCAGCGCGGTGCCGGCCTCGGCGGCGGCCACGACGAACGCGAGCAGACGCTGAACCAGCTCCTCGTCGAGATGGACGGCTTCGACGCGCGCGGCGGCATCATCCTGATCGCCGCGACCAACCGCCCCGACATCCTCGACCCGGCGCTCCTGCGCCCCGGCCGCTTCGACCGCCAGATCCCGGTGTCCGCGCCGGACATGCGCGGCCGCAAGGCGATCCTCGAGGTGCACGCCAAGGGCAAGCCGATCGCGCAGGGCACCGACCTGAGCAGCCTCGCCAAGCGGACCGTCGGCATGTCCGGCGCGGACCTGGCGAACGTGCTCAACGAGGCCGCGCTGCTCACCGCCCGCCAAAACGGGCACGTGATCACCGACGCCGCGCTGGAGGAGTCCGTCGACCGCGTCGTCGGCGGCCCCGCCCGCAAGAGCCGGATCATCTCCGAGAAGGAGAAGAAGATCACGGCCTACCACGAGGGCGGGCACGCGCTCGCCGCGTGGGCGATGCCGGACATCGAGCCGGTCTACAAGCTGACGATCCTGCCGCGTGGGCGCACCGGCGGGCACGCCCTGCTCGTCCCGGAGGACGACAAGGAGTTGATGACCCGCTCGGAGATGATCGGGCGCCTGGTCTTCGCCATGGGCGGCCGGACCGCGGAGGAGCTCGTCTTCCACGAGCCCACCACTGGTGCCTCCTCCGACATCGAGCAGGCGACGAAGATCGCCCGCGCGATGGTCACCGAGTACGGCATGAGTGCCCGGCTCGGCGCGGTCAAGTACGGCCAGGAACAGGGCGACCCGTTCCTCGGCCGCTCGGCCGGCCGCCAGGCGGACTACTCGCTCGAGGTCGCGCACGAGATCGACGAGGAGGTGCGCAAGCTCATCGAGACCGCGCACACCGAGGCGTGGCACGTGCTGAGCACCTACCGCGACGTGCTGGACGAGCTGGTCATCGAGCTCCTCGAAAAGGAGACGCTGACCCGCAAGGACCTCGAGCGGATCTTCGCGACCGTCGAGAAGCGCCCGCACATCACCATCTTCAACGAGTTCGGCGACCGGAAGCCGTCCGACAAGCCGCCGATCAAGACCCCCGGCGAGCTGGCCATGGAGCGCGGCGAGCCGTGGCCCCCGCCGGAGGAGAAGAAGGAGCAGCCGGTGCTGCAGCCGGCGCCGACCCCGGTCGGCACCGCGCAGGGCGGCGGCGACCTTCCCGGCGGCCCGCCGTACACGCAGCCGGCCCCGCCCCCGGACCCGAACGCCAACCCGTACGCCCCTCCGCCGCCGGGCGCCTACCCCAACGGCGGTCGCCCCAACGGCGGGCCGAACGGCACCGGTCACTGGCCCCAGGCATATGGTGGGCAGCAGCCGGGCGGACCGGCAGGCGGTTACCAGGGTGGGCCCGTAGGCGGCCCGCCGAACTACGGGGCTCCTCCCGGATGGACCCCGGCGACCCAGCCGGGCGGCCAGCCGAACCAGCCCTGGCGTCCCGCCGAAGACCGCCCGCGTGACGGCTGGTTCGCTGACCAGCCCGGCGGTCAGCAGGACGAAGGACAGCAACGGCGTGACGACGGACAGGACGACACCAAGCGATAACGGCGACCGCCCGGTCTTCGACCAGGACCGGGCCGAGAAAGCCGTACGCGAACTCCTGCTCGCCTGTGGTGAGGACCCGGACCGGGACGGTCTCTTGGAGACCCCGGCCCGGGTCGCTCGCGCTTACCGGGAAATGTTCGCCGGTCTCTACACCGAACCGGACCACGTCCTGGACCGCACGTTCGACGAGGCCCACGAAGAACTCGTGCTGGTGACCGACATCCCGATGTTCAGCACCTGTGTGCCGAGCAAGCAGACGGTGAACGCGGTCGGAGGCCGTAAGCAGGCGGCCGAGGTCGAAGTCGGTGACAAGCTGTGGACTCTGTCGGGTGGCAAGGTCGAGGAGACCACGGTCACCGAGATCAGCTCGCACCAGACTCGTGAGCTTGTCGAGGTCACGACCGCAGGCGGAAGTTTCAAGGTCACTCCTGACCATCCTTTGGCGACGCCCAAGGGCTGGGTGGAGGCCAAGGACGTCGAGGGTTCCTTCATCGAGTGGACCCACGCGCGCAAGCTTTGCCGGGATCGCTGGAAGCCGAAGTTCGGCTACGACTTCGGCTATGTCATCGGTGCGACCTGCTCGGACGGAACCGTCGCCGAGCGCTACGTCTCGCTGGTGGTGAACGACCGCGACTTCGCGAAAAAGTACGCCGAGTCGCTCTATCGTGCCTTCGGGATCGAGGCGAAACTCGAACCGGTCACGCGACCGTCGGGCTACCTTGAGCGCGATGTTCCGGGATTTCGGGTGCGAGTCGTCTCGTCGTTCCTCGCGGATCTGATGCGGCAGTACGTCGGTGGCGATGCCCACCATCAACGGCAGCGCTTTCCGATGGTCGTGCTCAACGATTTGAGCACCTTCAACGGTTTCCTCGACGGATATGTGGACGGGGACGGCTTCCGCCACAAGAAGATCGCGGGCCGGACCGTCGTCAGCGCGAATGTACCCTTCCTGGAGGATCTGGCCACGGTCATCGGGGCTCGTTTCACTCCCAAAAGTGGCGGGATCGCCTCGCACCTATATATCGCCGACAGCTGGTTCCGGCGCCACGGCTTCCCTCAAGACGACTACTCAACGGACCTGATCGAGTCGGAGTACGTCGAGGTGGAGTCCGTCCGCCCCGTGAAGGCCACAGGAACCAAGCCCTACACGGTGTACAGCTTCAAATGCGAGCCCCACCCGACGTTCCTGATCGCCGGGCACCTGACGCATAACTGTGAACATCATTTGGTGCCCTTCCACGGTGTTGCCCACGTCGGCTATATCCCGAACGGCCACGGCAAGGTCACCGGCCTGTCCAAACTGGCCCGTCTCGTCGACCTCTACGCCAAGCGCCCGCAGGTCCAGGAGCGGCTCACCTCCCAGGTCGCCGACGCGCTCATGCGCAAACTCGAGCCCCGCGGCGCGATCGTCGTCGTCGAGGCCGAACATCTCTGCATGGCCATGCGCGGTATCCGCAAACCCGGCGCCAGGACGACGACGTCCGCCGTGCGCGGGCTGCTGCAGTCTTCGGCGTCCTCGCGGGCGGAGGCGCTGGACCTGATCAAGGGCCGTCGATGACCGCCCTGCCCCGGCCCGGCCGGTGTGCGGTGATGGGCATCCTGAACGTCACCCCCGATTCCTTTTCGGACGGTGGCCGCTACCTCGGCGTCGAGCAGGCACTGGAGCACGCGCACGAGATGTGGGCGCGCGGCGCGGATCTGATCGACGTCGGCGGGGAGTCGACGCGGCCGGGAGCGTCCCGGGTGGACGCCGAGACCGAGATTTCCCGGATCATGCCGGTGATCCGCACGCTCGCCGCCGACGGCGTCGCGATGTCCGTGGACACCACCCGTGCCGAGGTCGCTCTCGCCGCGGTAGAGGCCGGGGCTTCCGTCATCAACGACGTCTCCGGTGGGCTGGCCGATCCGAACATGGCGAAGGTCGCCGCCGAGACCGGTGTCCCGTATGTGCTGATGCACTGGCGCGGGCACAGCAAGGACATGAACGCGCTGGCGTCCTATGAGGACGTCGTCGCGGACGTGCGTGCCGAGCTGCTGTCCCGAGTGGACGAAGCACTCGCCGCGGGCGTCGACCGCGGCGCGATCGTGCTCGACCCCGGGCTGGGTTTCGCGAAGAACGCCGAGCACGACTGGGCGCTGTTGAACGGCCTGGATTCCTTTCTGTCTCTGGGTTTCCCGGTCCTCGTCGGCGCGTCGCGCAAACGGTTCCTCGGGCGCCTGTTGTCCGGAAAGGACGGAAAGCCCGCCCCGCCGGACGGCCGCGAGAACGCGACCGCGGCCGTGTCCGCGCTCGCCGCGGCGGCCGGAGCCTGGGGTGTGCGGGTGCACGAGGTCGGCGCGAGCATCGACGCCGTGACCGTCGCGGCGGCTTGGCGGAAGGGGAGTCCTGTTGTCTGACCGGATCACGTTGACCGGATTGAGGGTCTTCGGCAGGCACGGGGTCTTCGACCACGAGAAGCGGGACGGGCAGGAGTTCGTCGTCGACATCGTGGTGTGGCTGGACCTCGGCCCGGCCGCCGCGTCCGACGACCTGACCAAGACGCTGCACTACGGCGAACTGGCGGAGCTCGCCGCCGGGATCGTGGCGGGCGAGCCGTACGACCTCATCGAGAGTGTCGCCGGGAAGATCGCCGGCGAGGTGCTGCGCGACGAGCGGCTGACCGCCGTCGAGGTGACGGTGCACAAGCCGTCCGCCCCGATCCCGCTGAATTTCGACGACGTCGCCGTGACGGTGCGGCGGGAGCGATGAGCCGCGCGCTGCTCTCGCTCGGCTCCAACCTGGGTGACCGGCTCGCGTACCTCCGGTCCGCCGTCGACGCGGTCCGGCCCTCGGTCGTCGCGGTGTCGTCGGTTTACGAGACCAAGGCGTGGGGCGTCGAGGACCAGCCGGACTTCCTCAACGCCGTCGTCCTGGTCGACGACCCGGCGCGCGATCACTGGGATTGGCTGCGCACCGGGCAGGCCGCCGAGCAGGCGGCGGAGCGCGTGCGCGAACTCCGGTGGGGTCCGCGCACGCTGGATGTCGACATAGTGACCGTGGACGGGGTGCGCTCCGACGACCCCCAGTTGGTGCTGCCGCATCCCGGCACGCCGGAGCGCGCGAGCGTGCTGATCCCCTGGCTGGAGATCGAGCCCGACGCGGTGCTTCCCGGCCACGGTCCCGTCGCCGGCCTCCTCGCCGCCCGCCCCGCCTCGGACCGCGACTCCGTCCGCCTCACGCATTTCGTCCTCTGAATGCGGTAGTTCGTGATGCGAACCACCGCATCCAGAGGACTAAACGCCCCCCGAGGTTGCGAAAGCCACTTTCGCAACCTTCAACGTTGCGAAAGTGGCTTTCGCAACGCGCCCTCGCGACCCAGTCGACCGCCGCATCCAGAGGACGAAACGCGGGGCGGGTAGCGGGTGGTAGCAAAGGTCCCTTGCTAACCCAGCGCGGAGCGCAGGGCGGCGATGATCCACTCCGCCTGCCGCATCTGCGACGGGAACGACGGCCAGCCGTTCATCTTCCCCATCAGCAGCCAGTACCGCTCGGCCCGCGGGTCGGAGCTGATCGCCATCCCGTCGGCGAGCCGCTTCCGCCAGGCGGGGTCGTGCGGGTCACGGCCGTTGCGCGAAGACTGCGTGAAGATCGTCTCCGCCAGTTCCCGGCCTTCGGGCGAGTCCGGTGCGAGGCCGGCTTCGAGCGCTTCGGTCGCCTTCGCGCTCCACGCCATCCACAGCTCCTGCTGCTTCGCCCCGAAGTCCGCCCCGTCCTGCTTCCGGAGCTGCGAGTGCCACTCGCTCATCCGGCGGACGGACGTGCGGAACTCCTCGTCCTGCACGAGTTCGGCGAACTCGATCCACGCCTCCAGCTGCTCGGGCGTCGGGTCGGCGGGCAGTTCCGGTTTCGCCGAGACCATCCGCTCGTAGAACTCCGGATCCAGCTCGAGCCCTTCGACCATGTCCGCCCAGAACTCGTCGAGCAAACGTTTGCGGTCTTCGTCCGACATCGACGCGAGTTTGTTCATCAGTTCGACCTCCTCCAGTGGTGAGTCCCGTTTGGCCACCGCTCGCAGGACCGCGCGGCGCAGCTCCAGCCGCCGGATCTGCTCGTCCAGGGCGGCGACGTGCTGGACCGCGAGGTCCCCGATGGTCGCTTCCCTGGTCAGTGCCCGCTCCACGTCAGCGAGGCCCAGCCCGAGTTCCCGCAGTGTCCGGACCAGCTCCAGGCGCGCCATCGCGGTGGCGTCGTAGAGGCGGTAGCCCGAATCGGTGCGGTCGGTCGGGGGCAGGAGCCCTTCGTCGGAGTAGAAGCGGATGGTCTTCACCGGCAGGCCGGTCCGTTTGGCCAGCTCCCCGATGGTGAAAACCGCTGCGGTGCCCATATGCTTCATCGTCGACTCTCCAGTTGGTGGAGAGTCAAGCCTGCCAGGTAGCGTTGGACCATGCACTTCACCCGGCCACGCGAGCTGGCGGTGGCCGGCCTCCTGGGATTGGTCCTGGCCTATCTGCTCTTCCAGGTCGCCTACGGATCCATCCCCGCGCTTCCGCTCTTCGCCGGAATCACGTTGCTCGTCCTCGCGCTCTGCGAGGTCGTGCTCGCCTTCATCATCCGTGCGCGGATCAAGAGCAACCGCGTGCTCGCCGCGATCTCCGTCGCCCGATCGGTGGCCCTCGCGAAGGCCTCTTCGCTCGCCGGATCCGTCATGACGGGGGTGTGGCTGGCGGCTTTCGCGTATCTTTTTCCGCGACGTGACGAACTCCTCGCGGCGAGCGGTGATCTCCGCTCGGCGACGGTCGGGATCGTCAGCTCGGTGGCGCTGGTAGCTGCGGCTTTATGGCTCGAACACTGCTGCCGGACCCCCGAGGGCGGCGATCGGGAGCGCGATCCCGAGCCGACCGGTTAACGCTCGAGAGCCACCGCTCGAAGTACCGACTAGGTCTCGTTCGGATTACTAGAAGGTACGGTGTTGGGCATGACCGGGGTGGGTGACGACTCGCGCGGCCGCCTTGCGGGTAGGCCGTGGCTTGTCGTCGGCTTGGTTCTCGCCGTCGGCGCGACTCTCGCATTGGTGCTTTCCGACGACCTCCGCTACTTGCGTTTGGGGATCGTCGCGGCGCTGTGGGCCGCCTTGATCGGTGCGTTCCTCGCGGTCCGCTACCGCAAGCACGTGTCGCAGAGCGAGGACGCCGTCGCCGAGGCACAGGCCGTCTACGAGCTGGAGCTGGAACGCGAGATCGCCGCCCGCCGCGAGTTCGAGCTGGAGATCGAGGCGGAGACCAGGCAGGCCGCCGAGAGCCGCTCTCACGACGAGCTCGAAGCGCTCAGAGCCGAGGTGAGCGCCCTGCGTGAAAGCCTCCAGTCGCTCTTCGGCGGCGAGGTGCTCCTCGAACGCGTCGCGCTCACCGCGCAGGCCACCCGGATGCGGTCCCTCGACAACAAGCAGCTGATGAGCGCGGGGTCCGAGAACGGCAACGGCAAACCCCAGCTCATGGCGGCCAAGAGCACCACGATCGATGTCGACGAGCGTGAACGCGAGCGCGAACGCCCGACCGAGATGATCGACCGCGTCCTCGAACCCGCTTCCGCGCGGGCGGGCACGCCGCCCGCCGCCCGCCGCAAACCGGCGAACGGCCAGGTCAACGGCACCAACGGGTACGGGCAGAGCAATCAGGTCCAGCGGCCGAAGCCGGTCGACGAGTCGACTCGCCGCAGTATGCGCAAGGCGGATGCCCGCGCCTCGAAAGCGGCCGAGGCGCTCGCCGCCGAAGCCGCTCGCCGCGAGCGGATGGAGATGTCGAACCCCGGCATGTCGCCCGCCGAAGTCTCCCGGCCGATGCCGAGGGTCGAGGCCCAGCGCAAGACCCCGCCGCCGGTGACGCCCGCCGAGGTGTCCCGCCCGTCGATGCCCGGGGTGTCGCGTGCCGAGGTCTCGCAGCCGTCGATGCCCACCATCGCCCGGCAGCCCCAGCGGCCGGAGTCCCCGCGCAACGAACCGCCCCGCCGCCCGCAGCAGTCTTCGCTGCAGCAGCGGCTCGACGCCGGCACCGTGCAGCGTCCTCCCGCGACGCGGCCCGAGGAGCAGACCCGGAAGCAGACGCCGCCGGTGAAGCCCCCGGCGCAGGCGAAGCCGGTGAAGAAGGTCGAGCCGGACCGTCCCCGGCCGAACCGCGAGCTCGGCCTGACCCGCCCCGGGATGAAGCCCGTCGAGCGGCCGCGTCCGGCCGGTGGCACGCCGCCGCCCGCGAACAAGCCCGCCACGCCGGAACCGATGGAGGCCACCGGCGAGTGGAAGCCGTCGTGGACGCAGGAGCGCCCGGTCTCCGACCTGAGCGCCGCGTTCCCCCGGAAGGACGACTTCCAGGACCGGCTGCGGCCCACGCCGCCTGCCAAGCCCCAGCCCGCGGCCGCCCAGTCGCGTCCGGAACCGCGCCCCGAGCCGAGGCCGGAGCCGCGTCGCGACCCGGAGCCGCCGACCCCGCCGTCGATCCCGGCCGTGTCCGAGACGCCTCGCCGGGCCGAGCCCGTGCGGCAGCCGGAGCCCGAACCGATGCGCCGTCCGGCGGCCGAGGCGCCGTCGCGGCACGGATCCCCGGCCGCGGAGGAGCCGCCCGCGGTCAACCCGACGTTGCCCGAAGAGATCCGGCTGGCGCAGAACGGTGGCGGCGGACGCCGTCGCCGGGCCGCCGAGGACTCCTCGGTCTCGATCACCCCGGCCCCGAACGTCCCGGAGCCCACCGGCGGCGGCCGTCGCCGTCGTCCGGACGGGGAGCCCCCGGCCTGGCAGAGCACCGAGTCCACCGGCGGCCGTCATGGCGGCAGGCGGGCGAAGCCGGACGACGAGGCGCCGTCCCGGAACGGGTCGTCGCACAGCCGTCCGGAGACCTCCGACGCGGGCTCCCACGCCTCCGGCCGATCGGTGATGGACCTGCTCGCCGCCAACGGCGCGAACGAATCCACTCCGCGGCGCAGGCGGCGCGCGGAGGACTGAGCGCGTACCGACGGTAGGGTGACCCGCTGTGAGCGAGCCTTCCTCCCCGGCGCCCGGTCTCGACCGGCCCCGCCGGTCTCGGTCGATCACCGTGCTGCTGCCGGTGCTCGGGTTGATCGCCGTCGCGCTGTGCGGGTTGTTCGTCTTCGGCACGGTGACCGAAAAGGTGGGTCCGCTCGCGGTGGGGATCGGTGTGCTCGCGGCGCTGGTCCCGGTCGCCGTGGTGGTCACCGCGTTCCTGTGGGTGGACCGCTGGGAGCCGGAACCGCCGAAGCTCTTGCTGCTGGCCTTCGTCTGGGGCGCGTGCGTCGCGACGATCATCGCGTTGCTGCTCAACAGCGGCGCCGAGGCCGTCGGTGACCTGCTGCTCGGTACGGGCGTCGGCGGCAAGATCAGCGGGCTGGTCTCCGCGCCGCTGGTCGAGGAGGCCGCGAAGGCCGTTTTCATCCTGTTGCTGTGGTGGCGTCGCCCGAGCGAGTTCGACGGCGTCGTGGACGGCATCGTCTACGCCGGGTTCACCGCGGCGGGCTTCGCCTTCACCGAGAACATCTATTACTTCGGCCGCGCGTTCGCCGAGCACGGCTTCGGCGACGGCACGAGCGCCGGTGTGCTCGCGGCGTTCTTCCTGCGTGGTGTGCTCTCGCCGTTCACGCATCCGCTGTTCGCCGTGATGACCGGGATCGGCCTCGGGGTCGCCGCGAGCAGCAAGGTCCGCTCGCTGCGGATCCTGGCGCCGATCGGCGGCTACCTCGTCGCCGTCCTGTTGCACGCGCTGTGGAACGGCGCCGCGCTGCTCGGCGGCGCCAAGACCTTCCTGAACGTCTACTTCCTGATCATGGTGCCGCTGTTCATCGGCGTCTTCTCGGTGGTGGTCATGCAGCGGCGCCGCGAGCAGCGGATCGTCGCCGCGGCCCTGCCGATGATGGTCGACGCCCGCTGGATCGCCCCGTCGGAGGTGTCGCTGCTGGCCAGCCTCTCCGGACGGCGGTCGTGGCGGAAACAGGCCCGGAAGCAGTCGGGGCGGGAGGCGGCGAAGGCCGTCGGCCGCTACCAGGCCAGCGTGACCGAGCTCGCGTTCCTGCGGCGCGGCCCGAAGCTCACCGACGAGGCGAAACAGCGGCAGAGTGAACTGTTGCGGGTGCTCAAGACGTCACGGGCCGAGGCCGTCCGGCTCGCCGACGGCGCGCCGCGCGGGTGACCACGGTCAGGTGAAGCTGGTCACGAGCGCCGGGTCAGACCCGGGGCGGAGGGTTACCCTCGCGCCGTCGTCTGGTACCCGCGACCGCAGAGCGGGACTGGAACGAGTTGAGGAGTTTTCGACCATGAGCGTCCCCTGGCGCACGCCATGATGAGGCCCGCTCGCTTGGCCGTGGGCGTCGTTTCCGCAGGTCGCGTCGGCAGTGTCGTAGGCGCGGCGCTCACCAGGGCCGGGCACACGGTCGTCGCCGCTTCGGGCCTTTCCAACGCTTCGGTGCGCCGGGCGGAGCAGCTGCTCCCCGACGTGCCGCTCCTGCCGCCCGACGAGGTCGCTCGCCGGGCCGACCTGGTCCTGCTGGCCCTGCCCGACGACGCGCTCGCCGGGATGGTGCGCGGTTTCGTCGCCACCGGTTCGCTGCGCCCGGGACAGATCGTCGTGCACACCTCCGGGTCGCACGGCATCGACGTCCTCGCGCCCGCCGCCGAGGCGGGCGCGCTGCCGCTGGCGCTGCACCCCGTGATGACCTTCACCGGCCGTCCCGAAGACCTCGACAGGCTCGCCGCCTGCAGTTTCGGCGTCACGGCGGCGGAGGGTGACGAGGCGGCGTGGAACGTCGGCGAGGCGTTGACCGTGGAGATGGGCGCGGAGCCCGTCCGGGTCCCCGACGAAGCGCGAGCGCTCTATCACGCGGCGTTGGCGCACGGTGCGAACCACCTGATGGCGCTGGTCGCCGACTGCGCGGAACTGTTGCGGGAGGCGGGAATCGCCCAGCCCGAACGCCTGGTGGCTCCGTTGTTGTCGGCGGCGTTGGATAATGTTCTGCGACACGGGGACCGCGCACTGACCGGGCCGGTGGCCCGTGGTGATCTCGGCACCGTGCGCAAGCATCTCGCGGTGCTGGCCGAACGTGGCCCCGACATCGCCCCGAGCTATCGCGCGCTGGCCAAGCGCACGCTGGCGCGCGGCGACGCCGCCGGGCTCTTGGACGCCTCGGCCGCCGCCGAGCTCACCGAACTCCTCAGTGACCCCGCCGAAGGGCAGCAAAACCAGTGACCACACCGAAATTCGCCCGAGGCACGCTGCACACCTTCCAGCCGCCGGAGCAGGTCAGCCAGGTGACGCGTGCGCTGCACGGCGTCGGCCGCAAGGTCGCGCTGGTGCCCACGATGGGCGCACTGCACGCCGGTCACCGCGAGCTGATCCGCCGGGCGAAGCGGCTGCCGAACACGGTCGTCGCGACGTCGATCTTCGTGAACCCCCTGCAGTTCGGAGAGGGCGAGGACTTCGAGGCGTACCCGCGTCCGCTGGACAAGGACCTCGAGGTGCTGAAGGAGGACGGAGTCGAGCTGGGCTTCCTGCCCAAGGCGTCGGATCTGTATCCCGAAGGGGCCACCGTCACGGTGCATCCCGGCGCGCTCGGCGACGAGCTGGAAGGCGCGGTGCGGCCGGGGCATTTCGCCGGCGTGCTCACCGTGGTGGCGAAACTGTTCAACATCGTGCGGCCGGACTACGCCTTCTTCGGGGAGAAGGACTACCAGCAGCTGGTGCTGATCAAGAAGATGGTGCGCGATCTGAACTTCGACACCCGCGTCATCGGGGTGCCGACGGTCCGGGAGCGCGACGGGCTGGCGTTGTCCTCGCGGAACGTCTACCTGACTCCGGAACAGCGCGAGGACGCGATCGTGTTGTCGGCGGCGCTCACCGCGGGTGCCTTCGTCGGACGCGACGGCGCGGAAGCCGTGCTGGCGACCGCCAGGCAGACCCTCGCCGCGCGACCCGCGGTCGAGGTCGATTATCTGGAATTGAGGGGAACCGACCTCGGGCCCGCGCCCGTCGACGGTGAGGCGCGTCTGCTGATCGCGGCCAGGGTGGGGAGTACCCGGCTGATCGACAACGTCCCGGTGGTGCTCGGCGCGGCCGTGGACCATCCGGAACACGCGCCGGACGCAGGGGAATAGGGAGAGTCCACGATGTACCGCACGATGCTGAAATCGAAGATCCATAGGGCGACGGTCACCCAGGCCGATCTCCACTACGTCGGATCGGTGACCGTCGACGAGGACCTGATGGACGCGGCGGATCTGCTGCCGGGCGAACAGGTGTCCATTGTGGACGTCACCAATGGCGCGCGGCTCGAGACCTACGTGATCGCGGGCGAACGCGGCAGCGGGGTGCTCGGCATCAACGGCGCCGCGGCGCATCTGGTGCACCCCGGCGATCTGGTGATCCTGATTTCGTACGCGCAGATGGAGAACGCCGAGGCGGCCGCGTTCCGGCCGCGCGTCGTCTTCGTCGACGCGGACAACCGGATCGTCGAGAAGGGCGCCAACCCCGGGCACGCGCCGGAGGGCTCCGGCCTGTTGAGTGGCACCGTGACCCTGGCCGACGACGACACGATGACCTTCCCGGTCGCCGAAACCGCCGACGCCCGCCGTCTCGACGCGCTGCTGCACGCCGAAAGCTGAGTCCTTGCTGCTCACGATCGACGTCGGCAACACCAACATCGTTCTCGGGCTGTACTCGGGAAACGACCTGGCCGGTGACTGGCGGATGCGCACCGACGCGCGGATGACCGCCGACGAACTCGCGCTCACCATGCGCGGGCTCCTCGGCTCGCACGCGGACGCGGTCACCGGGATCAGCGCGCTGTCCACGGTTCCCGCCGTGCTGCGGGAGCTGCGCGTCATGCTTTCGCGGTACTACGCCAGGGTGCCGAAGATCGTCATCGAGCCGGGGGTGCGCACCGGCGTGCCGCTCCTGGTCGACAACCCCAAGGAAGTGGGCGCGGACCGGCTGGTGAACACCCTGGCCGCGCATCACCTGCACCCGTCCACCGCCTGTGTGGTGGTGGATTTCGGGACTTCGACCAATGTGGACGCCATCTCCGCCAAGGGCGAGTTCCTCGGCGGCGCGTTCGCGCCCGGTATCGAGATCTCGGTCGACGCGCTGGCCGCCCGGGCCGCGGCGCTGCGGAAGGTGGAGCTGGTGCCGCCGCGGTCGGTGATCGGGAAGAACACCGTGGAATGCCTGCAATCCGGCATCCTCTACGGTTTCGCGGGCCAGGTCGACGGCCTGGTGAAGCGGATCAAGCGCGAGCTCTCACCGGGCGGGGTGGATCCGGTCGCGGTGATCGCGACCGGCGGCCTCGCGCCCTTGGTGCTCGGCGAGTCCGAGACGATCACCGAGCACGCGCCCGATCTGACGCTCCTGGGCCTCCGGCTGGTCTACGAGCGCAACCACCGCGTTTAGTCCTCTGAATGCGGTCCTTGCGTGGGCAACTACCGCAATTAGAGGACTAAACGCGGCGGGAGGCGATCATCAGCACCCGCCGCGTCATCAGGTCCTGGTTCCGCAGCGTCTGTTCGAGGCTCGCCCGGAGCCTCGAAGGATCGTCGCCCGATTCCGCCGCCAGCTCCTCCAGCCGTTCGAGCGAAAGCTCCATGGTCCGCCGCTGCCGCGTCCGCCAGTCCGGTGTCTCCTCGTAGGCGAGGACGTCCAAGCCGGCTGCCTCCAGCAGCGGCCGGTGGTCGGCGACCTGGGGCGGCCGGTTCACCGGCTGCCCGTCGAAGTCCCAGGTCGTGACGAGCAGCCGCCCGCCCGGCGCGAGGATCCGTGCGAACTCCTCGCAGGCGCACCGCTTGTCGGGCGCGAACAGCAGCGCGTCGACGCTCATCACCGCGTCGAACGAGGCGTCCTCCAGGCCGGTGTCCTGGAAGTCGCCGATCCGGAAATCGGTCGCCTCGACGTCCATCGCCTCCGCCCGACGCCGTGCCGACGCCAGCGCCGTCGCCGCGATGTCGATGCCGGTGAGCGTCGCGTACGTGCGTGCGGCGACCCAAAGCCCGGGACCGCCGCGCCCGCAGCCGATGTCGGCGAGCCGCCCACCGGGCTCCAGATGCGCTTCGGCCGCGATGCGGCGCAGGTCGGTCCGGGTCACGAAGCTGTAGGTGTCCAGCTCGGCGGGGTATTCGTCGCCGTAGACCTCGGTCCAGATCCGCGCGGAGACCGCCGACGCGGGGGCGCCGAACGTCGTCGTGAACGCCGCCTTCCAGTCGGTCATCGCTTACGCGCCCGGAAGACGGTGGTGGTGATCGGGAGATCGAATTCCCCGGACGCGGTTTCCGGATTCCGGTCGAGGAATTCCCGCGCCGTGCGAAGTTTGGCTTCGCGTTCCTCCGCCGGTGCCACCAGCATGTGCGAATGGGTCGCGAGAGTGGCCACCAGGGTTTCCGCCGTCCTGGGTTGTTTGTGACCGAACGTCTTCTTCTCGAACGGCTCGAGGGCCTCGTGTTGCGGCAGCGCTTCGTAATCGCTCAGCCAGCGCCTGCTCATCGAGGTCTTGATCAGCGCGTTCAACTCCGCCAGCCAGCCCGCCGACTCGTCGTCGTGGTTCCACAGCGCCGCAACGACTCCGCCCGGCCTCAGCACCCTGGCCATCTCCGGATAGGCCCGGTCGAGATCGAACCAGTGGACGGCCTGGCCCACCACCACGGCGTCCACGGATCCGTCCGGCAGCGGGATCTCCTCGGCGGTCCCGATGAGCGGGGTCACGGCGGGGAGTGTCCTGGTGAGCTCGGCGAGCATCTTCTCGTCCGGCTCGACGGCGGTGACCTCGACGCCCAGCGCCAGCAGTCCTTCGCTGACCTTGCCGGTCCCGGCCGCCAGGTCCAGGACCCGTTCCGGGGTTCCCGCCGCGCCGGCCAGCCCCCAGGCCAGTGCCTTTTCCGGATAGTCGGGCCGATGCGCGGCATAGTCGGCGGCCTTCGCGCCGAACGAGGCGGCGCGGCGTGCGTGCAGTCCGGGTTCGATGCCGGGAGTGGATGAGTTCACGCGCTCAAGGTTAATGGAGAGAAAACCGGCCGGTCCGGACCCGGAAAAGGTAATCCGGTTGGCGTAGGGAACCGGCGGGTTCGTACGCTGTGCGCCATGACTGAAATCCCCGCATCCGAGGGCGTGAGCCCCGACGAAGACCTGCCGGAACAGATGCGGGTGCGCCGGGACAAGCGCGACCGGATAATCGCGGAGGGTATCGATCCGTATCCGGTCGAGGTGCCCCGGACGCACTCGCTGGCCGAAGTGCGCGCGAAGCATTCCGGTCTTCCTGCCGACACCGCCACCGGCGACATCGTCGGTATCACCGGCCGGGTCATGTACATGCGCAATACCGGCAAACTGTGTTTCGCGAGTCTTCGTGAAGGCGACGGCACCGAGTTGCAGGCGATGCTCAGCCTTGCGAAGGTGGGCGAGGACGCGCTCGCGGCGTGGAAGTCCGATGTCGATCTCGGTGATCACGTATTCGTCTCCGGTGAGGTCATCACCTCCAAGCGCGGTGAGCTTTCCGTGATGGCCGACTCCTGGCGCATCACGTCGAAAGCATTGCGCCCGTTGCCCGTGGCGCACAAAGACCTGGCCGAGGAAACGCGGATCCGGCAGCGTTATGTCGATCTGATCGTGCGTCCCAAGGCGCGGGACGTGGTCCGTACCCGCGCCGGTGTGCTGCGTTCCCTGCGTGACTCGTTTCACGGCCGGGGATTCCTCGAGGTCGAGACCCCGATGCTGCAAACGCTGCACGGCGGTGCCGCGGCGCGGCCATTCGTCACGCATTCGAATGCGTTCGACCTCGATCTGTACCTGAGGATCGCGCCGGAGCTGTACCTCAAGCGTTGCGTGGTCGGCGGTATCGAGAAGGTCTTCGAGATCAACCGCAACTTCCGGAACGAGGGCAGCGACTCCTCGCACTCGCCGGAGTTCGCCATGCTCGAGTACTACGAAGCGTATGCGACCTATGACTCCAACGCGGTGATGACGCGGCAGCTCATCCAGGAGGCGGCACAGAACGTTCTCGGCACTCAGGTGGTCACTCTCGCCGACGGTTCGGAGTACGACCTGTCCGGCGAGTGGACCACGCTCGGAATGTACGAGTCGTTGTCCGAGGCGTTGTCGGAAGAGGTCACTCCCGAGACATCGGCGGACAAGCTCCGTTCCTATGCCGAAGCGCGAGAGCTGGAGCTCGACCCGAAGTTAGGCCACGGCAAACTCGTCGAAGAACTTTGGGAACATCTCGTCGGCGATCATCTCCACGAACCCACTTTTGTCCGTGATTTTCCGGTCGAGACATCCCCGCTGACCAGGCAACATCGCAGCAAGCCGGGGGTCGCCGAGAAGTGGGATCTGTACGTGCGCGGATTCGAACTGGCCACCGGATACTCCGAGCTGGTCGATCCCGTGGTAGAGCGTCAGCGTCTGGTGGAACAGGCTCGGCTGGGTGCGCAGGGTGATAGTGAGGCCATGAACCTGGATGAGGATTTCCTCCGCGCGCTGGAGTACGGAATGCCGCCGAGCGGTGGTGTCGGAATGGGGATCGACCGGTTGCTGATGGCGCTGACCGGCCTTGGTATCCGGGAGACCATCCTGTTCCCGCTCGTCCGACCCGAATAACCCGTCCGCGTGAGAGATACCTCGATCGTTCTCGTAAACAAGATTTGCGTTATGAGTCGGTAGCGGGTATTAATGTCGCTAGACAAAGTCTTCTGTCCGGGGCATGCCCCGTACCAGATCATTCGTGTAAGCCCCCAGCAGGAGGAAACAGATGGCACAGAAGGTGCTCGTCTCGCTCGTCGACGACCTCGACGGCACTGAGGCGGAAGAGACCGTCGAGTTCGGTTTGGACGGTGTGAGCTACCAGATCGACCTTTCCGCGGAAAACGCGGAAGAGCTTCGTGACGCGCTGGCCCAGTATGTGGAGCACGCCCGTCGCGCGGGTGGCCGTAAGCGCACCGCCATTCGTCCGGTCGCCGGCGTGAAGGCCGCCGCCCGTCCCGCGACCGTGGACCGCGAGCAGAACCAGGCCATTCGCGCCTGGGCCCGCAAGAACGGCTTCCAGGTTTCCGACCGTGGACGTATCCCGTCCGAGGTCGTGGAGGCCTACCACAAGAAGAACTGAGGTCTTTCAGACCAGACGGCCGCCGGGAAACCTTTCCCGGCGGCTTTCTTGTTCTTGTACACGGTTCAAGCGGGCGTACTCGGTGGGCGCCCATCCGGTCACGGAGCGGAAATCCCGGGTGAAGTGCGCTTGGTCGCTATAGCCCAGCGTGAACGCCAGTTCCGCGTAGTCCGGCCGTTCCTCGGCAGCGATCCGTGCCGCCGCTTCGTTCAATCGGTATACCTGAATCGCCCATTTGGGGGCGGTGCCGACATGTTCGGCGAACAGGCGTTGCAGGCTTCGTTGAGACAGGCCCGTCCGGCTTGACAGCTCGGCGACCCGGGTAATGAACGGCTCGGCCGCGATTGTTTCCACCGCTTCGATGGCCGTCACGGCCGCGGCGGTGAGCACGGGGCGTTTCGCGAGGAGCAGTTCCTCCGCGGCACGGACCATTTCGAAGTCGTCCGTCGCATTCCGTACCGATTCCGTCACTCCTCCGGCGCCGGGGAAGAGATCGGTGAGCGGAACGGAACCGCCGGAGATCATCGAGACCGGACCGCCGAGGAATGCCCGGAATGCCCCGGGGCGGAATCGCACGCCGATACCGTGGTCCGTGCCCTCGACGAGGTAGCGGAAAGGCCGTTTCCCCGGCCCGAACGCGCCGGCCGCGAGGCGGAAGAACGTGACGTTCACCGCGAGATTGGGCAAAACCGCCTGTTCCTCGCCCGGTCTGCCGCGCAGATCCCATCGCAGCACCCAGTGATGATCGACGTACGGGCGCAGTTCCGGCGAGGGCGGATGCCGGACGAGGCTGAACTTCGCCGCCCGCGCGTTGACGATCCCCGCCGGGATCCGGTGCCCGCTCACCGGATCAACTTAGCCGTGTCGCGTTTCTTCAAGACAGCGCGCGGGTCCCCGTGAACTCATGGCCTCATGTCCGAATACGCCACCCTGATCGCCCCCGCCGCCGCGGAGTTCACCGGAATCCTGCGCGGGATCGGCGAAACCGACCTCTCCGCCCGCACGCCGTGCGCCGAGTACGACGTCCGCGCGTTGCTGAACCACCTTCTCTACTGGGGTCCTTGGCTCGAAGCCGCCGGGAGCAAGACTGCACCGCCCGAGATGTCCGTCGGTGAGGCCGAAGCGGGCCTCGCCGACGGCGAATGGCTCAATGCCATCGAGAAGCAGACCGCGCGGCTCGTGGACGTCTTCGGGACGCCCGAAGCGTGGCAGGGCACGACGGCGCTCGGCACGGCGGAAATGCCGTCCTCGTTCGTCGGCGACATGGTGCTCGGCGAGTTCGTCTTCCACGGCTGGGACCTGGCGAAGGCGACCGGCCGCTCGCTCGACGTCGCACCCGAAGTGGCCGAAGCCGTCTTGGCGTCCGCCGCGGCTATGGGCGAACAGGCCCGGGCGATGAAGATGTACGGGGAAGAAGTGTCCGTCGCGGAAGGTGCGACGACGTTCGAACGCGCTTTGGGCGCGACGGGGCGAAACCCCGGCTGGACCCGTTAGCGGGTTCGCGGACAACCTCCGCATTCCGATTCCGCGGGAAGCAGATAGTTGTAACAGCAGCCTTCGCGGTTTCGCGTCCACTCGCGGCGTCCGTCGGCTCCCGATGTCAGCATCAGCTTCGACGCGGACGTCAGCGGCGGGAACCGCGCTTCGAGGACCAGGGCGGCGTCCGCGACCCCGGCGCCCTCGGCCTCCGGAGTCCCGCCCAGCCGCCCCGCCGACCACAGCGCGTTGTCGAGCGCGTCTGTGGCGGCGGCCCACAACTGACGTCGCCCGAGCCTCGTCAGCGGGCCGTAGACGTCGATGAACCGGCTCGCGTGCGCGACGTACCGGCCCCGCAGGACGGTCGCCAGCGCTCGCTCGTCCGGGACCACGACGGCCCTGGGATGTGCCGAGCCCGGGTCCGTGGGCAGGCAGTGGAAGCCGTCGCCGAGGACGGCGACCGAATCGGGATGGGGCCGGTCGGCGCCGATCCGGAACGCCAGCGCGGACGGCGCCAGCGAGGGGACGCGGCGCTCGTGATGGAGCAGCATCGCGCCGGCCAGGGCCGGGACGTGCAGGTACCAGGAGAGGATCCAGCTCGCCGGGGTCCGTTCGGGGATCGCCGCCGCCTCCGGATACGTCTCGGCGAGCCAGCCGGTGAGCCGCTCCCGCCAGCGCACGAGCCGGGCCGGTTCGCCGAGCAGGTCGCCGCAGCGGACCCAGCCCGGCTCGTCCTCCGGCACGTCCGCGCGGAGCCGGGCGTCTTCGGGCATCCTCGACAGGGAGGCGCGGAGCCCGTCCTCCGGCGACACGAGCGTGCGGGGATACGACACACCGGCCTCCCGTCATTAGGTACGCCTAACCTTACATACCGTCCGTGACTACTCCGGACGGGTGTCCATCCACTGGGCGGAGCCCGTGTTCGCGCTCAGCGGACAACCCTCGTCCGGCGGAATCCGGACGCGTGTTCGCACGTTGGGCTTGACGTAAAGGTGCAGGGCAACCGGAAGATGAAAGAGCGCACGGCCGGAGAACGGCCTGGGCGCGAACGGGCCGCAATCAGCCGTAGTGGTACGCCAGCGCGACCGCATGGCTACTAGAGTGGTCTCACGGTGCTGAATCCATCGCGGTGAAAGCACGATGGAAACGGGCCGCCGTCGCAGCAGTCGAGGGAGTGCACATGTTTGAGAGGTTCACCGACCGCGCGAGGCGGGTGGTCGTCCTGGCCCAAGAAGAGGCCAGGATGCTCAACCACAACTACATCGGCACCGAGCACATCCTCCTGGGTCTGATCCACGAGGGTGAAGGTGTCGCCGCCAAGGCGCTGGAATCGCTGGGCATCGCGCTGGAGGGCGTCCGCCAGCAGGTCGAGGAGATCATCGGCCAGGGGCAGCAGGCCCCGAGCGGGCACATCCCCTTCACCCCGCGGGCCAAGAAGGTGCTTGAGCTGTCGCTGCGCGAAGCGCTGCAGCTCGGCCACAACTACATCGGCACCGAGCACATCCTGCTCGGGCTGATCCGCGAGGGAGAAGGCGTCGCCGCACAGGTGCTCGTCAAGCTCGGCGCGGACCTCAACCGGGTGCGTCAGCAGGTCCTGCAGCTGCTGTCGGGCTACCAGGGTGGCAAGGAGTCGACCGAGACCGGCTCCGGACGCGGTGAAGGCACCCCGTCGTCGTCGCTGGTGCTCGACCAGTTCGGCCGCAACCTGACCGTGCAGGCCCGCGAAGGCAAGCTCGACCCGGTCATCGGCCGGGGCAAAGAGATCGAGCGGGTCATGCAGGTGCTGTCGCGGCGCACCAAGAACAACCCGGTCCTCATCGGCGAGCCCGGCGTCGGCAAGACCGCCGTCGTCGAAGGGCTCGCGCAGAACATCGTCAAGGGCGAGGTCCCGGAGACGCTGAAGGACAAGCAGCTCTACACCCTCGACCTCGGCTCCCTGGTCGCCGGTTCCCGGTACCGCGGTGACTTCGAAGAGCGCCTGAAGAAGGTGCTCAAGGAGATCAAGACCCGCGGCGACATCATCCTGTTCATCGACGAGCTGCACACGCTCGTCGGCGCGGGTGCCGCCGAGGGCGCGATCGACGCCGCGTCGATCCTGAAGCCGATGCTGGCCCGTGGCGAGCTGCAGACGATCGGCGCGACCACGCTCGAGGAGTACCGCAAGTACATCGAGAAGGACGCCGCGCTGGAGCGCCGCTTCCAGCCGATCCAGGTCGGCGAGCCGTCGCTCGAGCACACGATCGAGATCCTGAAGGGTCTGCGTGACCGGTACGAGGCGCACCACCGCGTCTCGATCACCGACGGCGCGCTGGTGCAGGCGGCGACCCTCGCGGACCGCTACATCAACGACCGCTTCCTGCCGGACAAGGCGATCGACCTGATCGACGAGGCCGGCGCCCGGATGCGCATCCGCCGCATGACCGCGCCGCCGGACCTGCGCGAGTTCGACGAGAAGATCGCCGACGTGCGCAGGGACAAGGAGTCCGCGATAGACGCGCAGGACTTCGAGCGCGCCGCCCGCCTCCGCGACGAGGAGAAGACCCTCCTCGGCCAGAAGGGCGAGCGGGAGAAGCAGTGGAAGGACGGCGACCTCGACGTCGTCGCCGAGGTCGACGAGGAGCAGATCGCCGAGGTCCTCGCCAACTGGACCGGTATCCCGGTGTTCAAGCTCACCGAGGAGGAGACCACGCGTCTGCTCCGCATGGAGGAGGAGCTGCACAAGCGGATCATCGGCCAGGAGGACGCGGTCAAGGCCGTCTCCCAGGCGATCCGCCGCACCCGTGCCGGCCTGAAGGACCCGAAGCGCCCCTCCGGCTCGTTCATCTTCGCCGGCCCGTCCGGTGTCGGTAAGACCGAGCTGTCCAAGGCGCTCGCGGCGTTCCTGTTCGGCGAGGACGACGCGCTCATCCAGATCGACATGGGCGAGTTCCACGACCGCTACACCGCTTCGCGGCTCTTCGGTGCCCCTCCGGGCTACGTCGGCTACGAAGAGGGCGGCCAGCTGACCGAGAAGGTGCGGCGCAAGCCGTTCTCGGTGGTGCTGTTCGACGAGATCGAGAAGGCCCACCAGGAGATCTACAACACGCTCCTGCAGGTCCTCGAAGACGGCCGTCTCACCGACGGTCAGGGTCGTACGGTCGACTTCAAGAACACCGTGCTCATCTTCACCTCGAACCTGGGTACCTCGGACATCTCCAAGTCCGTTTCGCTCGGGTTCTCGTCCGGCGGTGACAGCACCAACCGGTACGAGAAGATGAAGCAAAAGGTCAACGAGGAGATGAAGAAGCATTTCCGGCCGGAGTTCCTGAACCGGATCGACGACATCATCGTCTTCCACCAGCTGACCAAGGAACAGATCATCGAGATGGTCGATCTCATGATCGCCCGGGTCGAGACGCAGCTCAAGGCCAAGGACATGGAGCTGGAGCTCACGCCCAAGGCCAAGTCGCTGCTCGCCAAGCGCGGCTTCGACCCGGTGCTGGGCGCGCGGCCGCTGCGTCGCACGATCCAGCGCGAGATCGAGGACCAGCTGTCGGAGAAGATCCTGTTCGGCGAGGTCCAGGCCGGGCAGATCATCCTGGTCGACGTCGAAGGCTGGAACGACGAAGAGGGCGAGAAGGACGACAAGGCGCACTTCGTCTTCCGTGGCGAAGCCCGCCCCTCGTCGGTCCCGGACGCCCCGCCGGTGAGCATCGGTGCCGGCTCGACTGAAGAGAACGGTGAAGCCGAGGGCGAGTAACGCCTCTCTGCTCCGGAAGTGCCCGTCGCGGTTCGCCGCGACGGGCACTTCCGCGTTTCGGTTCGGTGTGTCGTCCGCCCAATCACGTGAGTTCCGCCCCCAACCACGCGAGTTCGCCGTTCAAGCACGCGAGTTCCGCCTCCGATCACGCGCGTTCCGTGTTCCGTCACGCGAGTTCCGTCTTTCCGTACGGACGCCATTCGTGTGCGGATGGACGACACGCGTGATTGGGCGGACGACACGCGTGATTGGGCGCGGGACTCGCGTGATTGGAGGCGGAACTCGCGTGATCGGGGGGCGTGAGACGATGCCTTCGGGTCCGGGAGGGGGTCAGGTGGACGTTCTGGCGATCGATTTCGGTACCTCCAGCACGGTGGGGGTGCTTTCGATCCACGGCAGGGGGACGCAGGTCGTCGAGATCGACGGGTCGGTGACGATGTCGTCCGCGATCTACGCGGACAAGGACGGCACGGTCTTCGTCGGCCGCGACGCCGAACGCCGGGCCCGGCTGGATCCGAGCCGGTTCGAGGCGAATCCGAAGCGGCGCATCGACGAGGGCGCTCTCCAGCTCGGTGACGTCTCGCTTCCCATCGCCGACGCCTTCGCCGCGGTCCTGCGCCGCGTCGGCGAAGAGGCCGAGCTGCTCCTTCAGCGGATGCCCGCGCAGGTGCGCATTTCGCATCCTGCCGGCTGGGGCCCGGATCGCAAGCAGATCCTCCGCGACGCCGCGCTCAAGGCCGGATTCCCCACCACGGTGCTCATTCCCGAGCCGGTCGCGGCCGCCGCGCATTACGCCTCGCTCAACAACGGCAGGCGCCCGCCCGGTCCGATCGCGGTGTACGACCTCGGGGCCGGCACCTTCGACTGCGCCGTCGTCGGCGTGAGCGCGCAGGGGTTCGCCGTGCTCGCCGAGGACGGGCTGCCCGATCTCGGCAGTCTCGACATCGACCAGGCGCTGCTGGTGCACATCGGCCGCGAGGTGTCGCATTCCGATCCCGCGCACTGGCAACGGATCCTGCGCCCGCAGACGGTCAGCGACCGCCGGACGCGCCGGTCGTTGCTGCAGGATGTCCGTGACGCCAAGGAAAGCCTCTCCCGCCACCAGCAGACCGAGATCCCGATGCCGGAGCCGTTCGGCGACGTGCGGGTGACACGGATGGAGCTCGAAGCGCTCGTCCGGCCGAGTTTCCTGCGCAGCGGCGAACTCCTGGCCACCACGATCCATCGCGCCGGGCTGACCCCGGACCGGCTCGGCGGCGTCTACCTCGTCGGCGGGCCGAGCCGGATGCCGTTGCTGGCGAGCCTGCTGGCGAACCAGCTCCGGATCGCGCCGACCACGCAGGACCAGCCGGAGACGGCGGTCGCGTTCGGGCTGCATCACGTGCCCACCGGTGGCGAGGATTCCCAGCTGACCGTGCCCGCTTTCGCGCCGGTGCGGCCACAGCCCGTCCAGCAGCCGGTTCAGCAACAGCCTCCGCCTGCGCGGCGTCCGCAGCCGCCGCGCTGGACGCCGCCCACGCCACCGCCCGGCCGGAACTGGCAGAAGCCCGCGACCTACGGTGTCGTCGCGCTAGCCCTCGCGGCGATCGTGACGACGATCGTCCTGCTCACCGGCGGCGAGGACGAGCCGGTCGCGGCACCGGCCCCGGAGAAACCGGTGAGCTGCGATCAGTCCGGGGCGAAGGACGCGCAGGGGTTCACGGACTGTCTCCGCCGGATCGCCGCCGTCATCCCGCAGCGGGACGAGTGCCGGGACGCACCGGACGCGGCCGCCACGGTGGGTGCGTCGTCGGCGGTCACCTGCGTGTTCAAGGACGCCAAAGGATCGAACGCGATCAACTACTACCAGGGCGTCGCGATGACCGGCCTGGAGGACGGCGTCCGGCAGCGGATGACCAAGGGCAAGCCCGCGGAGGGCACCTGGGCGGCCGACGGCCTCCGAGGGCGCTACGTGGCGGGCGTAGGCGCGCGAAGCGGCATCGTGCTCTTCGGGACCGAAGACGCGCCCTTGAGCGCGATGCTCGTCTCGACCCGCAGCGACGGCACCGCGCGGACGACCGCGGAGATGGTCGAGTTCTTCACCGCACAGCTCAAACCTTGATCAGTGCAGGGTGCCCGCCGGTGTCGAAAGGTCTTCGGTCACCGAAAGCGCGGTGTCCACGATGATCTCCAGCGCCTCGGCGGCACGGTGCACGGCCAGGCTCGGCGCGGTGGTCCGCGCGGCCTGCTCCGGGGTGTACGGCACGTGCACGAAACCACCGCGTACCCCGGGGAAATCGTTGTCCAGCAAGTGCATCAGGCCGTAGAAGACCTGGTTGCACACGTACGTCCCGGCGGTGTGCGAGACCGACGCCGGCAGCCCCGCGTCCTTGATCCCCGTGACACAGGCCTTCACCGGCAAGGTGGTGAAGTACGCGTTGGGCCCGCCGGGGATCACCGGGACGTCGACGGGCTGCGAGCCCGCGTTGTCCGGGATGCGCGCGTCGATCAGGTTGATCGCGACCCGCTCCGGGGTGACGTCGGGGCGGCCGCCCGCCTGGCCGACGCAGATCACCAGATCCGGGCGGTACTCGTCGATCGCGTCGCGCAAGGTGACCAGCGAACGCGAGAAGACGCACGGCAGTTCGACGGCCACGGTGTCGTTCCGACGGCCGGTGAGCAGGGAAACCGCCTGCCACGACGGATTCACCCGCTCACCGCCGAACGGTTCGAAACCGGTGAGGAGCACAGACGTCATGCCCTCACCCTAACGTGTGACGCAGCTCAGGTGGCGGGCTTGAGGTCCCCCGGGTAGAGGTACTCGGGCGCCGGCTTGGTGTTGCCGTAGAACCACGCGTCGAAGAAGCCCTGAAGGTTCTTGTGCGCGACGCGCTCGGCGAACTTCTGGAACTCCGGCAGGCTCGCGTTGCCGTCGCGGTGGATGGCGGGCCACGTCTTGAGGATGCGGTCGAACGGCGCCGCGCCGATGTAGTTCTTCAACGCGTGCAACGCCGCCGGGCCCTTCGAGTACACGTACGTGAACTCGTTACCGGGCCCCATGTCGTACAGCTTCCCCGCCCAGAAACGGTCCGTCGCCTTCTGCACGGCGTTCAGGTAACGCGCCTTGAGGTCCTGGCCCGACTTCGCCTCGGACCACAGCCATTCCGCGTACGACGCGAAGCATTCGTTGAGGCAGACGTCCTTCCACTTGTCGACGGCGACCGAGTCGCCCCACCACTGGTGGGCGTTCTCGTGCACGATCGTCGGGATGTTGCCCGCCGCGCCCGAGTAGATCGGCCTGCTCAGCGTCTCCAGCGAGAACCCGATCGGCTCTGCGAGGAAGATGCCGCCCGCCGCGTCCACCGGGTAGCGCCCGAACTTCGACGCCAGGAAGTCGATGATCTCCGGCAGCCGCGCCTCGGCCTGTTTGGTCGACGCGGGGGTGCCGGGGGCGTAGGCGTTGACGACCGGGGTGCCGTCGGACAGCTTCGTCCGCTCGAACTCCCATTTGTCGATCGCGACCGTCGTCATGTACGGCACGGCCGGGGTCTCTTCGGCCCAGACGTAGGTGGTCTTCGGCCCGTCGGCGAAGTGCCCGCGCTCGCGGCCGTTCGAGATGACGCCCCATTCCGAGGGCACGGTGACGGCGAGGTGGAAGGTCGCCTTGTCGCGCGGGGTGTCGTTGACCGGGTACCAGGTGGTCGCGGATTTCGGCTCGCCCGCGACGAACGCGCCGCCGGATTTCGCGTACTGCCAGCCGTTCTCGCCCAGCGCCGGATCCTCGATCGGCTGCGGGACACCGTGATACGCGATTTCGGCGGTGAACCGCTCGTGGTTCCGCAGCGGACGCGCCGGGGTGATCACGAGTTCGTGGTCGCCGGTGCGGGTGAAGGACGCCTTCCGCCCGTTGACCTTGACCGAATCGACGGTCAGCCCGTGCAGGTCGAGGTTGAACGAGCTCAGCGCCTGCGTGGTCCGTCCGGTGATCGTCTGCAGGCCGGTGAGCTGCTTGGTGGCGGGCTCGTAGCCGATTTTCAGGTTGTAGTCGCCGACGTCGTAGCCGCCGTTGCCGTCCTGCGGGTAGTAGCTGTCGCCCGCGCCGTCGGCGCCGGGTTTCCCGGTGTCGGCGAGGGCGGTCCCGCCGCCGAGGACACTCGCGGCCAGAACGGCGGCGATGACGGCCGCACTCCGGTACCTCATTCACGCTCCCAGTCGATCGGCTGTGACTTGGCCTCGAACGTAGCGCCGTGACCTCGGCCGTCCGCCCGGAAAGCTCCCTCGTGCCCGGATAATCCCCACTTCCGTCGCCTGTCTGGGGTATGCGTTTGCGGCTTCTGGAAAGCTGGGGTCCGTGCGTGTGACGCTGCTGGGCCCGGTCGGAGCGGAGGCCGGTGACGGCACCCCGGTCGACATCGGCGGTGCCCGCCTCCGCATGCTCTTGGCCAGGCTCGCGCTGGAGCCCGGCCGCGCCGTCCCGGCGACGTCCCTCGTCGACGGTCTTTGGGGCGCGGAGCCGCCCGCCGACGCGGCGAACGCACTGCAATCCCTCGTCTCGCGGCTGCGCAAGGTCCTGCGCGCCGAAGGCGTCGCCCTCGACTCGGGCCCGGGCGGTTATCGGCTGGACGTCGCCCGCGAGGACGTCGACGTGTGCCGCTTCGAGCGGCTGGCGGCGGAGGGACGCGCGGAACTCGCGGCGGGCCGGGACGCCGGTGCGGCCGCGATCCTCGCCGAGGCGCTCGGTCTTTGGCGTGGTCAAGCGCTGTTCGACGTCCTCGACGCTCCTTTCGCGCAGGCACCGGCGACCCGCCTGGAGGATCTGCGCCTCGAAGCCGCTGAAGACCGTTTCGAAGCGGAGATCCGGCAAGGCGGGCATGACCGGGTGCTGGCGGATCTCAAGGAGGCCGCCGCGCGGTATCCGCTGCGCGAACGGCTCGCCGGGCTGTGGATCCGGGCGCTGTGCGCGGCCGATCGCCAGTCCGACGCGCTCGCGGTCTACGAGGAGGTCCGGGCGGCGCTGGCCGATCAGCTCGGCGTCGACCCCTCGGCCGAACTCCAGGAGATCCATCTCGCGGCGCTGCGCGGTGAACTCGGCCCGCCACCCGCGCCCGCCGATCATCTGCCGGTGCGGCTGACCAGTTTCGTCGGCCGTGACGACGAGTTGAAGCTGATCGCCGAACTCCTCGCCGGTGCGCGGCTGGTGACGCTCGTCGGGCCCGGCGGCGCCGGGAAGACGCGGCTGGCCACGGAGGTCGCGACGCGACATCCGGCGCACGCGCGCGGACGTGTCTGGTTCGTGCCGCTCGCCGGCGTCCGCGACCCCGGCGACCTGCCCGGCGCGGTCTTCGCGGCGCTGGAGCTGTGGGATCTCGGGCTTTCGCACGCCGGCGATCCGATGCGCCGCCCGGCGGACGCGCTGGCCAGGGTCGTGGAGACGCTCGGTGCCGGTGAAGCGGTGCTGGTGCTGGACAACTGCGAGCATCTGGTCGACGCGGCGGCGGAGCTGACGAACACCCTGCTGCGGCGGGTGCCGACCTTGCGTGTCCTCGCGACGAGCCGGGAGGCGCTGGCCATCGACGGCGAGACGCTGTGCCCGCTCGGTCCGCTGTCCGTCCCGGAGGGCACGCCGACGGTTTCCCAGGCGGCCGAGGCGGGCGCGATCCGGTTGTTCGTCGACCGGGCGGCGGCCGTGCGCCCGGACTTCCGGCTCGACGAGTCCACAGTGGACGACGTCGCGCAGATCTGCCGCAGGCTGGACGGGATGCCGCTGGCGCTGGAGCTGGCCGCGGCGCGGCTGCGGTCGATGACCGTCGCGCAGATCTCGCAGCGTCTCGACGACCGGTTCCGCCTGCTGACCTCCGGCAGCCGGACGGCGCTGCCGAGGCAGCGCACCCTGCGTGCCGTCGTCGAGTGGAGCTGGGACCTGCTCGACGACGCCGAACGCGTGCTCGCCAGACGGCTTTCGGTGTTCGGGGGCGGTGCCGAGGTCGAAGCGGTCGAAAGCGTCTGCGCCGACGAAGACCTGCCCGCCGAGGACATCCTGTACGTCCTCGGCTCGCTCGTCGAGAAGTCCATTGTGGACGCGATCGCGGGTGAGCACGGCGAGCCGCGCTACCGCATGCTGGAGACCATCCGGGCGTACGCGGCGGAACGTCTCGACGAGGCCGAAGAGCGGGAACGGCTGAGGAAGGCCTATCACCGCTACTACGCCCAGCTCGCCGAGCGGCTGGAGCCGATGCTGCGGACGGCGGATCAGCTCGTCGCCATCTCCCGGTACGACGAGGAGCACGGCAACATCGTGACCGCGCTCCGCCAGGCCATCGACGCAGACGACGTCGAGATGGCGATGCATCTGTTCGGCAGCACGTTCTGGTACTGGCTGATCAAGGGCGACAGCGACCGGGTGGAGTCCTTCGTCGCCGAAGTGCTCACGTTCGGCGACCGCCTGGAGGACGACTTCGCGGCCGCGTTCCGGGCGATGCGCGAGATCACCACGATGGTGCCCGGCGTCGGCGACCCGGAGGCCGTCCGCTCGCTCATCGACGAATGCGTGCGGACCGACGCGTACAACCGGTTCGCCGGGCTGGCCATCGGCCTGCCCATGCTGGCCTTCTTCTCACAGGACAAGAAGCTCGCGCACCGCGAGGTGGAACGGGCCCTGGCGAGCGAGGATCCGTGGTCGAGGGCGGCGGGATCGTGGGCGCACAGCTTCGTCCTCACCGACGACGGTGATCCCGACGGCGCCGAACAGGCCAGGGACCGGGCCTACGAAGGGTTCCTGGCGCTGGGCGACCGGTGGGGCACGGCGATGGCGCTGGGCATGAAGGCGAGCGACATCTCGATGTCCGGCGATCACGAAGCCGCGCTCGCGCTGTACCGCCGAGGGCTCGCCCTCGCGCTCGAACTGGGTTCGCAGGACGACGTGATCCAGCAGCGCTGGCGGCTCGCGACGGAGTACGCGCGGGCGGGCGATCTGGACACGGCGACACGCGAGATGATCGAGGCCGAGCGCTACGCGAACGAAACGGGCAACGCCCAGCTCGCGGTGATGGTGCTGGTGGGCAAGGCCGATCTGCTCTGCCGCGCCGGACGAGTGGACGAGGCGCGCGAGGCCGCCGTCCGATTCCGGGAGAAAATGGCCTTGGTCGCGGCGCCGGGCATGTTCGGCGAGGAGTTCGGCGGGTACATCGACACCGAGATCGGTCTGGCCGCCGGGGATCTGGCCGCGGCCGAACGCGGAGCCGCGGTCGTCGTGAAGTCCACCGCGGAGCGCGGCGACATCGCCGACCTCGGGCGGATCGTCGAGGTCTGCGGCCTGATCCGGTTCCGGCAGGGCGACCCCGAGACCGCCGTCCGGCTGCTCGGCGCGGCGAAACTGCTGCGCGGCAGGCTGGATCTCGGCGAGCCGGCCATCCGGGACCTGATCGGCGAACTTCGCGAGCGATTCGGCGAAGAGCGCTACGAAGCCTTGCTCACGCAGGATGCCGGGCTTTCCCGCCCCGCCCTGATGTCCTGGGCCCTCCAGGAAGTGGGCGCGTGAAGAAGGGCCCCTCGCCCGGCAGTGGCGAGGAGCCCTTCACGCGCGTTCCCCCTGACCCGGAGTCAGACGCGCTTCCGGTAAGCCCACGTGGCGAGCGGGAAGAAGACCGCGAGCGCGGCCGCCATCCAGATCAATGCCCCGGTCAGCGGCCCGGCGATCGGCCCGCCGTTCATCAGCCCGCGCAGGACGTCGGACATCTGGGTCACCGGGCTGATGTCGGCCCACGCCTTCAGCCAGCCGGGCATCGTGCTCGTCCCCACGAACACGTTGCTGCCGAAGGTCAGCGGCATCAGCACCACGAACATCAGGCCCTGCACCGCGCCGGGGCTCTTCACCAGCATCCCGACGAACACCGAAGCCCAGCAGAACGACAGCGCGAACGCGATGACGAGCAGGATCGCCAGCGCGAACTCGGCGGGCCCGGTCTGGATCCGGTAGCCCATGATCGTCGCCACCACCATCAGCACGACCAGGCACACCAGGTACCGCACGATGTCGGCCAGCACGGCGCCGATCAGCGGCGCGGACCGCGCGATCGGCATCGCGCGGAACCGGTCGAACACACCCTTGGTGACGTCGGTGTTCAGCTGGACGCCGACGGTCATGCTGGCCTGCAGGATGTTGAACACCATGATGCCGGGCACGATCATCTGGAGGTAGCTCTCGGTGCTGCCCATGATCGCGCCACCGAACAGGTAGACGAACATGACCAGGAAGATGATCGGCGCGAGCGTGACGTCGGCCAGCTGCTCCGGGTTCTTGCGGATCTTCAGTACTCCGCGCCAGGCGAGGGAAAGCCCGTGCCGCGTGCTGCTCGACAGTGATACGCGCCGTGGTGGTGCGGGCGCGGCGATGGTCGTCATACCAGGCTCCCTTCCGGAGTAGCGTCCTTTGTGGACTCGTCGGTCTTCTTGCCGGTCAGTGCGAGGAACACTTCGTCGAGGCTGGGCAGCCGCAGCGCCAGCTCGTCCGCGGTGATCCCGGCTTCGTCCAGCTTGCGGACCAAAGTGGACAGCAGGACGGGATCGGCGACGGGTGCGGTGAGCAGCCCGGTGTCGTCGTCCCGGTTCGGCCGGACCCCGGTGAGCCCGGCCAGGATGCGTTCGACGGCGTCGAGGTCGGCGAGCGCGGACGGCCGCACCTGCAGCGTCTGGCCGCCGGTCCGCCGCTTGAGCTCGTCGGCTCGCCCGTTCGCCACGACGTGCCCGTGGTCGAACACGGTGATCGTGTCGGCCAGCTGGTCGGCCTCCTCCAGGTACTGCGTGGTGAGCAGCACCGTCGTGCCGTCGGCGACCAGCGTCCGGACCACGGCCCAGACCTCGTTGCGGGCGTGCGGGTCGAGCCCGGTGGTCGGCTCGTCCAGGTACAGCACCTTGGGACGGCCGACCAGGCTCGCGGCGAGGTCGAGCCGCCGCCGCATCCCGCCCGAGTAGGTCTTGATCGCGCGGCCGGCGGCGTCGGTCAGCTCGAACCGCTCCAGCAGATCGGCCGCGCGCTTCTTCGCGTCCGCCCTCGAGAACTCCAGCAGCCTGCCGATCAGGACGAGGTTCTCCGTACCGGAAAGGTCCTCGTCGACCGACGCGTACTGCCCGGTCAGCCCGATCATGCTCCGGACCGCCATCGGGTTCTTGACGACGTCGTACCCGAAGACGCTCGCGTGGCCGCGGTCCGGCCGGATCAAGGTGGCCAGGATCCGGACGGCGGTCGTCTTCCCCGCGCCGTTCGGCCCCAGCACCCCGACCACCTTGCCCGCCGGGACCTCCAGATCGACCCCGTCGAGCGCCTTCGTCTCCCCATAGTGCTTGACCAGGCCCTCGGCCCTGATCGCGTGAGTCATCGCTTGCCTCCTGTGGATCTCGCCCCGCGGACAAAGGTGCCCGCCGGGCCTGGCAGACCGCGCACAGCGCGCTGGCAGCGGCTGACAGGGACTGATAAGCGCTGGTAGACGCCGTGTGAGGAGGTTGTGAAGGTGTTGTGGAGACCGCCGCCCCGGCGTGCTTGATCGGCATACTCGACGGCATGGTGATCGAAGAACGTCCGGTTCGTCCGGCGGCGCGTCCCGGCGCCGGACGGAAGCTGGTCAGCGGGCTCCTCATCGCGGCGGTCGTGCCGTTCGCGGTGCTGACCGGGCTGCGGCTGGTCGGCTACGACGGCAACACGTACACGATCGCCGCGCTCGCGCTCACCCCGTACGCCGGGATCGCGACGCTCGTGCTCGGCGTTCTCGCGCTGGTGCTGCGCCGCTGGTGGACCGCGGTCGTCGCGCTGGTGCTGACCTGCACGCTCGCGTCCATGGCCCTGCCGCGCGCCTTCGCGAACGAGCAGAAGGCGCTCGACGGCAAGCATGTCCGCGTGCTGGCGTCGAACATGCTCGGCGGCCAGGCGGATCCCGCCAGGATCGTCGGCTACGTGAAGGAACACCAGGTCGACGTCCTGAGCCTGACCGAGCTGACCCCCGAGGCGATCACCGCGCTCGACCGGGCCGGGTTGTTCCAGGTCCTGCCGTACCACGTGCTGCATCCGGCCGAGTGGGCGTCCGGCTCCGGGCTGGTGTCGAAGTACCCGCTCACGCCGTTGAAACTGAGCGGCGACTCGGATTACAAACAGCCCAGTGCGAGCGTGGACCTCGGGGACGGCGTCCGCGTCGAGGTCGTCGCGGTCCATCCGTCGGCGCCGATGTGGGACCGGCACGAGTGGGTCGCCGAGGCCAAGGACCTGCCGTACGCCGACGCCGAGCACGACATCCGGATCCTGGCGGGCGACTTCAACGCGAGCCTGGACCACGCGCTCTTCCGTGAGTTGCTGACCAGGGGATACGTGGACGCGGCCGACGAGCTGGGGAAGGCGTTGCAGGGGACCTGGACGAACGGGATCGCGCCGCCGGTCGCGATCGACCACGTGCTGGCGGACAAACGGACGGCCATCGCGGACTTCAAGGTCCTGGAGACGCCCGGCAGCGATCACGACGCCGTCTACGCGGAAATCGTGCTGCCCGGAAAGTGACCTTCCGCTGGCAGGCTTCCCGCCCATGAGGAAGCTCTGGGGAGTGCTCGCGCTGTCGCTGCTCGCGGCCTGTGTCCCGGGGCAGTTGCCGCCGAGTGAGGCGAAGAGCGCGCTGGGCTTCGCCGCCCGGCCCGGCGAGGCGAACGCCTTCGGTGTCCAGGATCCGGTCGCCGAGATCCAGCGGCTGTTCCGGCCAGGACCCGGCCGGACCGGGGTGGCGCTGACCCGCGCGGGCCGGACCGCGATCGGCGTCGGCTTCCGGGAGTTCCCCGGGGAAAGCCGGTCGGACCCGATCGCGTGGGTATCTGGGGACGGAGGCACCCGAGAGATCGTGTTGCCGCAGGACAGGCCGGGTCACTGGGCGCCGACGGCGATCGCCGCCGACGGCGACCGGGTGCTCGTGACCGCGGCCCTCGGCGGAGACGTCCGGGTGTGGGCATCTGGTGACGCGGGCGCCACCTGGACGGTCTCGCAGGTGCTGGTGCGGGCGAGCGACGTCTGGTTCTCCACCGCGCTCCGGGTGGGCGGGAAATGGCTGCTGGCCGGAGGTTCCGCGGCCGGTGCGCTGGTCGTGACCGGCGAGCCCGGTGCCTGGGAAATCGCTCCGCTCGGCGATGGCCGGATCCTCGGCGGGACCGTCGGCAAGGCGGGTGAGCCCGTGCTGTTCGGGGACCGCGTCGAGTGGAACCGGGGCAAGACGTCGAATCGGTCGTGCTCGGTGGTGTGGGTCGGGCAGGGAGGCTGGCAGCGCGGTGAGCTCGGCTGCCCGGCCGGACGGCTCACCGCCGCGATGACCCTCGACGACGGGCGTGTGGTGCTGAAGGGCGACCGCGACCTGTGGGTGCGGCCTAGCTGAGCAGGGCGTCCAGCACTGCGAGGGTTTCCAGGCCGTTGGTCGCGAGGGAGACACCGCGACCGTGCCGGATCCCGGGTTCACGCGGGTTGATCCGCACCAGGGCGCCGGTCGCGGCGCTGGCCAGCTCCGAGTACCGCCGCACCGTCGGCACGGCCTGTCCGGCGCCGAGTTCCACCACCACGAGGTCGCGATGCGCGCGGCGCCACGCGTTCAGCTCGTCGAGCTGGGCCTGGCTGCGCTGCCCGAGCCAGTCGTAGTCGCCGAACATCAGGATGTTGGGCCGGGCGAGCCCGCCGCAGCGTGGGCAGGACGGCAGCGGGGCCTGCGCGCGCATGGTGTCTTCGTCGATCGGGACCTCGACGTCGTCCGCGGGCCAGATCTCCTTGGTGCACCTTTCGAGGCACTGCAGGTGATGGATGGAGCCGTGCGCCTCGGCGACGTGCGGATAACCCGCCTTCTGGAACTGTCCGTCCACATTGGACGTGAATGCGCGGGTGCCGCCCGGTTTGCGTGCTCCCCAGGACGACAGGAGACGGAACCCGTCGTGCGGGACGGTGGCGCGGTACAGCGCGAGCCGGTGCCCGTAGAAACCCCAGGCCAGCTTGGGATCCTCGGCGAAATGACGCGGGTCGGCGAGCTCGACGAAGCTGATGCCCAGCCGCTCGTACGGCGGGTACGCCTTCCAGAAACCTTCATCGCCCCGGAAATCGGGCAGGCCGGAGTCGACGCCCATCCCGGCACCGGCGCAGACGAGCAGCGCGCCGGCGCCGTCGATCAGTTCCGCGGCTCGTTCGAGTTCACTCACCCGGCTTCGAAGCCTGGACGACCTCGAATTCCAGCAGGTTCGCACCCGTGGAGACCGGCTTCGCGCGCTCGCCCGCGTGCGCCTCACGCGCCGGGCCGGACGCCCACGCCTGGTACGCCTCTTCGGACTCCCACTTGGTGTAGACGAAGTAGCGCGACTCGCCGGAGACCGGGCGGAGCAGCTCGAAGCCGAGGAAACCGGGCTGATCGTCGACGGCGTGCAGCCGCGCGGCGAACCGCTTCTCCAGCTCGGGGCCTGCGCCTTCGGGTACCTCGATCGCGTTGATCTTCACGACAGCCATGCCGCCAGCCTACGACGAAATCGTTTTGCGCCGCGATGTGATGCGTGGGACCTTCCAGGCGATGGCTGACACCAAGATCCTCATCTCCGGAGCGAGCGTCGCCGGACCGGCCTTGGCCTTCTGGCTGACCCGGTACGGCTTCCAGGTGACCGTCGTGGAGCGCGCGCCGTCGTTGCGCCCCGGCGGCCAGGCCGTCGACCTGCGCGGAACGGCCAAGGAGGTCGCCCGCCGGATGGGGCTGGACGAACGCATCCGCGCGGCCTGCACGGACACCAAGGGCGAGACGCTCGTCGACCGGAAGAACCGCACGAAGGCCACCATCCGCGCCGACGACTTCGACGGCGACGGCGTCGTCGCGGAGATCGAGATCCTCCGCGGCGACCTGACCGAAGTGCTCTACGAAGCGACCAGGCAGCGGACGGAGTACGTCTTCGGCGACCGGATCACCGCGCTGGACGAGCGGGCCGACGGCGTCGGCGTCACCTTCGCGAGTGGTTCGAGGGCGACGTACGACCTGGTCATCGGGGCGGACGGGCTGCATTCGGGCGTGCGGGCGCTGGCCTTCGGCGAGGAGTCCCGGTTCGTCCGGCATCTGGGCTCGTACCTGGCGTTCTTCACCGTGCCGAACCGGCTCGGCCTGCGGAACTGGGCCGTCGGCTACGACGGCGTCGGCCGGGCCGCCGGGATCCGCGGCGTCCGCGACGGCGACGAGGCGATGGCGTACTTCGGGTTCGCGTCGCCGAAAATCGACTACGACCATCGCGACGTCGAGGCGCAGAAGACACTGGTCCGCCGGTTCGCCGCCGGGATGGAGTGGGAGGCGCCCTGGCTGCTGGACCGGATGGACGAGGCGCCCGACTTCTACTTCGACTCGTGCGCCCAGGTGATCATGGAGTCCTGGTCGCGCGGTCGTGTCGGGCTGCTGGGCGACGCCGCTTTTTGCCCTTCGCCGCTGTCCGGGCAGGGCACGAGCCTGGCGTTCGTCGGCGCGTACGTGCTCGCCGGGGAACTCGCCGCCGGTCTCGACACCGGGCTGAAGCGCTACGAAGCCGTCATGCGCGAGTTCGTCGAGAAGACCCAGGAGCTGGGGTGGGAGAACGCGGAGTCGATCTTCGCGAAGTCGCGGACGGGTTTGCGGATGCGGTACCTGGCGATGCGGGTCATGCGGCTGAAGCCGTTCGCCGCCCTGGCCGCGCGGAAGCTGCGGGACGTCGTGAACGGCATCGACCTGCCGGACTACCCGGCCCCGCATTCAGAGGACTAAACGCGTGAGTTGGGGTGCCGCGGCGGCTGGGTCGCGTGGGCTCCGCCGGTGTCGCGAAAGCCACTTTCGGGACATCAGACGTCGCGAAAGTGGCTTTCGCGACGCGCCAATGCGGGGGTGAGGTGCCCGCACGGCCGGCATTCAGAGGACTAAACGCGTGAGTTGGGGTGCCCCGCACGACACGCATTCAGAGGACTGAATGCGGAAGGGGAGCCACGGCGACTGATCGCGTGGCTCCGAGTCGGCCATGTGATCGGAACGTGCCGTCCGCCGGTGTTGCGAAAGCCACTTTCGCAACGTTGAAGGTTGCGAAAGATGCTCCTATTGATGTCAAGGGGTGTGGGTGAGGTTGGCGAGGTCTGCGATGAGGGCTTGGTGGATTTCGCGGGCTATGTAGCGTTTGAGGCAGCGGATGA
>NZ_JBPQFM010000019.1:0-166811 GCF_051373225.1 Amycolatopsis sp. w19 | reverse complement strand
GGCGCAGCAGCCCGTGCCGCCCGCCCAGCAGGAGCCACCTCCGGCCCAGGCCCCGGCGCCTGCCCCGACGCCCACCCCCGCCGAGCCGCCCGCACCCACGCCGGTGATCCCGGCGCCTCCGGTGATGACGGCGTCGACCCCGCCCGGCGGTGTCCAGCTGAGGCCGGGCGAACCGGCCGACCTGCCGATCACCGTGCGCAACGACGGCGGAACGAAGTCCGAGCCTGTGGCCGTCTCGCTGAACCTGCCGAAGGGGGTGCGGGCCATTCCCGCCGCCGGCGGCGGTGGGGCGATGGGCGCCAACGGCTTCCGGCAGCAGGCACCCGGCCCGATCACGGTGAGCTGCCCCGGCGGCACCGGCACGGTGACCTGCCGGACCGGTACCGGTCTCGAACCGGGCCAGTCGGCGGTGCTGAAGTTCCGGCTGCGCGCCGACGGGACGGCCGAGGACGGCAGCGTGGTCACCGGTTCGGTGACGGCGGGCGCGCAGATCAAGGTGTCGATCGAGGTGAAGGTCAAGGTGCCGGCGCCGCCCGCGCCCGTGGACGACCTCACCCTCAGTGCCAACACCGACTGGCTGTCCTCGTTCCCCTGGTTCCGCAATCCGCGGGTGAACATCTACGTCAAGAACACCGGCGAGTCGACGAAACCGGTGACGATCACTCTCGACCACCGGATTCTCCACTGGTCGAGCTTCTCCGGCATCCGATGCACGCCGACCGGTGAAGGTACGTCGTGCACTTCACGTGGTTCGCTGGCTCCGGGGCGCGGGGCGAACCTGTCGGTGACGCTGAAAGGCCGTCCAGCGAACGGGATGCCGGTGACGGTGAACGCCACGCTCGGCACCGCCCAGGCGAAGCCGGTCGCGGTCTACTTCGACTGCTGGCGCCACGGGTGTGACGACAACTCGCTGCTTCCGCCGACTACGGTGCCTTCGCTGCCTTCGGTCACTTCGAAGCCTTCGGGCCCTCCGGACACGACGAAGCCTGGGCGTCCTGGATGGCCTGTTCCGACGAAGAAGCCTTCGCCGGCTGTGACGTCTTCGGAGCCCGCGCAGCAAGAGCCGGCCCAGCCGGAGACGACCACGACCACGAGCGCGCCGCCGCGGCCCGGAAAGTCCAAGCCGTCCACCCAGCCCAACGGAGTGGTCGACCGCATTTTCCAGTAGCGTCGCCCGCATGCTGGGGAAGCATCGCGAGCTGCTGCGGTTCGTCCTGGTCGGGGGCGCGAGTTTCGTCATCACGATGACGATCACCTACGGGCTGAAGTTCACCGTGCTGACCGACAAACCGGTGACCGCGCTGGTCATCGGTGTCCTGGTGGCGACCGTTTTCTCGTACGTCGCGAACCGTGAATGGTCCTTTCGCTCCCGTGGCGGCCGCGAGCGCGCGCACGAAGCGGCACTCTTCTTCCTGCTCAGCGCGATCGCGCTCGGGCTCAACGCGCTTCCGCAGCTGATTTCGCGGTACGTGTTCAAGCTGGAGGAGCCGCATGTCTCGCTGCTGACCCAGGAGGTCGCCGACTTCGTCAGCGGAGTGCTCGTCGGGACCCTGCTCGGTACGGCGTTCCGGTGGTGGTCGTTCAAGAAGTGGGTCTTTCCGCAGGCCGGCGCGCGGCCGCGGCTGGTGCGGGGCGGCGGACGGGAGATTTCCGGCATTCCCGACGATCCGGCCGCTTGACCGCCACGTGGTAGCAAAGGTCCCTTGCTCCCCTGGTGGCGAGGGGCGATTCGGGCACGGCGAAAGTGGCGTGTTGCGAAAGCCACTTTCGCAACGTTGAAAGTTGCGAAAGTGGCTTTCGCAACCCCGCGAACGCAGAGGCGCCGAGCGTGTCGCCTCCTCCACTCGCGACCCACGCGCCGAAACACCCAAAGCGTCATATATCGCGCTGTCCATCCCCTGCCGACCCGTTCGGCGGGCGACGCGAATTAGACTGATCTGGTGACCGTGGTCGAATCCGTCCTTTCCAGGACGCCCGAGCCGCTCCGATCCGTGCTGATCAAGCACCGTGAGCTGTTGAAGTTCGCGATCGTCGGCGGCACGACGTTCCTGGTCGACAACGGCGTCTGGTACCTGCTGAAACTCAGCGTGCTGGAGTCGAAGCCGACCACGGCGAAGGCGATCGCGATCATCGTCGCGACGATCGTGTCGTACATCCTCAACCGCGAGTGGTCCTTCCGCACCCGCGGCGGCCGCGAGCGGCATCACGAGGCGGCGCTCTTCTTCGTGATCAGCGGGATCGCCGTGGTGGTCAACCTGATCCCGCTCTACACGTCGCGCTACATCTTCGATCTCGAAGTGCCGCACGTGACCCGGTTCGTCCAGGAGTTCGCGGACTTCACGAGCGGGTCGATCATCGGCATGCTGCTGGCGATGTTCTTCCGCTTCTGGGGTTTCAAGAAGTGGGTCTTCCCCGATGAGCTGGGCAAACGCCGCCGGGACAGCGACGAGCCGGACGACGACGTCGTTCCGCTCCACTGAAACACTTGTCAAAAGACATGTGATTGTCTAGGGTCATCCATGTCAACGTTCCTTCACTGATGACGCCGACCGGGTTCGTACGGTCGAGCGGGACGAATTCGAGGTGATCGCCAAGCGCGAAGAGGACCGCATCCGGTTCGGATGACGGTTGAGCCTTTTCCCGTCTTGGCGGGGATCCGGGGCTGCTTTCGAGCACTGCTCCGCGTCCCTCGCGTTCCCTCGTTTCTTCCAGTGAACGGATCTCTTTCTTGAGCACCACTCTCGGCGCGCCTCCGCGCGCCCGAAACACCCTTGCCCTCGTCGGGCTCTTCGCCGCCGTGTTCCTGGCGATGCTCGACGCCCAGGTCGTCGCGACCGCCCTGCCCCGCATGGTCGGCGAGCTCGGCGGAGCCACGTCATTCGCCTGGGTCACCACGTCCTACCTGCTGGCCGGCAGCGTCAGCGCGCCCGTCTACGGGAAGCTCGGCGATCTCTTCGGCCGCAAGCGCGTCGTCCTCGTCGCGATCGCGCTGTTCGTCCTCGGCTCCCTCGCCTGCACCCTCGCGCCGACGATGCCGCTGCTGATCGCCGCCCGCGTCCTGCAGGGCATCGGCTCCGGCGGCCTGTTCGTCGCGGTCGCCGCGATCATCGGCGAACTGTTCCCCGGTCGCGAAGGCGCTCGCTACTTCGCCTGGTTCTCGATCTGCTTCGCCGGGTCCTCGCTGGCGGGCCCTGTCGTCGGCGGCGTCCTGACCGACCTCGCGGGCTGGCGGTCGATCTTCGGCCTCAACGTGCCGATCGGCCTGGTCGCGTTCGGTGTCGTCGCACGGTTCCTGCGGCTCGAACGACGCCTGACCGCCGCACCGTTCGACTTCGCGGGCATCGTCGTCCTGTCCGGCGCGATCGTCGGCCTGACCCTGGCGACTCCCCTGTCGGCGTCGATCGGCGCGGTGCTGCTCGTCACCTTCCTGCTCATCGAGCGCCGCGCGGCCGAACCGGTCGTCCCGCTCCGGCTGTTCCGCTCCAGGATGTTCAGCCTGAGCGTGCTGGCCAGTGCCGCGGCCGGGTTCGTCTTCCTCGGTTCGGTCAACTACCTCGCGCTCTTCCTGCAGACCGCGGGTGGCGCCGGGCCTTCCGAAGCCGGGCTCCTGCTGCTGCCGATGACGCTCGCGGTCGCCGCGTCGTCGATGGTCGCGGGCCGCGTCATCGCCAAGACCGGCGCTTACCGCTGGGCGCCGATCCTCAGCATGACCCTCGGCCTCGCCGCCGCGCTCGCGATGTCCACAATGGACGAAACAACGCCGTTGCCGCTCGTCGTCGCCTATCTCGTCGTGTTCGGCGCGGCCGCCGGACTCAACATGCAGGTGCTTTCCATGGCGGCACAGCAGAACGTCGCCAGGACCGACCTCGGCGCCGTTTCGGCGACCGTCGGCTTCCTTCGCTCCCTCGGCACCACTGCCGGACTGACCGTTTTCGGCGCGGTGTTCACGAACGCCTTCACCGACGACAGTCCCGCCGGCTACTCGTCCGCGCTCGGCGGCGTGTTCTGGGTGATGGTCCCCGTCCTCGCCGCCGGCCTCGCCGCTTCCCTCTTCCTGCCGCGCGTTTCCTTGCGGCGCAACCACTAAGGAGTCTTCCGATGATCCTCGTTCTCGGTTCCACCGGCAAAATCGGCCGCGAACTCGTTCCCGCGCTGCTGGACAGGGGCGCTCGAGTCCGCGCCCTGACGCGCGATCCCTCCCGTGCCCGGATCGATCCGCGCGCCGAAGTCGCCGTCGGTGACCTCGACGCCTTCGATCCGGGGCTGCTCGACGGCGTCGAGCGCGTGTTCGTCCTGACCTCCGGCCACGGCTCGGACCCGCTCGCCCAGGAACAAGCCGTGCTCAAGGCCGCCACCGGCGTCTCGCACGTCGTCAAGCTCTCCACCACCGGCGTCCACTTCGGACAGACCGACCCGATCTCCCTCGTGCACGCCGAGGCCGAGCGGGCCGTGCGCGAGGCGGGGCCGGACTGGACGATCCTGCGCCCCGGCACGTTCATGGACAACCGGTTCGCCTGGCTGCACGCCGTTCGCGGCGACGGCGTCATCCGCGTCCCCGAAGGCGATCCGGCGTCCGCGCTGGTGCACGTCCGCGACATCGCCGAGGTCGCCGCGACGGTGCTGACCGGCGACGGGCACGCGGGCAAGACCTACCCGATCACCGGCGGCGAAGCGCTCACGACGCGTCGGCAGGTCGAGATCCTGGGCGACGAGCTCGGGCGGCGGTTGACCTACGTCGAAGAGCCCGAAGCCGCTTCGCGCGCCCGGATGCTCGGGTTCGGCTGGCCCGCTTCGGCGGTCGACGGGATCTTCGAGCTCAAACGGCAGTCCGCCGGGAAGGAGGAGATCGTGTTCGACACCGTCCGCGAACTCCTCGGCCGGGCGCCGCTGACGTTCGGGGACTGGGCTCGCGAGCACGCCGCTTCCTTCGCCTGATCCGTGAAGGCCTCCTTCCCTACCTTCAGGGTAGGGAAGGAGGCCTTCACGGACTTGAGACCTGAACGTGGGCCGAAAGGGTTAATGGGTTGGGCCGGCCCCCGCGATACGCGATACTCATCAGGCGTTTAATTCTCGCCGGTCCGCTGTCCGGACCTCGCGTTGTTCGTGACCGGCCCTCTCGCTTAACGTGCCGCGTCGGGGAGACAGGGGGAACCGTATGAACGAACGCCTTCGCGTGCTCGTGGTCGACGACCATCCGCTGTTCCGGTTCGGGGTCTGCACACTGCTCGACAACGAACCGCTGATCGACGTGGTCGGCGAGGCCGCGAGCGGCGCGCACGCGATCAGCGCGGCGAGCGCGCTCGCGCCCGACGTCGTGGTCATGGACCTGCATTTACCCGATATCAGCGGTGCCGAAGCGACCCGGCACATCGTCGCCGAACGGCCCGGCGTCGGCGTGCTCATGCTGACGATGGCCGACGAAAGCGAATCCGTTTTCTCCGCGATGCGGGCCGGAGCCCGCGGATATCTGCTGAAAGACGCGGAACCCGACGAAATCATTCGCGCCGTGCACGCCGTCGCGAGGCGCGAAGCGATCTTCGGGCCCGACATCGCGACGCGGGTTCTCGGCTTCTTCAACCACACTCAGCCGACGACGGACACGGTGTTCCCGGAACTCACCGTCCGCGAGCGAGAGGTCCTCTCGCTCATCGCGGGCGGGCACAGCAACACCGCCATCGCGAGCACGCTGTGTCTCAGCCCGAAGACCGTGCGGAACCATATTTCGAACGTTTTCAGCAAGCTTCACGTCGCGGATCGCGCCGAAGCGATCGTGCGCGCCCGTGAAGCGGGGCTGGGTCGCTGAAAAAGCGACCCCGATAAGGGCGGCTTTTCGGGCAATTCCGGGACCGGAGTCCCATGCGCTCGGGACACCTCACCCGGCAGGGTGAGCAGTGCGAGGGGTGGGGCCCTCGCACCGTTCGAGGGGAATGGGAATCACATGTTCGAACCGAACCGGACACCGGTGGTCGTCCGCGCGACCGATCCGATCCTGCACAACGGCGTCTGCATGACGCTCCGCTCCCGTGACGACGTCTGGCTGGTGGACGGGGAGACCGCCGACCCGACCATGGTGGCCCTCCTGGTCACCGATCGCCTCGACGAGGCGATGACGCAACTGCTGTCCGCCTTGCACCACCAGGGCTTCACCCGCATCGTGCTCATCGCGGGCGAAGTCGACGACAACGAGATCCTCAGCGCCATCGAACACGGCGTCTGCGCCGTCGCCCGCCGCTCCGAGGCGGGCGCCGACGTCCTGGTCCGGCTGATCAAGGCGGCCGCGGCCGGGGAGGGCGCACTGCCGCCCGACCTGCTCGGCAGGCTGCTGCACCGGGTCTCACGGCTGCAGCGTCAGGTGCTGCAGCCGCGCGGCCTGCACCTCGGTGGCATGAGCAACCGGGAGACCGAGGTGCTCAAGCTGGTCGCGTCGGGGTTCTCGACGCAGGAGATCGCCGACCAGCTCTGCTACTCGCAGCGCACGGTGAAGAGCATCCTGCACGACGTGACCAACCGGTTCCAGCTCCGGAACCGCTCGCACGCGGTGGCTTACGCACTGCGTGAGGGATTGATCTGACCCCGTGATCAGCCAGGTCGACGAGGCGTTGTGCCGGCTCATCGCGCCCCATCTGCCGGAGGGGACGGTGGTCCGGCTCGATCCGCCGAAACCCACCTGGCAGACCGAGACGCGGGTGTCGAGCGTCGATCTGTTCCTCTTCGCCCTGCACGGCGCCGGCCCGGGAACCGGCGCCGTGCGGGCGAAGCGGTGCCGGCTGTCCTATTTGGTCACCGCGCGGGCGGACAAGGTCCGCGACGAACACACGCTGCTCGACCGCTCGCTGGGCGTCCTGATCGGGACGGAGTTCCTCGTGGTCGACGAGCAGCCGTTGCCGATCACCCTGGAGGAGACCGATCCGACCGGGTTGTGGGTCAGCCTCGGCCTGCCGGCCCGTGCGGCGTTCGTCGTCACGGTCACGGCGGAGTACCGAGACTGAGCACCGAGGCCCGCCGCAGGACCACCCCGCCGATGGACGCCAGCTCGCCGCCGAAGAGCTCGCACCATTCGGCGGCGCTCCCTGGCGGGCCGCAGTCACCCGCCCGTCTCGCCCACTCCGCGCGGACTTCGAGGCGGTAGCCGAGGATGCCGGTCAGGGTCAGCCCGTTCCGGCTGGCGCCGACCCCGCACATGCCGCGGTAGAGCATGCCGTCCGGCGGCTCGAATTCGGCGCTCCGCTGGACGAACCGATGGCCCGCCGCTCCGGTGACGGTCGCGACCGGCGTGTCGATCCCGCTGACGAACAGGCCTTGGGAGAGCAGGTCGAGCGCTTCGGCCTCCATCCGCTCCACCACGCCGGGAGGACGTCGGCACGCGTACAGCGCGCCGTCGAAGGACAACCGCACGGTGACCGCCACCTTGCCGATCTCCAGGGTCGCCGCGGCCACCGGACTCACCGGTGGGCGGTACCGGAACGCCGTCGCATGCACCCCCCGACGGTAAGTCGCCGCGCTGACACCGCCTTGCCCGATCGGGACGTCCTTGGGGCGTTTCTTAGCGAGGGACCCGCTCGGCGGGCCACCGCACCTCGGCCACGTCTCCCGGCCGGGGCACCTTCAGGAAGAGGCTGAACACCGCCGGCTGCTTGCTCGACAGCTCCAGCCTGCCGCCGTCCGCCTCGATGAGCGCGCGGGCGAGCGCGAGACCCACACCGGTCGACCCACCGCCGGAGAATCCGCGTTCGAAGATATGCGGCGCCAGCTCGTCGGGCACCCCGGAGCCGGTGTCGGCGACCTCGATGACGACGGTGCCGTCCGCGTCGCCGCGCCGGGCGGCGAGCGTGACCGTTCCCGCGCCGTGGCGCAGCGCGTTGTCGAGCAGGACGCCGACGACCTCGCGCAAACGGCCGGGCGTCGCCCTCGCCCGCAGCCCGTCGGTGACGCGGATCCGCAGATGCCTGCCCTCGGCGCGAAGCAACTGCCGCCACTCTTCGGAAACCTCGGGGAGCACTTCCGGCAGGTTCACCGGCTCCGCGCCGACCTCGCGCGCCGCCCGCGCGGCGGCCAGCAGTTCGTCGAGCGCTTCGGCGAGCCGGTCCGCCTGTTCCTGCGCGGCCTTCGCCTCGTCGACGACGTCCTGATCGGAGTGGACGGTCAGCGGTTCGAGCCGCAGCTGCAACGCGGTCAACCGGCTCCGCAGCTGGTGGGAGACGTCGCCGACGAGCTGGCGTTCCCGCTGGACGAGCTGCGCGAGCGCCGAGCCGGACGCGTCGAGCGCTTCGGCGACCATGTCGAGCTCGCCGACGCCGTAGCGTTTCGGATCGGGCCGGAAATCACCGCCGCCGAGTTTGACCGCGCGATCAGCGACGTGTCTCAGCGGTTTCGCGAGCCTTCGCGCGGTCACCGTGGCGACCACGGTGCCGGTGCCCACCGACAGCACGACCAGCAGCACCACCAGCAACGTCACCTGCGTCTGACGTGTGCGCATCGGCCCGGCGGGCACGGACAGCTCGACCTCGCCGTGCAACGCGATCGGCGCCCGCTCGGACACCACGTCCGAGCCGGGGTCGGAGCCGTAGCGCTTCTCGATCTGCCCTTGCGCGCGGACGGTCAGCAAACCGCCCTGCGGCACGGCGACCCGGACCAGATCGAGATTGATCGGCTGGCCGACGGCGATCTCGTTGTCCAGCGTCGCCGCTATCCCGCGGGCCGAGGAGGCGAGGTTCTCGCGGTTGAGGTTCTCGACCAGCTGCCATGCGGTGATCCCCAGCGGGATGCCCAGCACGGCCGCGGTGACCGCGACGGCGAGCAGGATCGCCAGGAGGATGCGGCGGCGCATGCTATTCCGCGTTGAAGCGGAAGCCGACGCCGCGGACCGTGGCTATCCGCCGTTCGCCGTCGCCGTTCCCGCCGGGTTTGCCCGCGCGGCCCGCCGCTTCGTCGGCCGCGATGGCGAGCTTCCGGCGGAGCCACGACATGTGCATGTCGAGTGTCTTCGAGGTCTTCGATTCGAGGTCGTTCCACACCTCGGCGAGGATCTCGTCGCGGCTGACCACCTGCCCGGCGCGGCTCATCAGCACCCGGAGCAGCTCGAACTCCTTGTTCGCCAGCTGCACCTCGTGCAGGTCGACGGTGACCATCCGGGCACCGAGGTCCATCCGCACGCCCCCGGCTTCCAGCACGTCGGGCGCCCGGCGGCGGAGCAGTGCCCGGATGCGGGCCAGCAGTTCGGCCAGCCGGAACGGCTTGGCGACGTAGTCGTCGGCGCCGGCGTCGAGCCCGACCACGAAGTCGACCTCGTCCGTGCGCGCGGTGAGCATCAGCACGGGCACCTCGGTGCCGCTCGCGCGCAGGCGGCGGCACACCTCGAGCCCGTCCATCCCAGGAAGGCCGAGATCGAGCACCAGGAGGTCCACGCGGTCGCTCTCGGTCGCGTCGAGGGCGGCGGGCCCGTCGCCGACGACGCGCACCTCGTACCCCTCCCGCTGGAGTGCGCGGGAAAGCGGATCGGCGATGGCCGGGTCGTCCTCGGCGAGTAGCACCATGCTCACCTGGCCAACTCTACGACTGCCGGGCGTGAAACCATCGTGACCGTGCCCGGCTACGAGAATGATCTTGAACTCGCCACTCGGCTGGCCGACGCCGCCGACGCCATCACCACCGCCCGGTTCCGCGCGCTCGACCTGGCCGTGGAACGCAAACCCGACCGGACGCCGGTCACCGACGCGGACACCGCCGTCGAGGACGCCATCCGCGCGATCCTCGCCACGGACCGGCCGGACGACGCCGTGCTCGGCGAGGAACGGGGCGGCACCGCCGCGACCGGACGCGCCTGGGTGCTCGACCCGATCGACGGGACCAAGAACTTCCTGCGCGGCGTCCCGGTGTGGGCGACGCTGATCGCGCTGGTCGAAGACGGCGACCCCGTGGTGGGCATGATCAGCGCACCGCTGCTCGGCCGCCGCTGGTGGGCCGCGACCGGTGACGGCGCCTGGATGAGCGACTCCGCCGGGGAACGCCGCATCTCGGTGTCGAAGGTCGCGTCGCTCGAAGACGCGTATCTGTCCACAACAGACCTGAACTCGTGGGTGGAGTACCACTCACGCGAGAAATACATCGACCTCGTCGACGCGTGCTGGGAAAGCCGCGCCTTCGGCGATTTCTGGCACCACTGCCTGGTCGCCGAGGGCGCGCTCGACGTCACCGCGGAATGCATCGTGAACCCGTGGGACGTCGCGGCGGCCCAGGTGCTGGTCACCGAAGCCGGTGGCCGCTTCAGCGACCTGAACGGCGAAGCGCGCTACGACAACGGGTCGGCGCTTTCGACGAACGGGCTGCTCCACGACGAGGTCTTGGCGATCCTGAAGCGCTGAACGCGCGTGAAGGCCTGGAGCGTGTCCCGAAAGCCACTTTCGGGACATCTGACGTCGCGAAAGTGGCTTTCGCGACGTGCCTAGACCTTGTTTCACGGACGTTGCGAAAGCCACTTTCCCAACGTCCAACGTTGCGAAAGTGGCTTTCGCAACACGCCGCCCTCGACTCACCCCTCACTGGGAACGCGCGCGTGAAGGCCTCCTTCACGCGCAACGAGGTCACTGCGCGCCGGGCAGCAGCCCGACGGCACCGCGCGCGACCTGCGACCAGGCGAGACGTCCGAAGAGGTAGTGGCAGGCGACCTGTTCGCTGGTGAACCGCGCCCAGTCGTACCGGTTGCCCTGCTCCCGCCAGAAGACCTCCCAGGCGGCTCCCTCTGCGCCTTCGACGTCGGTGCGCATGAGGCACCAGGCGTTGTCCACCTCCGCGCCGACCGAGACCACTTCGGGCGGCACGCCCAGCGCGGCCAGCCAGCGCAGGATCGTCCCCGTGTTCACCGAACCTCCCCCGTGACGTCCGCCAGGTAGCCCAGCGTGACGAGTTCATCGGCGCCCAGCACCGTGCGAAACCGCACTCCGCCGCCCGGCTGTCCGAACCAGCCGACGGTCACCGAACGCCAGACCGGCAGCGGCCGGACGACGCGGTAACGCCGGTAGGCACCGGCCTGGTCCGGCGGCAGCGAGCGCATCGGGAACAGGGTCGCGTCCTCGGCGAACACCCGGCCGTGCTGATCCCCGAAACGGTCGAGATGAGTACCGGCCTCGAGCATCGTCGGCGTCGCCGGATCGTTGTCAGAGGGCCACAGATAACCCGTTCCGGTCATGAAGCGCTCTTTCCAGTCCTCTTCGGACATTTCGCCCCACGGATGGTGTCCCCTGGTCAACTCCGGCGGCGGAACGGCGGCCGGAGTCGTCGGTGAACGACGGAAACCGCTGCTGACATGGGACAACGCGTCCAGGTCGTCGAGCACGTCCGCCTCGGGATGGTCCTGCGGGCCGGAACCGCCGTCGGGCAGCGGCAACTGACGCGCGGGTTTGCCCATCGCGACCGGGAGATGCCCGATCGGGAACATGTGCACGAGGAACAGCGCGATCACGCTCTCGCGTTCCGTCCGCAACGCCCCCATGGGCGGCGGGGCGGCGGGCTTCGGCGGGAAAGGCACCCGCAAAGGCGCCACCGAAGGCGGCCACGGCGAAGGCGCGTACGGAGCGCGAGCCCCGTGCGGTGGTGTCGGGGCGTCGTACTCGACGGGCAGCCGGATCGGGCCCGTCCCGGCCTCGCTCGGATCGGTCACCGCACCTCCCCCAGGAATCGGTTCCCACCGATGAACGGGGGAGGCAGCGGACAGGACGCGTTACGACCTTAGCGCCGTCCGGCGTTCTCGTCGGCGGATACCCGAAAGCGCGGCGAACCTCAACCGGCGAGCGCGTTGACCACCCGGGACGGACTCGGCCTGCCCAGCTTGCCCGCCATCCACTTGCTCGTCGCCACCAGCGCGTCGAGATCGACACCGGTTTCGACGCCGAGACCGTCGAGCATCCACACGAGATCCTCGGTCGCGAGGTTCCCCGTGGCCGATTCGGCATACGGGCAGCCGCCGAGGCCACCGGCCGAGGAGTCCACAGTGGACACGCCGCAGCGGAGGGCGGCCAACGTGTTCGCGAGCGCCTGGCCGTAGGTGTCGTGGAAATGGACGGCCAGGGCGTCGACGCCGGCGAACTCCCCGATCAGCGTCTCGACCTGACCCGCGGTGGCGACGCCGATCGTGTCGCCGAGCGAGAGCTGCGAGCAGCCCAGGTCCAGCAGCCGCTTACCCACTCCGGCGACCTGCGCGGCCGGGACGGCGCCCTCCCACGGGTCGCCGAAGCACATCGACACGTACCCGCGGACGTCGAGCCCCGCGGCCCGCGCCCTGGTGACGACCGGCTCGAACATCGCGAACTGGTCGTCGACCGTCGAGTTGAGGTTCTTCTTGGCGAAGGTCTCGGTGGCGCTGGCGAAGATCGCGATATGCGAGACACCGGCCTCCAGCGCCCTGTCCAGCCCGCGCTCGTTCGGCACGAGCACCGGGTACCGGACGCCCTCGCGCTGGTCGAGCCCGGCCAGGAGCTGCTCGGCGTCGGCCAGCTGCGGCACCCATTTCGGGCTCACGAAGCTGGTCGCCTCGAGCGTGGTCAGCCCGGAATCGGCGAGCCTGGCCAGGAATTCGAGTTTGACCTCGACCGGGACGATCGACTTCTCGTTCTGGAGACCGTCACGCGGGCCGACCTCCCAGATCGTCACCCGCTCCGGCAGGGAGTAGACGGACGAGACCTTCTCGGGCAGCCCCAGCTCTCGCGTGCCCATCAGCGGCGCCGGTTTCCGCGCGGCGGGTGCCCTTGCGGCGGCAGCGGCTCGGTCTGCTGCGGTCCCGGCGCGAAGTCGTCGTACGGGTTGTCGTTGACTTCGCGGTAGATGACCGTGTGCACGCGCTCGACCTTGGGGATGTCGTCGAACTTCAGCGGTTCGTCCGAAGCGGACTCGATCACCAGCGTGCCGCAGCCGAACACACGGTCCAGCAGCCCGTGCTCGAACTGGACGCTGTTGATCCGCGACAGCGGGATGTCGATGCCGGTCCGCTTGAGCACACCCTCGCGGGCGATCAACCGGTCCGTGGTGACGATGAAATGCGTCGTGCGCCACCGGACGAACGGCGCCAGGAACAGCCATGCGACGAGACCGAGCCCGACCGCGGCGATCGCGATCTCGGAGATCAGGTCCCACGGGGCCGTCGCGTCCTTCGCGATGACGGCCAGCCAAATCCCCACGCCGAGCGTGACGATCAGCGCGAGGAACGGGAAGATCAGCATCTTGAAATGCGGGTGACTGTGCACCACGACGTGCTCGTTCTCGCTGAGCAAATCGTCCGGATAGGCCACGACGGACGCTCCCAAAGTGTGTTCGGCGCTGGTGAGCTCACCGTACCGGCGAACGGTCCCGGCGGAAGAGGAGACGCCGGAAATCGAGACGCACGGATCAGGCCTCGGCGGGCCGCACGTGGACGACGTCTCCGGCGAACACCGTGTACCGCTCACCACCGGGAACGTCGACCTGGAGCTGGCCGGCGGGATCGATGTCGGCGGCGCGGCCGGTGAGCGCCGAGCCGTCGGGCAGCTGGACCTCGACGTCCTGGCCCAGTGTGGCGCAGTACCGCCGGTAATCCCCGAGCAGACCGGCCTCGGCCAGCGACCCGCCCGCGAGCCGCCAACGGCGTTCGAGCTCGTCGAACGCGGTGAGCAGCCGGACGGCGATCTCCGCGCGGCCGGTCTCCGTCGCCCCCTGCTCGGCCAGCGAGGTCGCGGGCAGTCCGCCGGGCCCTGCCGGGACGCTCTCGCCGAGCGGCAGCACGTTCAGGCCGATGCCGAGGATCACGGTGGTCTCGTCGCCCGCGACGGCCTCCGCCAGGATTCCCGCGCATTTGGCGCGCTCCGGACCGGCGAGGACGTCGTTCGGCCACTTGAGGACGGCGTCGACGCCCAGTCCCTCGGCGATCTCCCGGACCGCGAGGCCCGCGACCACGGAAAGTGAACCCAAATTGGCGAACGGGACGCCGCCCGGGCGCAGCAGCACACTGGCGTAGAGGCCCGATCCCTTCGGCGAAGACCAGTGCCGGGCGCGGCGACCGACCCCGGCCGTCTGCTCCTCGGCGATCAGCACAGTGCGGTCTTCAGCCCCTTTCGCGGCGGCTTCTCGCAGGTCGGCGTTGGTGGACCCGGTGCTCGCCACGACCTGGATCGCGGCATACCGGCCGGACAGCGCGGCACTCAGACGCCCGGCGTCGAGCGCTCCCGTCTCACTCATTCGTCCAGAATATGAGAGTCCCCCTAACGTGCAAGGCGTTCGCTCGTTACGCAGAGGTGGTCTCCAATAATCTGGACGGCGTGACCGAGCCCGAGCCCGCCCCGAGCGCGTCCGAACCCAGCCCGAAGAAGTCGTGGGCGCACGGCGTGGCGATGCGCGGCCTGGTCGCGCTCCCGCTGGTCGCGGGGCTCGCGACGGCGGGCTGGCTGCTCGCGGGCGGAAACGATCCCGCCCCGGTCGACGGACGTCAGCCCGTGCCCGTTCCCGCCGCGAAGCAGGACCCGGCCACCGTCGGCGGCGGCGCGGGTCCGTCGGTCCTGGAGGTCAGCGCGCCGGTCAAGGCGCAGGAGACGCCGAAGGGCGCCCGGCCGCTCGAAGAGTGGGCGGGGAAGCTGGCCGGGCCGCTGGACATCCCGGCGAAATCGCTCATGGGCTACGCGAACGGCGAACTGGCGCTGCGCGGCGAGCAGCCGAACTGCCACCTGTCCTGGGTCACCCTGGCCGGGATCGGCGCGGCGAGCTCGAACCACGGACGCGGCGGGGACAACCCCCTCGGCCTGTCGGCGCAGCAGTGGAAGAAGCACGGCGCGTCGATCCCCGGCATCGCGAAACCCGCGCTCGCCGACCCGGACTCCGCTTCGGTCGCCGCGGGCCGCGCCCTGTGCGCTTCCGGAGCCGACCTCGGCGGCGGCAACGGCTGGTGGAAGGCCATCGCCGGCTACCAGGGCGGCAAGGGCAACGAGGCCGAACTGTTCCGCCAGCGCGTCCTGGGCAACGCGCAGCTGTACGCGACCCTGTCCCTCGACCCGGCGCGCTCCGCCAGCCCCGCGGTGAAGGCGACCCGTTTCGCCCTCGGCCAGCTGGGCCTCCCGTACGTGTGGGGCGGCAACGGCCCCGAAGCGGGCGCCGCGGGCTTCGACTGCTCCGGGCTGACCAAGGCGTCCTACGACGAAGCCGGTGTCGCGCTCCCGCGGACCGCGGACAGCCAGTTCCGCGCGCTGCCGCAGGTGCCCGGCGAGCCGAAGCTCGGCGACCTCGTCTTCTACGGGAACCCGTCGACGCGAATCCACCACGTGGGGCTGTACCTCGGGAACGGGCTGATGATCAACGCGCCCACCCAGGGCCAGGCGATCCAGATCCACACGTATCACTCGAAGGGCGACGACTACACGGGTGCCGGACGGCCCGCGGCCTGACCTCAACCTGCCAACCGGCGACGGCGCCCGTCGCCGATGCCTACCGTGTGGTCATGCGTGAGATCGAGTTCCGCAGGTTCTCCACGGAACCAAGGCGACCGGACGAGCGAGAAACGTGGCTCCAGTTACTGATCGACGGCGTTTCTTTCCTGGACCTGGTGCGCGAGGCCGAACTTCCCGACGCGCTCGCGGAACAGAAAGAGCGCAACGAGGAGTTCCCGACGGAGCCCGCGCCCTTGCTCGCCGGGGATTACGCGAATTCGACGCGCCTTTCCGCCGGGCACCTGCTCGGCGAAGCGCCGGATCGCGTTCCGCATGGCGCGGAAGACGACGAGTACCTGTTGCTGGGGTGCGCGTGCGGTATCGAGGAGTGCTGGGCGCTGGTGGCGAAGATCGCGGCCGACGAAGACACGGTGACGTGGTCGGGTCTCCGCAACACGTACCGGGACTGGAACTACGACGCGATGGGAGTTCTGACGTTCTCGCGTCGGCAGTACGAGAGGTCGCTCAGCGCCGTTTTCGGCAGCTGAACTTTCGGCTATCCGACAGATCCAGCCGGAGCCGGTGTCGCGAAAGCCACTTTCGCGACGTCTGATGTCGCGAAAGTGGCTTTCGCGACACGGCCTCACGGCGCGATCCAGACCGTCACCCGGGTAGGCCGATGACGCCGCGAACCCGGCGACGACTGACGCACGACTCGCCCTTCCGGGCGCCCCGTCAACGGCGTCGTCGCGTCTGCCTCGTACAGCACGATCTCCGCTTCCGCGGCCAGGCGAGAGCCTGAGCGACCGAAAGTCCGACGAACGCCGGGACCGGCCACGGCATGTCGTAGTTCAGGTTCCGTGACACGCCACCCATATGGCACCTCCGGATATACGCAGCCGATGAACGGCGTGCCGGACGAGGACGATCTCGCAGCTCACGAATGAGCGGCCAGCCACTCGAGCGCGTCTTCCCCGTGGCGCAGAACCGAGACGTGCCCGTCCTCGGGGAACACGCGCGACTCGGCCGTGGCGCACTGCCGGGCCAGCCATTCGCCGTGCGCGAGCGGCACGATCCGGTCCTCGCCGCCGTGCAGGAACAGGGCCGGCGCCCGGAGATCGGACGGCTGGAAACCCCACGGCGCGACGTAGGCGAGGTCGTCGTCGATCAGCGCGGCGGGTCCACCCTCGACCGCGGGGCCGACGACGTCGAGGATCCACTTCCAGTCACCCGACAAGGCCGCATGGTCCGCCAGGGTGAACATCTCCGCGTCGTATTCGGCCGTCGCCTCGTACCGCTCTTTTTCGTCCCGCCCCGCCACGGCGGCCGTCAGGGATCCGACGCCCGCCGGACCCATCCCCGCGAACCAGTCCAGCCCGGCGGCGCCGTACGGGGCCAGGCTCGCGGCACAGACCATCGCCGACACCCGGTCCGGCAGCAGAGCCGCGCAGGCGAACGCGTGCGGCCCGCCGCCGGAATGCCCGAAGACCGCGAACCGCTCGATGCCCAGGGCGTCGGCGATCTTCTCGACGTCCGACGCCGCCGACGCGACATCCCGGCCGGGCCGCGGCGACGAACCGCCGTAACCGGGCCGGTCGTAGGAGACCCATCTCAGTCCGAGCCGCTCGGCGGCCGGGAACAGCGGGGCGGGCGGAGCGCCGATGTTCGGGGTCCCGTGGTGCCAGAAGACCACCGGCCCGTCCCCGCCCGTGTCGTACGTGTGCAGTGTGGCCCCGTCCCCCAGGTCCACGTCCGACTCGTTCACCATGAACCGAGCGTAGGGCACCCTGGAGCCATGTCCCGCTATCACGAGATCAAGCACCGGGTGGCCACGACGTTCCAGCGCCACGTCGGCAACCCGATCCTCGTCCGGCTGCCGAACCAGCCGATCCTGGAGACCACCGGCCGCAAATCCGGCGAGGCCCGGCGGACGCCGATCGGGGGCCGCCGGGTGGGCCGTGAGTTCTGGATCGTCTCGGAGTTCGGCGAGAAGTCGCAGTACGTCCGCAACATCCAGGCCGATCCGCGGGTCCGCGTCCGGCTCCGGGGCCGCTGGCACACCGGCACGGCGCACCTGCTCCCCGGCGATGACCCCCGCGCGCGGCTCAGGGCGCTCCCCAAGCTCAACAGTGCCGCCGTACGCGCGATCGGCACGAACCTCCTCACGATCCGGGTCGATCTCGACGAATGAACGTTTGCCTTGACGCCAAGGGCAAGGTTTACGCTCGGGACCATGCGGATCGGCGAACTCGCCGCGCGTACCGGAACCACCACCCGCGCGCTGCGTTTCTATGAGTCACAAGGGCTTCTCGACGCACGGCGCGCGTCGAACGGGTACCGGGAGTACGACGAGGACGATTTCCGTCTGGTGAACGAGATCCTGACCCTTCAAGCGGTGGGGCTCAGTCTGGAGGACACCAGACCGTTCGTCGAGTGCCTGCGCGCCGGGCACGAGACCGGCGATTCGTGCGCCGATTCGATCGAGGTCTACCAACGCAAACTCGCCGAGGTGGACGCCTGTCTGGCCAGGCTCAACGACGTGCGGGACAGCTTGCTGACCAAACTCGCCGGCGCGCTGAAAACGCCGCCGGGACCGTGCGTCGTCGTGCCGCGAACCGAGGAGGTCTGAGTGTCCCTTTCCGTAGTCACCGACGAAACCTTCCAAGCGCTCGTCCTGGACCAGGACAAGCCCGTCCTGGTGGACTTCTGGGCGCAATGGTGCCCGCCTTGCCACATGATCGCGCCGGTGCTCGAACAGATCGCCGAAGAACGTGCCGGATCGCTGATCATCCGCAAGCTCAACTCCGACGAAAACCCGCTCACGGCCAGGAATTATCAGGTCATGTCCCTGCCGACGCTGATCCTCTTCCGCGACGGGAGTCCCGTGTGGACGACCGTCGGCGCCCGGCCGAAGGCGCGGCTGCTGGCCGATCTGGACGCCGTTCTGCAGCCGTCCCTCTCGTGAGTGGTAAGGACGGTTCTAACGACCCAAAACACTCACGAGGCGGCACCTGCGACCGAACCACCGCTCCCGTAGCCGGCCGGGGGCGAAGGCTCCTTTCGTCGCGTCAGACTCGGTGAAGGGAGCCTTCAGCCCACACCACTCCGCTAGTGCCTACTGACGCAGGTTGGATCAGCCGCAGCCGCGCTCCGCGTAGGTACTTAAGACACCCTTGGCTCTAACCGTCCTTACCACTCACGAGCCCTATCGCGAACCGCTCGGTAATTGTGTTGCGTGGCGCCTCGCCCGCTCGCATCCTTCACCCATGACATCGACCCTCACCTTCCTGCCGCCGTCCACCGTCGTCCGACGGGTGCGGAAGCAGCAGCAGGCCGGGTCCGGGTGGAGGCCGACACCAGTCCGACTGTGAGCGCCGCGTTCGTCGCCGGCCTGCTCGCCGGGTATGGCATCGCCATCCCGGTGGGCGCGGTCGGGACCTATCTCGTGGTGTTGACGGCCAGGTCGGGGCTCAGGATCGGCGCGTACGCCGCACTCGGGGTCGCCACCGCGGACGGGCTTTACGCCCTGGTGGCGGTCCTCGGCGGGGGCAAGCTGATTCCGGTCATCGAGCCGATCGCGGTGCCACTGCGCTGGATTTCGGTCGTGGTCCTGCTCGGGCTGGCCGTCCACATCGGATTCACCGGAATCCGGAACTACCGTGACTCAGCGAGGGCCGAGCTGACCGAACCGGTCGCGATCGGGCCGGTCAAGGCCTACGTGAGCCTCCTCGGAATCACCCTGCTGAACCCGATGACGGTGGTCTACTTCGCGGCGCTCGTACTCGGCAGCAAGGACATGGCCGCGGCGAGCGGGGCGGAACACGTCGTCTTCGTGCTCGCGGCGTTCGCGGCCTCGGCCAGCTGGCAGTTGTTCCTCGCGGGGGGCGGCGCCGTGCTCGGCAAGGCGCTGACCGGACGTCGTGGACGGCTGGCGACCGCGCTGGCGTCCAGCGCGCTCATCACCGTGCTCGGCATTCGCCTTCTTTGGTGACGAATCGAGGACTGTAGGTGTCCTCATCGCTTGCGAGGCTGTGCCCATGACCGAAACCCAAGAACGCCCGGCTTCCCTTCACTCCTACCTCGCGTACAGCGATGCCCCGAAGGCGCTTCGCTGGCTCGAACGCGCCTTCGGCTTCGAGACCACCACGGAGTATGCCGACGACAAGGGGTTGATCCTGCATTCGGAACTGCGGCGCGGCGAAGTCCGGATCATCGTGTTCAGCGCGGAAGAGGACTACGACCGCCCGGCCCGCAAGGGCGAAACCGTCGGCCACGGCCTCTACGTCAGCCTTCCGACGCAAGAGGCCGTGGACGCCGTCTTCGCTTCCGCCATCGACGCCGGCGCGACGCCGGTCTGGAAACCGGAGAACACCGAATGGGGCAACTACCGTTGCCGTGTCGACGATCTCGAAGGGTACGAATGGACTTTCGGCACGTACGTCCCCGGCGAGCCGCAGGGTTAGAGCAGCCGCGCGAACCACTCGCGGGTGCGGCGCAGCAGATCCAGCTGATGGGCCCGCCCGCGAATCGAGTGTCCTTCGCCGGGATAGACCACGAAGTCGTGTTCGACGCCGAAGTGGCGTAGCGCGCGATGGAAGAATTCCGCCTGGGACAGCGGAACGTTCGTGTCGTCCGCACCGTGCACGATCAGCACGGGGGTCTCGATCTCCGACGCGTGGGAGATCGGGCTGAGCCGATCGTGCCGGTGCGGTCCTTCCCCTTCCCAGCCGGTACTTCCGCCGAGCGCGGCTTCGAACGGGCCGAACTCGCCGGTCGCGGCGAGCATCCCCCAGTCACAGATACCGGCGCCCATCAACGCCGCCTTGAACCGCCTGGTCCGGCCGACGGCCCAGGCCGACACGAACCCGCCGTGGCTCCAGCCCGCGATGCCGAGCCGATCCGGATCGGCCACCCCTTCGGCGACGAGCAGATCGATCCCGGTTTCGAGATCGCTCCATTCCTCCAGCCCGACGCGTCCCGCGACGGCGGCGGCGAATTCGTGGCCATGTCCTTGTCCCCCACGGGCATTCGGCAGGAAGACCGCGTGCCCCGCCGGCGCGAGCCATTGCGCGGACGGAAACCAGCCGAGCCGGAGGCCGTCCGCGTACCGGTCGTACGGTCCGCCGTGCGGCAAGGTGATCAGGGAGAACGGGCCGTCGTCCCGGGTCTTTCCCGGCGGGAGGACGAGCAGCCCGTCCAGAGCCAGGCCATCGGAAGCCTTGTAGGACAAGCGTTCCTGAGCGCCCCAAGTAACTTCGGCGAACTCCGGCGCGGTGTCGCTCACCCGCGTCAACGGCTCGCCGATCGGTCCACAATGGACATCTTTCGGCCGGTGAGCGGTGCTCAGCACGATGGCCACGACCTCGCCGTTCGACGCGACGGCGTCCGCTTGCCCGCGCCAGAACGCCACTTCTCCTGATCCGAGCCGGTGGAGGGCCGTGTCGAGTCCATCGGCGACGAGTACCAGCGGAGCACCGGAATCGACCTGCGCGAGCCTGATCGGGCAGGCCGATTCCGGGGTCAGATTCCGATGTTCGCCGGTTTCCACGGGCACGTCGAAGACCGCCCAGCCACCGACCATCTCCGGTGTCGCGAGATAGGCGACGTGCCAGTCTTCGCCGTCCCGCCACCAGACCGGGCTCGTGGCTTCGACCGCGGTTCTCCCGAGGTCGCGCCGCTCCCCGGTTTCCAGGTCCAGCACGGAAAGCCGGGGTTCGAGCCCGCCGGGATCGAGCTCCGGGGTCGGCCAGGTCAGCACCGCGAGCGCCCCGTCGTCCTGACGGCGGGCGACTCCGACGACGTGCTCTTCGACCAGCGTCGTGATCTCCCCGGTCCGCCGATCGAAACTCCGGAGCCGCGCCGGGCGGAGGCTCTCGCTCCAGACCCGGATGGCCGCGGCGGGTGTCCCGTCCTCGGCGATGAACACGATCCGCTCCCGCATCGGGAGGAACGCGGTGATCTCACTCCGCCAGGCGAACAGCGGCCCGTCCACCGTGTGGATCAGGCCGTCCCGGAGGAAACAGAGGGAGTTCGACGACCATTTGGGCATGGAGCCCTCGGCCAGCCTCCGGGGTTCCTCGCGACCGTCGACGGACGCGAACCAGATCTCGGGAACGGGGTCCGCGATGGTGTCGACCTGATAGGCGACCCACCGCCCGTCGGCGGAAAGCGCGGGATTCGACGGGACTCGGCTGTCGGCGATCAGCTCAGCGGTCAGCATGTGTTCATACTGCCGACAAAGCCTTCCCCAGTGCGTCGAGCCAGCATCCGGTTCCCTGCTCGCGCCAGGCCGGTTCTTCCTGTCCGTCGAGGAAGGTGCCCTGCTCGATCAGCGTCAGGCGGGTCCCGTCCGCCTCGGGTTCGAGCAGCACCGTCGTGAGCGAGACGGTCGCGAGGACGTCGTCGGTGGACAAGGACGTGGCGTAGACGATCCGCTCGTTGTCGACGATGTCCTCGTACCGCGAATCGGCGATCAGCTTCCGGCCGTCGCCATGGGGACCCGTGGTGATCTCGCGGCCACCGACGCGGAAGTCCAGGGAATGCTCGCCACCGGACACGGTGAACCAGCCGGCTTTCGCGGCGGGATCGGCCCAGGCCGCGAAAACGCGTTCCGGCGACACGGGGTAGACGCGTTCGAGGGTGAACGTGGCGTGTTTGACGGTCATGACCTGTTCCCTTCGTCGGAGTTCAGAAAGCCACCAAGACGATCGAGCCGGTGTTCCCAGCCGGTGCGCTGTCCGCCGAGCCAGTCCTCGGCCATCCGCAGGCCGTCCGGTTCGAGATGGCAGGTGCGGACCCGCCCCGCCTTCTCCGACCGGACGAGCCCGCTCGCCTCCAGCACCTGGAGGTGCTGCATCACGGCGGGCAGCGACATCGACAGCGGCCGCGCGAGCTCCCCCACCGAGGCGGGTCCCCGGGTGAGGCGCTCGATCATTTCGCGGCGCGTCCCGTCGGACAGCGCCTTGAACACCTGATCCATCCGTTGGTTAGGCACACGCTTAACCATCCACCCACGCCGAGCAATAGTCAAGTAGGTGCTTAACTTTCTGCGGTCATCCCCTCGACGAGCAACCACTGCGACGCCAGGTACGAGGTGAGCACGAAGGTTTCGAGATTGGCTCGCACTCGCTCGCTGGTGACGAAGTTGCGGCGGATCAGGATCGCCAGATCCGACGCGGAGAACAGCAGCGCGCCGGCGGCGATCCAGGTCCGGCGGTCACCCGACGGGATGACCATCCCGCCCGAGACCTTGGCCTTCGGCGCCAGCACCGGGTCCGCCGCGAGGGTCGACGTCGTGCTCAGCAGGCCTCCGTAGACCGAAAGCACCGAAGAGACCGGAGACGGCTTCGGCAACGCCATCGCGACCGCGGCCGCCGCCCAGGCCGCCAGCCGGGGCGGCGCGGTCGCCGCGCGCGGGCGGGCACCCCGGCGCCACAGCAGCGCGGAGTACAGCACCTGCATCACGCCGAACGACGTCGCGCCCTTGATCAGCTCGCCGTCTTCATCGGACCGGCCCATGAAATGGTCGCCCGCCCCGGCCGCGACCAACGCGGAGACGAGCAGCCCCTTCTCTCCCGGCGCGAGCCCCCGCGAACGCGCGACCCGGGCGGCGAGCACCGGCACCGCGGCGGGTTTGGTCGCCAGCTGCAGCTTCCGATTGCCGGTTCTGGCGGAATACACCGTGCCGATCGCGGCACCGGCGAACAACACGCGTTCGGCGATCTTGAGGGCTTTCACCTACCACCTCCGGAACTTATTTCTGGGTAAGTTACCAGGAGGTCAGTCAAAGTCAGACGGCTTCGCGGAAGGTGTTCCGGTACGCGCTCGGCGAGACCCCCAGCGCCGCCTGCAGATGCTGGCGCAGCGACGCGGCGGTGCCGAAACCCGCCTCGGCGGCGACCTTGTCCACCGGCAGATCGGTCTCTTCGAGCAGCTGACGCGCCCGTTCGATCCGCTGCTGGGTCAGCCACTGCAACGCCGAAATCCCGACCTCGTCGCGGAACCGCCGCGTGAACGTCCTCGTGCTCATCGCCTCTTTCGCCGCCAGCTCGCGCAGTGTCAGCGGCCTGTCGAGGTTCTCCAGCGCCCAAGCCCTGGCCGTCGCCGTCGACGAGGACTGCGGCTCCGGCACCGGCCGCCGGATGAACTGCGCCTGCCCGCCCTCGCGATGCGGTGAGACGACCGTTCCGCGCGCGACCTCGTTCGCGACCGCGGCACCGTGATCACAGCGGATCATGTGCAGGCAGAGGTCGATCCCGGACGCGACGCCCGCCGCGGTGAGGACGTTCCCGTCGTCGGTGTAGAGCACGTTCGGGTCGAGGGCGACCTTCGGGAACTTCGCCTGGAAGTCCAGCGCCGAACGCCAGTGCGTGGTCGCCTTCCGGCCGTCGAGCAGGCCGGCGGCGGCGAGCACGAAGGCACCCGTGCAGATCGACGCGATCCTGGCCTCCGGCCGGATCAGCTCCAACGCCCGGGCGAGCGGCTCGGTGAGGTCGTGCCCCGAGGGTTCGTATTCGGTGGAGGACGCCGGTATGACGACGGTGTCGGCCTCGGCCAGCACTTCCGGGCCGTGCGCGACCGAGATGGTGACGTCGGCGTCGGTCCGGATCTGCCCGGGTTCCGGCGTGCAGGTGACGACTTCGTAGAGCGGCTCGCCGTCGGCCGATCTGGCTGTGCCGAACAGCCGGGTGACGATGCCCAGCTCCATCACCAGCATTCCGTGCCGGACCAGCACGGCGACCCGGTGGCAGCCGGGATGCGCGAAAAAGCCCATGGCTCGATTCTTGCACATATTGTCCATCGGGCCACTCGTTTCGACGACGAGACCGCGCGACGGTGGAGCCATGAACGTGCTGTGGATCTTCGCCCATCCCGAACCCCGCTCCCTCGGCGGCTCGCTGCGCGACGAAGGCTTGCGCACCCTCCGCGCGCAGGGCGCCGACGTCCGGGAATCCGATCTGTACGCGATGAAATGGAAGGCCGTCGTCGACGCCGACGACTTCGGCCGGGCCGCGTCCACAGATCGGCTCATCGTCGGCTCGACGTCGAAGGACGCCTTCCGGACGGGCGAACTCGGCGAGGACATCCGCGCCGAGCACGAAAAGCTGACGTGGGCGGACACCGTGATCTTCCAATTCCCGCTGTGGTGGTACGGAATGCCCGCGATCCTCAAGGGCTGGTTCGACCGCGTCTTCGTCAAGGGTTTCGCCTACGGCGTCCAGCGCCCCGACGGCCGGACGGCACGCTACGGAGAAGGAGCACTGGCCGGGAAGCGCGCCATGGTCGTGCTGACCGCGGGAGCGCCGGAGGCCACCATCGGACCGCGTGGCGTGAACGGCGAGATCGGCGATCTGCTGTTCCCGCTGCAGCACGGAACATTGTGGTACGCGGGCATGTCCGTGTTGCCCCCGTTGACGATCTGCGGCGCCGACCGCGTTTCGCCCGAACAGTACGAGGCTGCCGCGGAGTCATTGCGCGAGCGGCTGCGGACACTGTCCACTCAGGACCCGATCCCGTTCCGCCGTCAGAACGGCGGCGACTACGACGACGCCCTGGTCCTGCGTGACGAACTGGCGCCGGGGCAGAGCGGGATCGGCGTCCACCTCGCCGGTTGACCCAATATTACGTCGCGGTTATATTTCCCTCAAGGCACATTAGGAGGTGACCGTGAACGCTCGCGCCCGGTTGGAAACCGTCGGAGAACGTCCCGCGCTGCGGATCGAACGCCGTCTCGCGCATCGGCCGGAGCGCGTCTGGCGGGCGATCACCGAACCGTCGGAGCTCGCGAACTGGTTCCCCGCGGCGGTCACCGTCGACCTGCGGCCGGGTGGGGCCATCGAGTTCACCTTCGAAGGCGAAGAGGCGCCGACAGTGGGCGAAGTCCTCGAAGCCGACGAACCCCGCGTCTTCGCGTTCAGCTGGAACGACGACGTGCTGCGCTGGGAGATCATCCCGGAGGGTGAAGGCAGCCGTCTGCTGTTCACGCATACGTTCGGCAGGGGTGAACCCGCCGTCGCCAGGATCGCCGCGGGCCGCACGGCCGCCGGCTGGGACAGCTGCCTCGTCGCGCTCATCGCCCTGCTCGACGGCGAGGATCACGAGCCGCCGCAGGACTGGGTCGGCCCGATCGAGGCCTACACCGAGGAGTTCGGGCTCGCCGAGGGCGAGGTCCTGGAAACCGGCGACGGCAAGGTGATCCGCTTCCGCCGTGATCTGGTCTGGAAACCGCTCGACGAGGTCTGGGGCCTTCTCTCGGCCGAAAAGGCCGGGGGGACGGTCATCCGCGAAGAACCGCCGCGGCTGCTGGAGTTCAGCCTGCCGCGAGGTGGCGTCGTCCGCTGGGAGTTCAGCCATTCCGAACTCGACGGCACCATGGTCGAGCTGACCCAGACCGTCCCCGCCGGACAGGACGACGTCGTACCCGAAGCGCTGCGAAGCTGGCGAGAGAAGTTGAAGGAGTTCTTCGCGGCGGCTCACGGAAGCTGATCTCCACCCTGGGGATGACCTCCACCGGACGGACGCGGAGACGCCGCCCGTCTGGTTGAGTTCGCCGTATGAAACAGCCGTCGGCGCTCTCCCAGCGGGTGGCGTACACGATCGACGCGCTCCTCGCGCTGGTGCTCGTCGTGGCCGTCGGCGGGAACCTCGCCGCGCAGACCTGGACGTTCCTCGTCGTCATCCCGATGTGGCTCGCCTGGGCGACGGTCGCCGCCAGCGGGATCGCGATCGCGCTGCGGCGTCACCGCCCGCTGATCGCCTACGGTCTCGGCCTGGGCAGCCTCGTCCCGGCCCTGATCGCCGGCAACGGACTGGGTCCGGCCGCGCTCCTGGCGACCGGATGCGCGCTGTACACCGTGGCGCTGGAACACCCACGCGCCCGCTCGCTGATCGCGATGGGCCTCGGCCTCGTCGTCGTCATGATCTTCGAACTGCTGCGGCTCGGGCCGAACACGATCGCCTCGACGGCCTTCGCGGGCGGCGGCGTCGCGGGCTCGTGGGCGTTGGGCTGGATGACGCGGCAACGACGCGCGAACCTGGCCCAGCTCGCCGAAACCCAGGCCGATCAGGCGGTTTCCGACGAACGGCTGCGTATCGCGCGCGAGATGCACGACGTCGTCGCGCACAGTATGAGCCTGATCGCGGTCAAGGCGGCCGTCGGCAACCACGTCGCGGAGGAACAGCCCGAAGAAGCACGCGAGGCATTGCGGGTCATCGAACTCACCAGCCGCGAGACCCTCGTCGAACTCCGGCGGATGCTCGGCGTCCTCCGTTCCGGTGACGGCACGCCCGAAGCCGCGCTCGGACCCGCGCCGAAACTCGCCGACCTGCGGACCCTCGCCGAACGCGCCGGACAGGCCGGGGTGCGGGTCGAGCTGACCGGCGAGGCGGTGGACGACCTGCCCGAAGGTGTCGCGCTTTCGGTCTACCGCATCACGCAGGAGGCGGTGACCAACGTCGTGAAGCACGCGGGACCGTCGGCGTGCCGGGTCACGATCACCGAAGGCCCCGGTGAAGTGATCGTCGAAATCGTCGACGACGGACGCGGCGAAGGCTCGCCACCCGCCGTGGGCGGACACGGTTTGATCGGCATGCGCGAACGCGTCGCCGTCTACGGTGGTGACTTCGAGGCGGGCCCGCTGCCCGCCGGGGGATTCCGGGTGTTCGCGCGGCTTCCGTACGCCGCCAAGGAAGTGGGGACACGATGATCCGCGTACTGATCGCCGACGACCAGGCGTTGCTGCGCGGCAGTTTCCGCGTGCTCGTCGACAGCGCGCCGGACCTCGAAGTCGTCGGGGAGGCGAGCGACGGCGCGGAAGCCGCCGAACTCGCCGAGAAGGAACGCCCCGACGTCGTGCTGATGGACGTCCGCATGCCGGAGCTGGACGGGATCGAAGCGACCCGGCGGATCTGCGCGTCGCCCGCCACCGAAGGCGTCCACGTGCTGATGCTGACCACTTTCGACCTCGACGCCTACGTCTATTCGGCCCTGCGCGCGGGCGCGAGCGGCTTCCTGCTGAAGGACACCCCGCCCGCCGAACTGCTGACCGCGATCCGCGTCGTCGCGGCGGGCGAAGGGCTTCTCGCCCCTTCGATCACGCGAAGGCTCATCGCGGAGTTCGCCCGGCTGCCCGAACCCGGCCAGCGCGTCGCGGCGTCGCTGGACAACATCACCACGCGCGAACGCGAAGTGCTGAGCCTGATCGCGCGCGGCCTGTCGAACGACGAGATCGCCGGGACCCTGCACCTCGGGCTGGCGACGGTGAAGACGCATATCGGCCATCTGCTGCACAAACTCGCGGCGCGGGACCGGGCGCAGCTCGTGATCGCGGCTTATGAGTCCGGGCTGGTGCGGGCGTCGGTCTAGCGATCTGTTCGGTCCGGTCCGTGAAGGCCTCCTTCCCAAGTACATGAAGGCCCCCTTCACTGCGCTAGACGCAGTGAAGGGGGCCTTCACGTACTTCAGGTGCCAGACCCCCAGGACGTTGCCTACGCCACACGCGAAGTGACCGTCGAGTAGCTAGGCTGCGGTTTCATGAGCAGTGCGACGGAGCCGCTCGGGACGCCGCCCGAGGACGAACCGGACATCCACACGACGGCCGGCAAGCTGGCCGACCTGTACCGCCGGTATGACGAGGCGGTGCACGCGGGTTCCGCGAGGGCGGTGGAGAAACAGCACGCCAAGGGCAAGAAGACCGCCCGCGAGCGGATCGACCTGCTGCTGGACGAGGGTTCCTTCGTCGAGCTCGACGAGCTGGCGAAGCACCGCTCGGTCAACTTCGGCCAGGAGAAGAACCGCCCCTACGGCGACGGCGTCGTCACCGGCTACGGCACGGTCGACGGCCGCCCGGTGTGCGTGTTCAGCCAGGACGTCACCGTCTTCGGCGGTTCACTCGGTGAGGTGTACGGCGAGAAGATCGTCAAGGTGATGGACCTGGCGATCAAGACCGGCCGCCCGATCATCGGCATCAACGAGGGCGGCGGCGCGCGGATCCAGGAAGGCGTCGTCTCGCTCGGGCTGTACGGCGAGATCTTCAACCGCAACGTCAAGGCGTCCGGCGTCATCCCGCAGATCTCGCTGATCATGGGCGCCAACGCGGGCGGGCACGTCTACTCCCCCGCGCTGACCGACTTCGTGGTGATGGTCGACAAGACCTCGCACATGTTCATCACCGGCCCCGACGTCGTGAAGACCGTGACCGGCGAAGAGGTCTCCTTCGAAGAACTCGGCGGCGGTCGCACGCACAACACCCGTTCGGGTGTCGCGCACTACCTCGGTTCCGACGACGAGGACGCCATCGCGTACGTGAAGGAACTGCTCGCGTTCCTCCCGGCGAACAACCTGTCCGAAGCGCCGCTGTTCGAGACCGGCTCGGCGCCAGGTGGGTTCTTCGACGATGTCACCGACACCGATCGCGAGCTCGACACGCTGATCCCGGACTCGCCGAACCAGCCGTACGACATGCACGAGGTCATCAACCGCGTCGTCGACGACGGTGACTTCCTCGAGGTGCACGAGCTGTTCGCGCCCAACATCCTGGTCGGCTTCGGCCGGGTGGACGGGCGCAGCGTCGGCATCGTGGCGAACCAGCCGACCCAGTTCGCCGGCTGCCTCGACATCGACGCCTCCGAGAAGGCCGCGCGGTTCGTGCGCACCTGCGACGCGTTCAACATCCCGGTGCTGACCTTCGTCGACGTCCCCGGCTTCCTGCCCGGCACCGACCAGGAGTGGAACGGCATCATCCGGCGCGGCGCGAAGCTGATCTACGCCTACGCCGAAGCGACCGTCCCGCTCGTCACCGTCATCACCCGCAAGGCGTACGGCGGCGCGTACGACGTCATGGGGTCGAAGCACCTCGGCGCGGACATCAACCTGGCCTGGCCGACGGCGCAGGTCGCGGTCATGGGCGCGCAGGGCGCGGCGAACATCGTGCACCGCAAGACACTCGCCGCGGCCGCCGCCGACGGCAAGGACGTCGACGCGCTGCGGGCCGAGCTCATCCAGGAGTACGAAGACACCCTCCTGAACCCGTACGCGGCGGCCGAGCGCGGTTACGTCGACTCGGTGATCGTGCCCGCGCACACCCGTGGCCACGTCGCGAAGGCGCTCTCGCTGCTCCAGGGCAAGCGTGAGTCGCTGCCGCCCAAGAAGCACGGGAACATCCCGCTGTGACCGCGCCCGAAACCCCGCTGCTGCGCGTCGTCCGGGGCAACCCGGACGACGCCGAGCTCGCCGCGCTGACCGCCGTCGTCGCGGCGGTGGCCGGTGCGCGGGCACCGGAACCGGCGCCGAAGCGGGATTCGTGGTGGGCGGACAAGGCATCGCTCGTGCGGGCCCCGCTCGCCCCGGGAGAGGGTGCCTGGCGGGCGTCGGCGCTTCCTCGCTGAGACGGGCTCGGCGGGCTATCGTAACAGTCCTGCCGACCGCGATCGCCTCAGAAAGCCGTGCGTGACGAACCAGGACCATCTCTCCGCCGAGTTGCGCCGTCTGCGCAAAGCCGCCGGGTTGTCCGGTACCGAAGCGGCGAGTCTCACCGGCCTCAGTCAGTCGAAGGTGTCGCGGGTCGAGACCGGCGCGTTCATGCCGACCGAGGAGCAGGTCGTCGCGCTGTGCCGCGTCTATCGCGCGCCCGCGAAGGTCCGGCGGGAGCTGGTCGCGATCACCCGGGACCTCCGTGAAGAGGCGTCGTCCGCCCGCGTCGTCCTTCAGCGCGGTGCCTGGCGGATGCAGCAGCGCATCGGCAAGATCGAGACGGCGTCCGCCCGTATCCGGAGTTTCCAGCCGACCATCGTGTTCGGCCTGCTCCAGACCCGCGACTACATCACCGCGCTCTTCGGCGACGCGCTGCCGGAGGACGAACGCGACCAGACGGTCGAGGCCCGGCTGGAGCGCCAGCGGATCCTCGATTCGAATCGCCGGTTCCATTTCGTGCTCACCGAAGGCGCCCTGCGCTGGAACATGGGCGGAGCGGCGACCATGCTGGCCCAGCTCGGCCATCTCATCGAGATCTCCCGCCGCGACCGGGTGCGGCTCGGCGTGATCCCGTGGACGACTCCGGTGTCGGTCCCCGTCCTCCACGGTTTCGACATCTACGACTCGCGCGCGGTGCTCCTCGGGACGCAGACGGCCACGGCCCTCGTCACGGACGAACGCGAAGTCGCCGACTACGAAAAGAACTTCGCCGAAGTCGAGCGCTACGCCACCTATGGCGACATCGCCTGCGGGCATCTGACACGTATCGCCGCCGACTACCGACAGCTCGCGGCCGGTTCACTTCGGTGACCTAAGACCCTTGGCCTTATGCACTCCGAGAGTGCATCGTGTGTAAAGCAGCTGTCGGTGAAGGTCCCTTTCCGTGCGCCGAACGCGATCAGCGGAGCCGCTCACCGACCGATCGGCACAGATCACCCGATCTCGCCAACCTTGCTGCCACGCAACCCGTCTACTTGCCGAAACAGTCACTGGGGAAAGGCCCTCCTATGACCACCTGGCACGAAAACATGACCGGCTGGCACAAGTCGACCTACACGCACTGGGAAGAGAACGCCTGCGTCGAGGTCGGCACCGCACCCGGCCTCGTGGGCATCCGGGACACCAAACAGTGGGCACTGCCGGACGAGAGCCGTCCGATCCTGGTGCTCCCGGCCGAGTCCTTCGCCGCGCTCCTCGAGCACCTCGGACGATGAACGACGTCGCCGAGCCGTACATGGTCCACGATCCGCGGGAGATGGCGGGCCAGCTGATCAACGGCAACTGGATCGTCGCGCGGTGGGAGCACCTCGGCGAGGACGAGGACCTCGACCACTGGACCGCCGTCCTGCGCGGGCACTGCGAGGAACTCGACGTCGATCCGTATGTCATCAACATCCCGCGGAAGAGCTTGACCATCGTCTTCAACGGCGCACTCCCCGCGCCGACGTTCGAGCAGCTGGAGAACTCGATCGCGGCCATCGAGTACCACCGCTTCCTCGAACGTGAGATCGGGCCGAGACCGCTCGACTAGCGGCCGGCCGCAGCACCGACACCCCCTTGAAGGTTCAGCCCTGCCTGGCATATATTCCACACGGAATAATCAGCAGGGAATCTTCCAAGGGGGACATTCATGGCCGCGAAGCTCACCCCGCTCGCCATGGCGGTGCTCGAACTCCTGCATGAGCGGCCCATGCATCCGTACGAGATGGCGCAGCTGATGCGCGAGCGCTTCGTCAACACGCGCGTGAAGGTGAAGGCGGGCTCGCTCTACCACACGGTGGATCGCCTGGTGCAGAACGGTTTCGTCGAGGTCGTCGAAACGCAGCGGGACGGGAAACGCCCCGAGCGCACCGTGTACGCGATGACGGACACCGGCCGCGACGAGTTCGTCACCCGGGCGCAGGACATGCTGGCCACACCCGCCGAGGAGTACCCCGAGTACCTCAGCGCGCTCGCCGTCATCGACGAGCTCGGCCCGGAAATGTCGCTCACGCAGCTCAAGCACCGCGTGCTGCGGCTGCAGGCCGCCATCGCCTCCGACCAGGTCGTGCTCGAAAACCTGGTCAACGAGCACAAACTCCCCGAGATCTACTGGCTCGACTGGTCCTACGCCACCGCGCGGCGGGCCTTCGAGCTCGAATGGACCCAAAAACTCGTCGCAGACCTGGAATCCGGCCGCATCCGGTTCCAGGGCCACTGCACGCCACAACTGAACCTGGTCACCGAGGACGACAGCGATGAACGCAAGACAAGCTAACCCCTGGGCCGCGCTTTCCGCGCTGTGCCTGGGTTTCTTCATGATCCTGCTGGACACCACGATCGTCTCGACCGCGATCCCCGCGATGCTGCGGGAGCTCGGCGCCGGGCTGAACGCGATCGTCTGGGTGATCAGCGTCTATCTGCTCACTTACGCGGTGCCGATGCTGTTCGCCAGCCGTCTCGGCGACCGCTTCGGCCCGAAACGCGTCTACCTGGCCGGGCTCGTGGTGTTCACCCTGGCCTCGCTGTGGTGCGGCCTGTCCGGTTCGGTCGAAATGCTGATCGCGGCCCGCGCGGTGCAAGGCCTCGGCGCCGCCTTGATGACTCCGCAGACCCTGGCGTTCATCAGCCATCTGTTCCCGCCGTCGAAGCGTGGCCCCGCGATGGGGCTCTGGAGCGGCGTCGCCGGGATCGCGGCCATCGTCGGGCCGGTGCTCGGCGGCGTGCTCGTCGACCACCTCGGCTGGGAATGGATCTTCTTCGTCAACCTGCCGGTCGGCGTGGTCGCGATCTCGCTGGCGCTGCTCAAGGTGCCGGACTGGCAGCCGAAGCACTCGCATTCCTTCGACGTCCCGGGAATCCTGCTGTCCGGCACCGGTCTGTTCTGCGTCGTCTACGGCGTCCAAAATGGACAGCACTACGACTGGGGACGGGTGTTCGGGCCGATCACCGTGTTCGAGATCATCGGTTTCGGTGTCGCCCTGCTGGTCGCTTTCGTGGCGTGGCAACGGTTCAACCGCCGGGAACCACTGCTTCCCCTCGGCGTTTTCGCGAACCGCAACTTCTCGGCGGGCACGCTGACCTCGGTCACCGTCGGCTTCGCGATGACCGGCATGTTCCTGCCGCTGGTGATCTACATCCAGGCAGTGCTGGGCGAGTCGCCGACGATGTCCGGCCTGCTGTTCGCGCCGATGTCGTTGCTGGCCGGCCTGATCGGACCGTTCGTCGGCCGCGCTTCGGACAAGGTCAACGGGAAGATCCTGCTGATCGTCGGGCTCACCGCGCTCGCCGCGGGAATGGGTCTGGCGGCCCTGATCGCCGAGGCGGGCGCGAACGCGTGGACGCTCACCCCGGCGCTGCTGGTGGCGGGCGTCGGCATCGGTTTCATCTTCGCGCCGATGGGCAATCTGGCGATGAGTTCGGTCGAACCGCGGCTCGTCGGGACCGCGTCGGGCATCTTCAACACGGCCAGGCAGGTCGGCGGCGTGCTCGGCAGCGCGGCCGTCGGCGTGCTGCTGCAGGCACGGATCGGTACGTCGATCGCCGACGAGGCGGCGTCGGCCGCGAGCGCGTTGCCGGAGCAGTACCGGGCACCGTTCGCGGAAGGAGTCGCGAAAGCCGCGGAATCGACCGGGGAGTTCGGTTCTTCCGGGGCGGCCGCGTTCCCCGGCTTGCCGTCCGGGGTCGCCGAGCAGGCTCAGCGGCTCGCGCTCGAAGCCGTCCACAATGGACTCACCGACGCGGCTCGGGTGACACTGCTGCTTCCGGCCGCGGTGCTCGTGCTGGGCGTGCTCGCCGCGCTCACCATGCGCCGCCCTTCCCGGGCACCCCACCCGCCCGCTCGCGAACCCGCCGCCAGCGCCGCCTGACCCTCCTCCCGCATTTAGTCCTCTGAATGCGGGTCGTGGGCCCACCACCGGCGCAATGAACGGTCCTTTCCTTGCAAATTTCGCAAGGAAAGGACCGTTCCTCTCATCCGCGGGAGGCGGAAGCTACCGGCGGTACCGAAGGCCGTAGCCGTACGGGTACAGCGCCTTCTTGCCGTCACCGACGTTCACCGGCTCTTGCGCCGCACTGACCGGCCAGCTGAACGTCAGCTTCCCGGTCGGGCTGTAGTCGCCGTAAAGGACATCGGCGACGCCGGCGCCTTCACTGCCCGGCAGCCAGGCCGCGACCAGCCCGTCGAACCGCGGCAGTTGCGCGGCGATGTCGAGCGGACGCCCGGACACGGTCACCACGACGACCGGAACACCCGAACTCTTCAGCTTGGCGATCGTGGCGAGGTCTTCCGCGTCGAGTCCGAAGCCGTTCGGCCGGTCTCCCTGTCCTTCGGCGTACGGCGTTTCGCCCACCACGGCGACGGCGACCTGGTAGCTGCCGTCGATTCCGTCACCCGCACGGTCATAGGTCACCGTGGTTCCCTTCCCCGCCCCCGACTTGATGCCGTCGAGGATGGTCGTGCCCGGGATCACCGGGCCGCTCTGTCCCTGCCAGGTGAGCGTCCAGCCGCCCGCCTGGTTTCCGATGTCGTTCGCGTTCTTGCCCGCGACGAAGATCTTGTTGTTCTTCTTCGCCAGCGGCAGCACACCGTCGTTCTTCAGCAACACCTGGGATTCGCGGACCGCCTGCCGGGCCAGTTCGCGATGTTCCTTGCTGCCGAACGTCTTCTGGAGAGACCGGTCGGTGTACGGGTGCTCGAACAGGCCGAGTTCGAACTTCTCCGCCAGGATGCGGCGGTTCGCGTCGTCGATCCGGTCGCGCGAGACGCGCCCCGCCTCGACTTCGGCCTTGAGGTAGGCGATGAACTGCGGCGCGTCCCACGGGACCATGAACATGTCGATGCCCGCGTTCACCGAGAGCCGCACCTCTTCGGGAGTGAAGCCCTCCTTGCCGTCGATCTGGTTGATCGCGTTGTAGTCCGAGATCACCAGCCCGCGGAACCGCAGTTCCTTCTTGAGGACGTCGGTGATGAGGTACTTCTGGGCGTGCATGCGCACTCCCTGGAAGCTGGAGAACGAGATCATCACCGAGCCGACCCCGCGGTCGATCGCCTCGCGGAACGGCGGCAGGTGGATCTGGCGCAGTTCGCGTTCGCTCACTTCGGTGTTGCCCTGATCGACGCCGTTCGTCGTGCCACCGTCGCCGACGTAGTGTTTCGCCGTCGCGAGCACGGATCCCGGTTTCTCGCCGAGCCTGCGTCCCTGAAGCCCGGTGATGGCCGACGCGTTCGCGATGGCGTCACGCGGGGATTCGCCGAAGGATTCGTAGGTCCGGCCCCAGCGGTCGTCGCGGGCGACGCACAGGCACGGCGAAAAGTCCCACTGCGGGCCGGTTCCGGCGACTTCGAGCGCCGTCGCCCGGCCGATCTTCTCGACCAGGCGCGGATTGTTCGCGGCACCGAGGCCGATGTTGTGCGGGAAGATCGTGGCGCCGTAGACGTTGTTGTGGCCGTGCACGGCGTCGACGCCGTAGATCGTGGGAATGCCGAGCGGCGTCGAAACCGCTGCCTTCTGATACGAGTCGACCATGTCGGCCCACCCGTTCGGGGTGTTGCTGGCGGGCACCGAGCCACCGCCGGAGAGCAAGGACCCCAGTTTGAGCGCGGCGGCCTGGTCGGGGGTGACCGCGCCGCGTTCGGCCTGCGTCATCTGGCCGATCTTGTCGTCGAGGCTCATCCGCTTGAGCAGGTCGTTCACCCGCGCGGACGTCGAAGCGTGCGGATTCTTGTAGAGCGGTCCAGGGGCGGCGGACGCGACCGGGGTCAGGGCCGAACCGGCCAGGAGCAGTCCTGCGAGCATTGTGGTTTGCGTCGTGCGAAGAGATCTTCTGACGCGGAGGCGGGGCGACATTGGTTCCTCCGTAGCTCGAACAATCCATATGTTGCGCGCCACAACAAACTAACTCCACGATCGGGTGTTCCAGGTCACAATCAGGCAACGGCAAGCCGTCGAGTACCTTCCTCACGTGCGTTTCGTTCTCGCGTCCCAGTCCCCCGCCCGCCTCGGTGTCCTGCGTTCCGCCGGCTTCGATCCGAGCGTCGTCGTGTCCGGCGTCGACGAGGACGCGGTCGCCGCGTCCCTGATCGATCCAGCCCCCGAAGAGCTGGTCCGCGCACTCGCCGCCGCGAAGGCCGAAGCGGTTTTCGAGGCCCTTGACGGTCACTCCGACATGGTCATCGTGGGTTGCGATTCGATGCTGTCGATCAACGGCGAAATGGTCGGGAAGCCGATCACGCCGGAAGCCGCGCGCGAGCGCTGGGCGTCGATGGCGGGCAAAACCGGTGAACTTCTGACCGGCCACGCGATCATCCGCGTCGAGAACGGTGAGAGGACGAAGGAAGCCTCCGGGACCGAAGGGACCACTGTTCGCTTCGGCACACCGTCACAAGAAGAGATCGAGGCGTACATCGCTTCCGGAGAGCCGCTTCAGGTGGCCGGCGGCTTCACCCTCGACGGGCTCGGCGGCTGGTTCATCGAGGGAATCGACGGTGATTTCTCGAGCGTCATCGGCATCAGCCTGCCGCTGACCCGGCGTTTGCTGACGGAGGTCGGCGTGAGCGTCATCGATCTCTGGGCCCGTCCCGCATCCTGAGACGACTCCCACACGATCGGGTGATCCGGAAGAGTCCTGCCTCGCCGAACGTTCTTCACGTTCGGGAAATCAGGAAACTTTCACGCACCGGAGTCGCCCCGTGTCTTTCATTCGGACCTACACAAGGCCAAGGGTCTTCGCGGCGGCGGTCCTCGGCTCGCTCGTCGTGGGCGCCCTGCTCGGCGTCCTCGCCAGGACGACCGAGGCGAGCTGGCTGACCGACCTGCTCGACCAGATCGGCACGATCTTCACGACGCTGCTGCAGATCGCGGTGATCCCGCTGGTCTTCACGGCGATCGTGGTCGGCATCAACAGCCTGCGCAACCTCGGCGGCGGCAAGAAGGCCGCGCGGCTGGGTGGCAAGACCGTCCTGTGGTTCGCGATCACCTCGTTCATCGCGTCGCTGATCGGCATCGCCGTCGCGAAGCTGTTCAACCCGGGCAGCGGCGGCCTTGGCGAAGGCGTCGCCGCGACCGCGAAGAACGCGGACAAGGCCACCAAGAGCGTCGACAACTGGGGTTCCTGGAGCGCCTTCGTCGAAGGCTTCCTGCCGAAGAACTTCTTCACGGCTTTCACCGAAGGCTCGACGCTGCAGGTGCTGTTCCTCGCCGTGATCATCGGCGCGGCGGCCTACAGCCTCGGTGACAAGGCCAAGCCGTTCGTCGACTTCACCACCAGCGTCTTCGAGATCATCCAGCGCTACCTCGGCTGGATCGTCCGGCTCGCCCCGATCGGCATCATCGGCCTGATCGGCGCCGCGGTCGCGAACTACGGTGACGCCCTGTTCCGTCCGCTGTTCACCACCACTCTCGCGGTGTACGTCGGCTGCCTCGTGGTGCTGCTGGTGGTCTATCCGATCCTGCTGCAGTTCGTGGCGAAGGTCAGCCCGCTGAAGTTCTTCTCGAAGGCGGGCACGGCGATCCAGTTCGCGTTCGCTTCGCAGTCTTCGGCCGCGACACTGCCCCTCACCCGGCAGTCCGCCGTGAACCTGGGCGTCCAGCCCGCGTACGCCGCCTTCGCGACTCCGCTGGGCAGCGCCACGAAGATGGACGGCTGCGCCGCGGTGTTCCCCGCGATCGGCGCCATCTTCATCGCGAACCTGTCCGGGGTTTCGCTGAACATCTGGCAGTACGTCGGGATCGTCGTGGTCGCCGTGCTCGGCGCGCTGGCCACCGCGGGCACCACCGGCTGGCTGACCGCGCTGACCCTGACCACCGCGTTCATCGGCCTCGACGCGCAGCAGGTGGCGCTCGGGATCGCGCTGATCTACTCGGTGAACCCGATCATGGACATGATGCGGACCGCGACCAACGTCGCAGGCCAGATCGTCGTGCCGGTGGTCGTCGCCCGCGGCGAAGGCCTTCTGGACGACGAGGTGCTCAACTCGCCGACAGACCCTTCGCCGACATCCGACGGCGAAGCGGCTACCGCCTCCGCGAAGGAGCCTGCCACCGCTGGGGCCTGATGCCCTTCTCAAGTACATGAAGGCCCCCTTCCTTGCGCCTGGCGCTGTGAAGGGGGCCTTCATGTACTTGGGCTGGGACCGGCCGCGAGAAGTGGTAGCAAAGGTCCCTTGCTCCCGGTCAGGGGCAGGCCCGCAGATCAGCCTTCGTCAGCCGGACATCCGGCCAGCCCCTCAGCTCCGAAGGCGCCGTGTACCGCCGCGTGCACCCCACGGAACCGCGGGCGACGTCGTAGACCTCGGCGAGCACCGGCGCCGCCTGGCACCGCGCCGATCCGGACTGCGCGCCGGGGCATTCGTGCCGCACGACGATGACGTCCGCGACCCCGTCGGCGGTCACGTCGCTCAGAGCGACCGTCCCGGCGTCGGAGAAATACGGCTTCCCGGTGTCCCGCCAGATCCCGCCGCGCGCGACGAACAGCTCCCCCGCCGCACCGGCGCCCGTCTCGCCGCGCACCAGGCACACCGGCGTCGCCCCGTCGACACAGCGCAAAGAATCGCCCTTCAGGGTGACCCCCATGTCGTTGATCATCAGCGGGTACGCGGTGTCCGCGCCGATCCGGACCACACCCTGCTTCCCCGCGCCGTCGGCCAGCAGCACGACGGGCAGCCCGCCGACGGTCATCGCGCCGATCTCGCGGCAGGCCGCGTCCCCGCAGTTCACCCCGGGCGCACTTGGGGCGCCATCGGACACCGGAGGCACGCCGGGGTCGCCGTCGGGCGTCGGGGCGGCCGGGCGGAGCAGGATCACGGCGACGATCACGCCCGCCGTCACCACCACCGCCAGCAGGGCGGTGAACAGCACGGATAGTGGCGCCCGCGCTTCCTGTTTCCGCATATCCGAGAGCGTAAGTGATCTAGCGCAGAGTGCACGTCTATGTTGTTCCTGTGACGAACCCCGGACTGCCCACCGCTCTGTTCCTTCCGACGGCGAAAAAGCCGAAGGACTACACGAGCGCGGAGATCGAACTCCGCGCGACCAAAGACGGCCGGATGGCGTTGATCGCCTTCAGTTCCGTGCAGCGTCTGGTCGAATGCTGCGGGCCGCACCAGCCGTGGGCACTGGTCAAATCCGAGCACCTCGGCCGCGTCCACCAGGCCCAGCCGTACGACTTGATCGTGCTCGATTCCGACCTTCCGGAAGAACTGCGGCACCGCGAAGCGCTGGTATAAAGCAAAGGTCACCGGGTGGCCTTGCTCTCATTAATCGGGGCGGGAACTTCCGTAAACTGCTGCGGAGCCGCATCGGGGCGGCCCGACGTGCGAACGCAGGAGGTACGGCGTGACCGAGCAGGCCGGCACAGGTGGTCCGGTGACCAAGATCCTGATCGCGAACCGCGGGGAAATCGCGGTACGGGTGATCAGGGCGGCGAAGGACGCCGGGCTGACCAGCGTCGCCGTCTACGCCGATCCTGACCGCGACGCACCCCACGTGCGCCTCGCGGACGAGGCCTTCGCGCTCGGCGGCACCACCGCGGCCGAGAGCTACCTCGTCTTCGACAAGCTGCTCGACGCCGCCAAACGGTCAGGCGCGGACTCGGTCCACCCCGGCTACGGGTTCCTCTCCGAGAACGCGGACTTCGCCCAGGCGGTCATCGACGCCGGGCTGACCTGGATCGGGCCGAGCCCGCAGGCCATCCGCGACCTCGGGGACAAGGTCACCGCGCGCCACATCGCGCTGCGCGCCGGCGCCCCGCTCGTGCCCGGCACCAAGGACCCCGTCGCGAACGCCGACGAGATCGTCGCCTTCGCCGACGAGCACGGCCTGCCGGTGGCGATCAAGGCGGCGTTCGGCGGTGGCGGCCGCGGCCTGAAGGTCGCCCGCACCCGCGAAGAGATCCCGGAGCTCTTCGAATCGGCGACGCGCGAGGCGATCTCCGCCTTCGGCCGCGGCGAATGCTTCGTCGAGCGCTACCTCGACAAGCCGCGCCACGTCGAGGCGCAGGTCCTCGCCGACCAGCACGGCAACGCCATCGTCGTCGGCACCCGCGACTGCTCGCTGCAGCGCCGCCACCAGAAGCTCGTCGAGGAGGCGCCCGCGCCGTTCCTGACCGACGAGCAGCGCAAGCGCATCCACGAATCCGCCAAGGCGATCTGCAAGGAAGCCGGCTACTACGGCGCCGGGACGGTCGAGTACCTCGTCGCCGTCGACGGCACGATCTCGTTCCTCGAGGTCAACACGCGGCTGCAGGTCGAGCACCCGGTGTCCGAGGAGACGACGGGCCTCGACCTCGTGCGCGAGATGTTCCGCATCGCTCGCGGCGAGAAGCTGCGCATCACCGAAGATCCGGAACCGCGCGGCCACTCGATCGAGTTCCGCATCAACGGCGAGGACGCCGGCCGCGGCTTCCTGCCCGCGCCCGGCACCGTGACGAGGTTCGTCGCGCCGAGCGGCCCCGGCGTCCGCGTCGACTCGGGCGTCGAGTCCGGCAGCGTCATCGGCGGCCAGTTCGACTCGATGCTCGCGAAGCTGATCGTCACCGGCTCGGACCGGCAGAACGCGCTCGAGCGCAGCCGCCGCGCGCTGGCCGAGATGGTCGCCGACGGGATGGCGACGGTGCTGCCGTTCCACCGCGTGATCGTGGACGACCCGGCCTTCATCGGCGACGAGAACGGTTTCAGCGTCCACACCCGCTGGATCGAGACCGAGTTCGAGAACACCATCGAGCCGTTCGTGGCGCCGGAAACCGTAGAGGCCGAGGAAGAGCAGCCCCGGCAGAACGTCGTCGTCGAGGTCGGCGGCCGTCGGCTCGAAGTGTCGCTCCCCGGCGGTTTCTCGCTCGACGCCGGTGGCGGCGGGACGGCCGTGAAGGCCAAGCCGCGCAAACGCGCGGGCGGTACCAAGGCCGCGGTGAGCGGTGACGCGGTCACCGCGCCGATGCAGGGCACCATCGTCAAGGTCGCCGTCGAAGAGGGCCAGCAGGTCGAAGCGGGCGAGCTGGTCGTCGTGCTCGAAGCGATGAAGATGGAGAACCCGGTCACCGCGCATAAAGCCGGCACCGTCACCGGGCTTTCGGTCGAGGTCGGCGCCGCGGTGACGCAGGGCACGCAGCTGTTCGAGCTCAAAGACTGACGAATGTCGTGGTTGACGGGGCCTCGCCCGGCCTATTCTCGAAAGGGTGAGCGAGGTTCCGTCTCCGCGGCTGCGGATCAGTGATCAGGATCGCGAGTCCGCGCTGACCGCGCTCGGCGAGCACATGACCGTCGGCAGGATCGACATCGACGAGTTCGGCGACCGGTCCGCCCGGATCACCGCCGCCAAAACCCGCGGCGAGCTGGCCCAGATCTTCCTCGACCTGCCCGAGCCGCACCCCCGCTACGACACGCCCAAGGCCGCCGTCGGCGAACCGGGGAAACCGGCGTCGACGTGGGCGGGTATCTCCCCGACGCAACGCGTCATGGGCGCGCTCCTGCCGATCCTGTTCATCGCCACCATCGCGCTGATCATCACCACCGGCATCACCTGGTGGTTCATCCTCGTCCCGATCGGGATCAGCGCCGTCGGCGAGGGCATCTGGGGTAAGGGCTGGGAGAACTCCCACAAGAAGCTCGGGAAGCAGCGTCGACGGGAACTCGACGGCTGATCCGCCCGTAGACTCGGGACGTGAGTGCCGAGAGACCGGACATGCGGCTGAGCGACGCCGAACGCCAAGACGCGCTCGAAGCGCTGGAAGAGCATGTCCGCACCGGCAGACTCGACCTCGACGAGTTCGGTTCGCGGTCGGCGAAGGTCAGCGCCGCGAGGATGGCGAGCGAACTCGAACCGCTGTTCACGGACCTGCCTTCGCCCCGGCCCAGCGCGCTGCTCCCCCTGCCGCCGATGCCCGGCGTCTCGCAGGCGTCCGCGAAGAACGAGATCCAGCCGTCGAAATGGCTGACGGCCAGTGCCGTGCCGATCGCCGCCGCCGTCGCGATCGCGTTGTTCTTCTTCACCCGCGGGACGTTCCTGGTCTTCCTGCTGCCGCTGGCGGTCGCGCTGATCATGAGCCGCCGCCGCTGAAGCGCCGGTTACCCTCGAAGGGTGGAACCGGTGGAGATCAACGCGGGCGAGTACTACCTGCGGCAGCTGCGGGCGGACAAGGCCCTCGACGACCGTCCGGCGCTGGTCGCGGCCTTCGCGGACCCGACGCACCGCAAGTACGTCCTGAACTACCGCTTGCGGGACCTGGACGAGGCGACCGAGTACGTCGCGCTGCGCGCCGCCCAGTGGGCTGGTGACGAGCGCTGTTCCTGGGCGGTGGCCGAGCCGACGACCGGGGATCTGCTGGGCGAGGTCGGCCTGCGGGATCTCGATCTCGACGCCGGGTACGCGGAGGCGTCGGTCTGGGTGCGCGCGGCGTCGCGGGGCAAGGGGGTCGCGAGCACCGCGCTCAACGCGGCCCTGCGCTTCGGTTTCGGCGGGCTCGGCCTGCGCGAGGTCAGCTACCGCTACGAGGAGACGAACGAGGTGTCCGCCTCGGTCGCCCGCAAATGCGGGTTCACCCTGGTCGGGCCCGAACTCGATCCGGCCCCGACCGGGGAACGCCTCATCCGCTGGCGCCGCACCGCCTGACCTGCGTTTAGCGGGCTAATCGCGACGCATTTAGTCCTCTGAATGCGGTAGTACGCGTCACGAACCACCGCATCCAGAGGACTAAATGCGGGGGTCAGAAGGGGTAGGTCGGCGGCGGGTTCCGGACGGTGACCCAGCGGGTCTCGGTGAACGCCTCGATGTTCGCCGCCGCACCGCCGAAGCGGCTCCCGGTGCCCGAAGCGGCGACGCCGCCGAAGGGGCTGTTCGCCTCATCGCTGACGGTCTGGTCGTTGATGTGCACGATCCCGGTCGGGACGCGGTCCGCGAGCTCCAGTCCTTTGAGGACATCGCGCGTGACGATCCCCAGCGAAAGCCCGTACTCGCTCGCCGTCGCGAGGCGGATGGCCTCCTCCGCGTCGGAGAACCGCACGACCGGCGCGACCGGGCCGAAGATCTCCTGGGCGACCGCGGGTGCCGTCGGCGGCACGTCGGCGAGCACCGTCGCCGAGTAGAACAGCCGGTCGTACTCGGCGCCGGCGGCGACCCGCGCCCCCGCCGCCACGCTGGCCGTGACCAGGTCGTGGATCTTGTCCCGCTGTCCGGCGTCGATGATCGGCCCGAGCGCGACCTCGTCCCGCGCCGGGTCGCCCACCCGCAACGCGGCCGCCTTCGCCGCCAGCCGCTCGACGAAGTCGTCGTAGAGCCGCTCGTGCACAAGGTGCCGCCCGGTGGTCATGCAGATCTGGCCCTGGTGGAAGAACGAGCCGAACGCGGCGACCCCGGCGGCCTCGTCGACGTCCGCGTCGTCGAGCACGATGAGCGCGGAGTTCCCGCCCAGCTCCAGATGTGCCCGCTTCAAATGCTTTCCGGCGAGTTCGCCGACCTTGCGCCCGGCGCCGGTCGACCCGGTGAACGAGATGACCCGGACCGCCGGATGCGTCACCAGCGTCTCGCCGACGTCCGCGCCGCCCGGCAGCATCTGCAGCACACCCGGCGGCAGCCCCGCCTCCTCGAAGATCCGCGCGAGGACGACGCCACCGGTGACGGCGGTGCGCGGATCCGGCTTCAGGATGACCGCGTTCCCCAGCGCGAGCGCCGGGGCGACCGAGCGGATACCCAGGATGATCGGCATGTTGAACGGCGAGATCACCGCGACCACACCGGCCGGGACACGGCGCGCCATCGAGAGGCGCGGCTCCTCACTCGGCAGGAGTTCGCCGTAAGGGCGGCCGGGCAGGGCCGCCGCCTCGTAGCACTCCTGCTCCGCGACGTGCAGCGAAAAGCCCGCGACTCCCGGCACCGCGCCGACCTCGCGGACGTTCCACCAGCGGATCTCGTCGGCGTACTCCGACCACAGCGTGGCTGCCTTGCGCAGGATCGCGGCCCGCTGGACGTGCGGTGTCGCCGCCCAAGCCCGCTGTGCCTCGGCCGCCGTTTCAGCCGCTTTCGCGGCGTCTTCGGCCGAGGCCATCCCGATGCTTCCCAGCACCGCCCCGGTCGCGGGCTCCGTGACGTCACGGACGCCACCGGATCCGGGCACCCAGGCACCGCCGGCGAAGATCCGGTCCGTCCACGTCGACGCGTCGAGAAACACCACAAGGCCGCCTTCCGTCTCTGGGACGGCCGACGCTATGCCAGATTCACCGGATCAGGCAACGATCTCTGCGCGCCTGGCACACCACGCGGCGGCGGCGATCAACTCACCGGCTCGATGATCCCCGAGCGTGCTTCCGGCGCGGCGGAGCGCAACGCGTCGGCGGCCTCGTCGCTCGGCTGCGACTGGGACTCCCGTTCCGCGTCGACCCGCGCCTTGTACACCTCGACCTCGCGCTTCTCCTCGTCCTTCGACCAGCCGAGCACTTCGCCCACCAGCGTGGCGACCTGCGCGGCGCAGTCGACTCCGCGGTGCGCGTACTCGATCGAGATCCGGGTCCGGCGCGCGAGCACGTCTTCCAGGTGAAGCGCGCCCTCGTGGCTCGCCGCGTAGACGACCTCGACGCCCAGGTAGTCCGGAGCGTGCTCCAGCGGCTTCAGCAGCTCCGGCCGTCCTTCGCCGAGCGCGAGGACCTCGTGCACCATCGAGCCGTACCGGTCGAGCAGGTGACGCACGCGGTACGGGTGCAGCCCGTGCTCGCTGGCCAGATGGTCGGCCTGGTTCACCAGCGCGTGGTAGCCGTCGGCGCCGAGCAGCGGCACCTTGTCCGTGATGGACGACTGCGGCCTGCCCGGCAGGTCGACGGCCGCGGCGTCGACGGCGTCCGCCGCCATCACCCGGTACGTCGTGTACTTGCCGCCCGCGATCGCGACCAGTCCCGGCGCGACACGCGCGACCGCGTGCTCACGCGAAAGCTTCGACGTCTCTTCGCTTTCCCCGGCGAGCAAAGGCCGTAGCCCGGCGTAGACGCCTTCGATGTCGTCGTGCGTGAGCGGCGTCGCGAGCACGGTGTTGACGTGTTCGAGGAGGTAGTCGATGTCGTGCTTGGTCGCGGCGGGATGCGCGAGGTCGAGGTTCCAGTCGGTGTCGGTGGTCCCGACGATCCAGTGGTTGCGCCACGGGATGACGAACAGCACGGACTTCTCGGTGCGCAGGATCATGCCGGATTCCGAGACGATCCGGTCGCGCGGGACGACGATGTGCACGCCCTTGCTCGCCCGCACACGGAACCGGCCGCGGCCACCGGAAAGGCGCTGCAGTTCGTCGGTCCACACGCCGGTGCAGTTGACCACCGCGGAGGCGTGGATCTCGGTCTCGCGGCCGTCCTCGACGTCGCGCACGCGGACACCGGAAATACGGTCCGCCTCGCGGAGGAAACCGACCACCTGGGTGGAAGTGCGCACGACGGCGCCGTAGTGCGCGGCTGTGCGGGCGACGGTCATCGTGTGCCGCGCGTCGTCGGATTGCGCGTCGTAGTAACGGATCCCGCCGATCAACGCGGACCGCTTCAGCGCCGGGACCATCCGCAGCGCGCCCGCGCGGCTCAGGTGTTTCTGGCCGGGGACCGACCGCGCGCCGCCCATCGTGTCGTACATCAGCAGGCCGGCCGCGGTGTACGGACGCTCCCAGATCCGGTGGGTCAGCGGGTACAGGAAGCTGACCGGCTTCACCAGATGCGGGGCGATCGTCGTCAGCATCAGCTCGCGTTCCCGCAGGGCTTCCCGAACCAGCCCGAATTCCAGCTGTTCGAGGTAACGGAGCCCGCCGTGGAAGAGCTTGCTGGACCGGCTCGACGTTCCCGAGGCGAGGTCGCGCGCTTCGACGAGGGCGACCCGCAGGCCGCGTGTCGCGGCGTCGAGCGCCGTGCCCGCCCCGACCACTCCGCCGCCGATGACGACGAGGTCGAATTTGTCCTCACCCAGCCGCTGCCAAGACTCTTCCCGCTTGAGCGGTCCCAGCCTGGCGGGGCTGTTTTCGGCTTCGCGCTGAGAGCTTGCCACGTGACATTCCTCCTTGTGCCGCTGTGGCTCCAGCATCGCACGATCGGCCGCGACCGGTCCGTTATGCGGGTGACACGTGTGGCGTAACCCTCGTCGATCTTGGAAGGATTGGTTCCCGCGATGCCTGGAACGAACAAATACGCGACGGTAACGTGCCACGGACGTGGGTCGGCAAGGGCGCCGTAGCACACCGTGTTCGACCCTGCGCGCAATGTCCCACGCGTTGTGTCCACAGTGGAGGTCAAGCGGTGAGTTATGGAGCCATATTCGTCTGGGAGCTGCTGGGAACGGCGGTCCTGATCCTGTTGGGTAACGGCGTGGTCGCCAACCACGTGTTGCGGAAGAACAACGGCCACAACGGTGGCGTCGTGATGATCACCCTCGGGTGGGCGTTCGCGGTCTTCGCCGGCGCGAGCATCGCCGCGCCGAGCGGCGCGCATCTGAACCCCGCGGTCACGCTGGGCCTCGCCATCGCGGACAAGACGAAGTGGGCGGACGTCCCGATCTACTTCGCCGGGCAGATGGTCGGCGCGATCCTCGGCGCCGTGCTCTGCTGGGCCGCCTACAAGCTGCAGTTCGACGACCACCCGCAGCGCGACGAGACGCTCGGCATCTTCTCGACCGCGCCGCAGATCCCGAACAAGGCGTGGAACCTCGTCACCGAGATCATCGGCACCTTCGTGCTGGTCGCGTGGATCCTGCTCAGCCCGGTCTACGCCAACGCCACGGGTGAGGGCGGCACGCCGAACTTCGGCAACTCCGCGCTCGGCTACGCGGGTGTAGCGTTCGTCGTGCTGGTCATCGGCCAGTCCCTCGGTGGCCCGACCGGTTACGCCATCAACCCGGCCCGAGACCTCGGCCCCCGCATCGCGTACGCGTTCCTGCTGCCCATCAAGAACAAGGCCAACCCGAACTGGGGCTACTCCTGGGTCCCGGTCGCCGGCCCGCTGGTCGGCGGTGCCCTGGCCGCCCTGCTCTTCCTCGCCGTCCACAACCTCACCTGAGACTGGAGTTTCGATGACTTCGTACGTAGCCGCGATCGACCAGGGCACCACGTCGACCCGCTGCATGATCTTCGACCACTCCGGCCGGGTGGTCGCCGTCGACCAGCGGGAACACGAGCAGATCTTCCCGAAGGCGGGCTGGGTCGAGCACAACGCCGAAGAGATCTGGGAGAACACGCGGGCCGTCGCCGCGGGCGCGCTGGCCAAGGGCGACCTGGTCGCGGGCGACATCGTCGCGGTCGGCATCACCAACCAGCGCGAGACCACGCTGGTCTGGGACCGCACCACCGGCAAGCCGGTGTACAACGCGATCGTGTGGCAGGACACCCGCACCGACAAGATCGTCAGCGACCTGGGCGCGCTCGGCGGCGGGCAGGAGCGCTACCGCGCGAAGGTGGGCCTGCCGCTGGCGACCTACTTCTCCGGACCGAAGATCAAGTGGATCCTCGACAACGTTGACGGCGCCCGCGCGAAGGCCGAAGCCGGGGACCTGATCTTCGGCAACATGGACACCTGGGTGCTGTGGAACATGACCGGCGGGGTCGACGGCGGCGTGCACGTCACCGACCCGACCAACGCGTCGCGGACCATGCTGATGGACCTCGACACGCTGGCCTGGGACGCGGAGATCGCCGAGGAGATGACGATCCCGCTGTCGATGCTGCCGGAGATCCGGTCGTCGTCGGAGACCTACGGCAAGGTCCGGGAGAAGGGCGCGCTGGCCGGGGTCCCGATCTCGGGCATCCTGGGCGACCAGCAGGCGGCGACCTTCGGACAGGCGTGCCTGTCGCCGGGTGAAGCCAAGAACACCTACGGCACCGGCAACTTCATGCTGCTCAACACCGGCACCGAGAAGGTCATGTCGGACAACGGGCTGCTCACCACGGTCTGCTACAAGATCGGCTCGAACGACACGGTGTACGCGCTCGAAGGCTCGATCGCGGTCACCGGCTCGCTCGTGCAGTGGCTGCGGGACAACCTCGGCCTCATCGGCTCCGCGGCCGAGGTCGAGCAGCACGCCCGGACCGTCGAGGACAACGGTGGCGCGTACTTCGTGCCGGCGTTCTCGGGTCTCTTCGCGCCGTACTGGCGCTCCGACGCCCGCGGCGCGATCGTCGGCCTCACCCGGTTCGTCAACAAGGGACACATCTCGCGGGCGGTCCTGGAGGCGACGGCGTTCCAGTCGCGCGAGGTGATCGACGCGATGAACGCCGACTCCGGCGTCCCGCTGAAGTCGCTGAAGGTCGACGGCGGCATGGTCGTCAACGAGCTGCTCATGCAGTTCCAGGCCGACATCCTCGGCGTGCCGGTGATCCGGCCGGTGGTCAACGAGACCACCGCGCTCGGCGCGGCCTATGCGGCCGGTCTCGCGGTGGGCTTCTGGAAGAGCGAAGACGACATCCGCAACAACTGGGCGCAGGACAAGCAGTGGGACCCGTCGATGGACGAGGCCCGCCGCGAGTCAGAGTACCGGAACTGGAAGAAGGCGGTCACGAAGACCTTCGACTGGGTCGACGAAGACTGACCTGCGGTTGTCCGTGAAGGCCTCCTTGAGGGACCCTGCGTCCCTCAAGGAGGCCTTCACTTACTTGGCGCATTCAGAGGACTAAATGCCGCCGCCGGTTTGCGGAGCGCCGGCGGGCTTGACCTTCACCTGCGGCGTCTTGCCCGGCGTACCGCACGGCTTCGTCAACGCGGCCGGAACGACCCGCGCCGAGCTCGACGACGGCGCGCTGCTGCTCGACGGCGGTTCACTGCTGGACGGGGGCTTGCTGCTCGACGGCGGCTGGCTGCTCGACGGCGGGCTGGTGGGCGTGGTCGTCGGCGGCGGGCAGACGATCTCGAACTCGACGGTCGCCGTCCCACTGGCGGCGGGCAGGTTCGGCCCGCCGTCGCACCGGAAACTCGCCTTGAACTTGCCGGTCCTCCCCGCGGCCTTCCCGTGCCCGGTGTACGTCGCGCCGGACTGGGCCGAGAGCGTGACCGGACCGGTCAGGCCCGGCGACGTCACGGCGCTGCGCGTGCCATGGCAACTGGCGGTGAAGTCCAGCGCCTGCCCCGGCGCGACCTTCGCCGGGCTGACCGACAATTTCGGCGGCGGTGCGGTGGCCGACGCCTGAGGAGCGAGGAACACTCCCGCCGTCATCGCGAGCAAACCGGCGCCCGCGACGATTCCCTTCATTCCCATGATCTTTTCTCCCTCAATGCGAGCCCTCGCACTGAGAACACCATCGGGAAAGGGAATCGGTTGCCCCGGTCTGCGGCGCCCCCACCGGAATTTTCGAAACCTGACGGCCCGAAGCCGGTTTTCCCGGCGAAGAAGGCTTCGGCAGCATTGTCGGCTTCGGCGCCGGTGGTTTACTCGACGAGGTCGGCGTCTTGTCCGGCACGATTTCGAGGTTCGCCGTGATCTTCGTGGTCTTGCAGATCGCCGTGACCGTGTAGAAGGCAGGCCGTGCCTCGGCGTCGACATGCGCGACGGCGCCCTGGATCACCGGAATCTCGTTGGTCACCGTGAATTCGCCGATGCGGTCGAGCACCTTCGACTTCACCTCGCCCAGTTCGCCGACCGGGCAGCCGACCGAGACCAGGATCTCCTCCCCCGCCACCGACTGCCGGGGCGAGAGCCCGAGAAACGGGTGCGGATTCGCCTTCGGGCTCGTGGACGGGGCGTCCTGCGCGTACGCGACGGCCGGGGCGGCCAGCGCGACCCCGCACGCCAGCACCAGGGCGGACCTGATCATGGAACTCACCTCGCGATCAACCGGGCGAAAACGATGATGTTGTCGAGATAGTTGCGTGACGCCTTGTCGAAGACCCCGCCGCAGGTGATGAGCCGCAGTTCCGGTTCGGCGGTGTCGCCGTAGACGGCGTCGGTCGGGAACTTGTCCTTCGCCACCCGCTCGACCTTCGTGACCGCGAACTCGGCCGTCGTGCCGTCCTTGCGGGCGACCGAGACCTTGTCGCCGGGCGCCAGTTCCTTCAGCCGGAAGAAGATGCCCTTCTGCTTGTTGCCGTCCACGTGCCCGAGGATCACCGACGGCCCGACCTCCCCCGGCGTCGGACCGTTCACGTACCAGCCCGCCTGCAACGGCCGGGTCACCGGCGGTACCTCGATGGTGTTGTCCGCGTTGAGCCCGAGCGGGATCAGACTGGACTTCGCCTCGATCTTCGGCACGTCGATCGACACCGGATCGGCCTTCGGCATCCCGCCGACCGGCTCGGCCACCGGCTCGTTGCTCGGGGCCACCGGCACCTCGGTCCGCTCCGCACTCACCGGAGGCGCGGCCTGGCCGGTCTCCCCCGGACCGGACAGGACGATCGCCAGCGTCGCCAAGACGGCCAACAGGACGGCCGCGAGCACCAGCGGCGCCCGTCGCCCTCGCATCCAGTTCGCTTTCATGTCCACCTCCCGGGCGCGACGAGCCGGTCCCGGCCCCCAGACCGGGACCGGCTCGTCGTTCACCCCACGACTGCCAAACGCCACAGGCGGCCCGGCGGTTGCCCGCCAGGGTCACGAAATGATCGCGACCGCCGGTGCGAGAGGAAGGAAGTCAGGAGGCCATGCTGCCGTCTCCCGCGTGGGCGGCACCGTCGGGTACCGCGCTCACCTGCCGGGGCGGCACGGAAAACGTTGCCGTATAAGACTTTCCGTTGCAGTTGACGGTCAGCGGGTAGCTGCCGGGAGCCGTGCCCGCCTTGAGTTCGACGTCGGCGCTGACATTCGCCGGGACCCCGATGAGCGGACCGTAGTCGTATTTCCCGATGGTCAGCACCGGCGAAGAGAACGTCGTCGACGTCGGCGCCTTCATGCCGTCTCCGCCGGGGCATTGCGCCAGCGCCACGTTGGCGTCGCCGTGCACGTACTTGTCGACGAGCCCGAGTTCGTAGGCCGTGTCGTCGTTGAGCTGCACGGTGACCCCGGGATCCGGCTGGGGTTGCTGAGCGAAACCGGTCGACGGCCCCGCCAGCACCGCCGCACCGATCGCCACCACTCCGGCGAGCACCCTGCGAATCACGAAAAACCCCTAGCTGTCAACGAAACACCGACACGCGCTAGACGCGGGCACCCCCGCGAAGGTTGCTCGGCGACGAAGATCAGTCCAAGTCGTCGTGCCGCATGAGCTGGCGGCCCGCCTCGGTGATCGACCCCGACAGCGACGGGTACACCGAAAATGTCAGTGCCAGGTGTTCCACTGTGAGCTGGTTCTGGACGGCGAGCGCGATGGGAAGGATGAGTTCGCTCGCCGTCGGCGCCACGACCACCCCACCGACGACCACGCCGGTGGCGGGGCGGCAGAACAGCTTCACGAAACCGCGTCGCAGGCCTTCCATCTTCGCGCGGGCGTTCGTCGCGAGCGGGAGCATGATGGTGCGGGCGGGCACCTCACCCGAGTCGATCGCCTGCTGGCTGATGCCGACGGTCGCGATCTCGGGGTGGGTGAACACGTTGGCGGCGACGGTCTTGAGCTTGATCGGCGCGACACCCTCACCGAGCGCGTGCCACATCGCGATGCGGCCCTGCATGCTGGCCACGGAGGCGAGCATGAGCACCCCGGTGCAGTCGCCGGCGGCGTAGATACCGGGCGCGCTGGTGCGGGAAACGCGGTCGACGCCGATGAAGCCGCCAGGGCCGGGCTCGATGCCGACCTTCTCCAGGCCGATGTCGGTGGTGTTGGGCACCGAACCGACGGTCATCAGCGCGTGGCTGGCTTCGATCACGCGGCCGTCGGAGAGGTGGATCTCGACGCCCTTTTCGGTGCGCTCGACCTTGTCGGCGCGGGCCTGCTTGACGACCGTGGTGCCGCGCTGGGAGAAGACCTCTTCGAGCACGGCGGCGGCGTCGGCGTCCTCGTGCGGGAGCACGCGGTCGCGGCTGGAGACGACGGTGACCTTGACGCCCATCTCGGTGTAGGCCGAGGCGAACTCGGCGCCGGTGACACCCGAACCGATGACGGCCAGGTGCTCGGGCAGTTCGCGCAGGTCGTAGAGCTGACGCCAGTCGAGGATGCGCTCGCCGTCCGGCACGGCGCCGGGCAGCACCCGCGGCGTGGCGCCGGTCGAGATGAGGACGACGTCGGCGTCGAGCACCTCGGTCGAGCCGTCGGGGGCGGTGACGGCGACCTTGTGCGTGGCGAGACCGGCCTCTTCGTCGTCGAAACGAGCCTGGCCGATGACGACGCGGACGCCCTCGCGCTGGACGCGGGCGCGGATGTCGGCGGACTGCGCGAGTGCGAGGCCCTTCACGCGGCCGTGGACGGTCGGCAGGTCGACGCTGGTGTCGGCCATGTCGGTGTTGATGCCGAGCTCACGGAGGTCGTGCATGTTCGCGAGCGCGCCGGAGGAGGCGATGAACGTCTTCGACGGGACGCAGTCGTAGAGCACGCACGCGCCGCCGAGACCGTCCCGTTCGACGATGGTGACGTCGGCTCCGTGCTGGGCCGCGACCAGTGCCGCTTCGTAACCGGCGGGGCCTCCGCCCATGATCACGATCTTGGTCACTGGTCTCCTCCTCGCAGCGGTGTCTGTGACTGCGTTTACCGTACGCGGGCGACCGTTGGGCGGATTGAGTGGCCGGACACGGCATGTGCGTCCAGCCGGGTGAGCGGTAGGTCGCTAGGCTGTCGCCGTGCCGTTGTATGCCGCGTATGGATCCAATATGGAGCCCGCCCAGATGCTGGAGCGCGCTCCGCACTCGCCCATGGCCGGCACCGGCTGGCTGGAGGGCTGGAGGCTGACCTTCGGCGGCGAGGACCTCGGCTGGGAAGGCGCGCTGGCGACCATCGTCGAAGACCCGGGCTCCCGGGTCTTCGTGGTGTTGTACGACGTCACCTCGCTGGACGAGCCCGGACTCGACCGCTGGGAAGGCGGCGAGCTGGGCATCCACTCCAAGATCCGCCTCCGCGTGCAGACCATGGACGGCTCCGTGCTGGCGTGGCTGTACGTCCTGGACGCCTACGAGGGCGGCCTCCCGTCCGCGCGCTACCTCGGCGTGCTGGCCGACGCGGCCGAGGCCGCCGGCGCCCCCGCCGACTACGTCGACGCCCTCCGCACCCGCCCCTGCCAGGGCATCTCCGGCTGACCCGCGAGTTCCGCCCCCAATCACGCGAGTTCCGCCTTCAATCACGCGAGTTCCGCCTTCAATCACGCGAATCACGGTCTCAATCACGCGAGTCGCGCCGTACGACGCTCGAACGCTCCCCGCAACTCCGCCAGTAACCGTCGCGGATCCCGCAGGTCGGCCGCCGTCGCACGAATCGTGATCCATCCGCGCGCCGCCATCCGGGCGTCCCGCTCCGCGTCGTAGTCCTGCCTGCCCTCGTGAGCGGCGTAGCCGTCGTACTCCAGGGCGATACGCAACTCAGGCCACGCGAGGTCGAGGACGTACAGCTTCCGCCCGTCGATGGTGCCGATCTCGTACTGGGCGACCGGCACCGGCAGTCCGGCTTCCACGACGATCAAGCGCAGGATGCTCTCCGACGGCGATTCGGCCTCGCCCGTCGCGAGCGCGAGCAGCATCTGTGCCCTGTGGATACCTCGCCGGTCGCGGCGGTCGAGAAGACGATCCCGGACGTTGGTGTGCAGGACCGCGCGATGGTTCGGCGCGAGGTTGTGCATGGCCTCTTCGAGTGCGGCGAACGCTGTTCGTTCGGCACCGTCGCAGAGGTGATCGGCCAGCGCGCGGTCCAACGAGAACACGGGAAGTTCGTCCAGTTCGACGATATCGGACGGGTGAAATTCCGCCCTGTGCACCACGAGCCCTGACCTCGATTCGACCCGTCTCGAGTACGGGACGGTCAGGTGGACCGCGGCGCCCTCCGCAGCCGAAATCCCATGCAGGGCAAGAGAAGTGACGCCGGACAGGACGGCGGGCGGCCCGATCGCGAGCAGTGCCGCCTGCGCCAGCGTCGGCAGCTTGAGCAGATCCGCGGCGTGGACGACGACGCCCCGCCACGGCTGCACCAGCACGCCGCGCGCCAAGCCTTCGAGGACGGCTCTCCGCCCCAAGATCCTGTCGGCCTCACTACGCGAGACCACCCCATGACGTCCTCCCCAGTTGATCACGTCTTCGAGAATCGAAGATCGGATCGGCCTTGGGAAGACCCGATTTCCCGAGCTGTGGATAACTCGCCCAGGCTGTGGATAACCCTGTGCGCGGATGTCCGGACCCGTTAGGGCGAACATCCGTGCACAGGGGCGGAACTCGCGTGATTGAAGACGGAACTCGCGTGATTGGGAGCGGAACTCAGGCCAGGGTGGCCAGGGCGGTGTGGACCAGCGTGCGGACTCCGCACAGGAGCGAACGCTCGTCGAGAGTGAAGGTCGGGCGGTGGATGTCGGCCATCGGGCCTTCACCGGACCACACGCCGAGCCGTGCGAAAGCGCCCTGGACGTGCTCCAGGTACCACCCGAAGTCCTCGCCACCGGACGACTGCTCGGTCCCGGCCACGGCGGTCTCGCCGAGCGCGGCCTCGACGCCGGCCCGCATCAGCGCGTGCGACTCCGGATCGGAGACGACCGGCGGCACGCCGCGGCGGTAGTCGAGGGAGAACCCGACCCCGGTCGGCGCGAGCAGCGACTCCACCGAAGCCGCGACGAGCGGCTCCAGCATCGTCCAGACCTCGTGGTCCGCCGTGCGCAGCGTGCCCCGCAGTACCCCGTCCTGCGGGACGGCGTTCGCGGCCTGCCCGGCGTGCACCGCGCCCCAGACCAGCACGGTCCCGGATCGCGGGTCGACACGCCGCGAAAGGACCGCGGGCAGCGACGTGATCACGGTGCCGAGCGCGTGCACCAGGTCCGCGGTCAGATGCGGCCGCGAGGTGTGCCCGCCCGGCGACGTGAGCCGCAGCTCGATGAGGTCGGCGGCCGAGGTCAGCGCGCCGACGCGCAGCCCGACCTTGCCGACCTCGAGCCGCGGGTCGCAGTGCAGCCCGTAGATCCGCTCGACGCCTTCCATCGCGCCGGCGGCGATCATGTCCAGCGCGCCGCCGGGCATGACCTCCTCGGCGGGCTGGAAGATCAGCCGCACCCGGCCCGGCAGCTCCGGCGCGCCCGCCAGCGCCCGGGCGGCGCCCAGGAGGATCGCCGTGTGCGCGTCGTGCCCGCACATATGCGCGGCGCCGTCGGTCTTGGAGGCGTACGGGAGCCCGGTGGCCTCGGTCAGCGGCAGGGCGTCCATGTCGGCGCGCAACGCGACGCAGCGGTCGCCGCTGCCGATGTCGCAGACCACGCCGGTGCCCGAGGGCAGCACCCATGGCTTGAGCCCCACCGAGCGGAGCAGGGACATGACCATTTCGGTCGTGGCGAACTCGTGGCGGGAGAGCTCCGGGTGCGCGTGGATGCGACGACGCCACGCGACGACGTCGGTGGCGTTCGCGCGGAGCCAGTCGTCGAGCCAGAAGGGGCCACGCCCGGCACCCAGATCATGCACAGGTGCCATGCTGACGCCGGCCTCGGAGATCAGCGCGGTGGGCGCCTCTATAGGGGCAACGACGCGACCCTCGGGGTCGCCTGGAATGTCCGGACGTGAATCGAGCACCGTCACGCCGCACCTCCTCCCGCAACACAGTCACCTTCGTCTACCACCGTACGAGTGGTCGCTGAAGGCACGCTGGGTGCCGTTCGATCTGTGATACGCATTTGCGATAGATCGTGCACCATGCAGATGACAAGCCGCTCGTCGAGTGATCGAGCCGGAGATGGCCGGTAGTGGATCTGCGATGAACGGCTGCGAGAGTTCGGCCCGGGCTAAGCGGAGAGTCCTTCTACTTACGGGTAGCGGTTCAGGACTTCTTCTTCTTGGAACGGGAGCGGCGCCCGAGGATCACCAAGCCGAGCAGGATGGCCGCGGCGATACCCGCGATGACCTTGTTCTTGGTCTCCTGGCTGTTGGCCTTGTCGGTCTCGGCGGGGTCGAGCACCGGCCCCGGAGGCGCCTGCTCGAGCGCTTCGTGCACCGCCGCTGCCTGCATGATCACCGGCGCGGGCGCCTGGATCTCAACGGCCTGCGCGACGGGAGCGCAGGCGACCAGCCCGGCGGCGACCAGCCCGGCCAGCTGCCCGAGACGAGACCTTTTCGGCATGACTCCCTTTCGTCGGCGTAGCGCGAGTCCGATTCTGCACTCTGCCGGGTTCCCGCGTCAGCCGCCACGCGGAGGACCGGAGAACGCCTCCAGAATCCGTTGGGCGGCCAGCGTCGGGGTCAGCTCACCGTCCCGGACCGCCCGTTCGACGTCCGGAACGACCGCTCGCACGTCCGGATGCGCGGCGAGCCGTCCGAGCAGCTGTTCGCGGACCATCGCCCAGGTCCACTCCACCTGCTGCCGCCGTCGCCGCCCGTCCAGTTCACCCGAAGCGGTCAGCACGTCACGGTGGCGCCCGATTTCGGCCCAGATCTCGTCGAGCCCGACGTCGGTGAGCGCGCTGCAGGTCAGCACCGGGGGCGTCCACTCGGCGTCCCGGCCGTAGATCATCCGCAACGCGCCCGCCAGTTCGCGAGCCGCGCGTTTCGCGTCGCGTTCGTGGTCGCCGTCGGCCTTGTTGACCGCGATGACGTCCGCCAGTTCGAGGACGCCCTTCTTGATCCCCTGCAGCTGGTCGCCGGTGCGAGCCAGGGTCAGGAACAGGAAGCAGTCGACCATGTTCGCCACGGTCACCTCGGACTGCCCGACGCCGACGGTCTCGACCAGCACGATGTCGTACCCGGCCGCCTCCATCAGCACGATCGTCTCGCGGGTCGCCCGCGCGACGCCGCCGAGCGTGCCCGAAGTCGGCGAAGGGCGGATGAACGCCTTCGGGTCCACCGCGAGCCGCGCCATCCGGGTCTTGTCGCCCAGGATCGAGCCACCGGTCCGCGTCGACGACGGGTCGACGGCCAGCACGGCGACCTTGTGCCCGGCCTCGGTCAGATCCGTGCCGAGCTGATCGATGAAGGTCGACTTGCCGACACCGGGAACCCCGGTGATGCCGACGCGCCGCGCCCCACCCGCGTGCGGGAGCAGCTCGACCAGTAGCTCCTGCGCCTGCGCCCGGTGATCGTCCCGATTGGACTCGACGAGCGTGATCGCCCGCGACAGCAGGCCGCGGTCACCCGCGAGGACACCTTTGGCCAGTGCCCCGACGTCGATCTTGCGCGGCAAGGTTCAGGACTCCTGGGCGGTCAGCTGTCCGATGAGGTCGATCGCGGCTTCGGCGATCACCGTGCCGGGGCCGAAGATCGCCGCCGCGCCCGCCGCGCGCAGCTCCTCGTAGTCCTGCGGCGGGATGACGCCGCCGACCACGACGATGATGTCCTCGCGGCCCTGCTCGGCGAGTTCGGCGCGCAGCGCGGGCACCAGCGAGAGGTGCCCGGCGGCCAGCGACGAAACGCCGATCACGTGCACGTCCGCCTCGATCGCCTGCCGCGCGACCTCGCCGGGCGTGGAGAACAGCGGGCCGACGTCGACGTCGAAACCGATGTCGGCGAAGCCGGTCGCGATCACCTTCTGGCCGCGGTCGTGGCCGTCCTGGCCCATCTTCGCGACCAGGATCCGGGGACGGCGGCCTTCCTCCTCGGCGAACTTCTCGACCAGCTCGCGCGCCTGCTCGACGTTCTCGGTCTTGCCGACCTCCTCGCGGTACACACCGGAGATGGTACGAATCTGGCCGGAGTGGCGCCCCCAGATCTTCTCCAGCGAGTCGGAGATCTCGCCGACGGTGGCCTTCGCCCTCGCGGCGTCGATGGCCAGCGCGAGCAGGTTCCCGTCGGACTCGGCGCCCGCGGTGAGCCGCCGCAGCGCGTCCTGGGTGGCGTCCTCGTCGCGCTCTTCGCGCAGCCGCCGCAGCTTCTCCAGCTGCTGCGCGCGCACGCCCGCGTTGTCGACCTTGAGCACGTCGATCTGCTCGTCGTCGGTCACTTGGTACTTGTTGACGCCGATCACCGGCTGGCGGCCGGAGTCGATCCGCGCCTGCGTCCGCGCCGCGGCCTCTTCGATGCGCAGTTTGGGGATGCCGGCGTCGATCGCCTTCGCCATCCCGCCCGCCTGCTCGACCTCGGTGATGTGGCCCCACGCCTTGCGCGCGAGGTCGTACGTCAGCTTCTCGACGAACGCACTGCCGCCCCACGGGTCGATGACGCGCGTGGTGCCGGATTCCTGCTGCAGCAACAACTGCGTGTTCCGCGCGATGCGGGCGGAGAAGTCGGTCGGCAGTGCGAGGGCCTCGTCGAGGGCGTTGGTGTGCAACGACTGCGTGTGGCCCTGGGTCGCCGCCATCGCCTCGACACAGGTGCGGACGACGTTGTTGTAGACGTCCTGCGCGGTCAGCGACCAGCCGGAGGTCTGCGAATGCGTCCTCAACGACAGGGACTTCGACGACTTGGGCTCGAAGCCCTTCACCAGCTTCGCCCACAGAAGACGCGCCGCGCGGAGTTTCGCGACCTCCATGAAGAAGTTCATCCCGATCGCCCAGAAGAAGGACAGGCGCGGCGCGAACTTGTCGACGTCCAGCCCGGCCTCGACCCCGGCGCGGATGTACTCGACACCGTCCGCGAGCGTGTACGCCAGCTCCAGGTCGGCGGTCGCCCCGGCTTCCTGCATGTGGTAGCCGGAGATGGAGATCGAGTTGTACTTCGGCATGTTCCGCGAGGTGAACGAGAAGATGTCCGAAATGATCCGCATCGACGGCTGCGGCGGGTAGATGTAGGTGTTGCGGACCATGAACTCCTTGAGGATGTCGTTCTGGATGGTCCCGGCCAGTTTGTCCGGCGTGACCCCCTGTTCCTCGGCCGCGACGACGTAGAGCGCGAGCACCGGCAGGACGGCGCCGTTCATGGTCATCGAAACGCTCATCTTGTCGAGCGGGATGCCGTCGAAGAGCTGGCGCATGTCGTAGATCGAGTCGATCGCGACACCCGCCATGCCGACGTCACCGGCGACACGCGGGTGGTCGGAGTCGTAGCCGCGGTGTGTCGCGAGGTCGAAGGCGACCGAAAGGCCCTTCTGCCCGGCGGCGAGGTTGCGGCGGTAGAAGGCGTTCGACTCCTCGGCGGTGGAGAAACCCGCGTACTGGCGGATGGTCCACGGCTGGTTGACGTACATCGTCGGGTACGGGCCGCGCAGATACGGCGCGACACCGGGATACGTGCCGAGGAAGTCCACTCCGGACAGATCGTCGGCGGTGTACACCGGCTTGACGCCGATACCCTCCGGCGTCTCCCACGCGAGCGCGTCGGGGCCCTTGCCGGTGGCGGCGTGCAATGCTTCGGTCCACTGAGGACGGTCGCCCGGCTCGGGGCTGCCGAGCTCGATTCCGGCGAAGTTCGGGATGGTCATCACTGCACTCCGAGCTCGTTCAACGTGCCGGTCAGGATTTCCAGGGCGTCGCAGCCCGTGAAGAGGTAGCCCGTGACGTCCGGGTGGTCGCCGGGTTTCCCGGCGAGCAGCACCGACGTCGCGCCCGCTTCCTTCAACGCCTTCGCGACGCTGTCCGCTTCTTCGGCGTAGGAAGTGTTGCTGCCGCAGAGGCAGGCGATCTTCGTTCCACTGGCCCGGAATTCCGCGACGACGTCCTCGGGCGCACCGGGGTTCACCGCCTCGATTCCGCCCGCCTGGAACAGGTTCGCCGCGAAACTCGCCCGCGCGGTGTGCGCCGCGACCGGGCCGAGGGTGGCGAGGAAAACGCGAGGACGGCTGGGATGCGCGTCCGCCCGGTCTCGCAGCGCCTCGAACGCTTCGGCGTACCGGTAGCGCGGCAGGCCGCCACCCGGCAGGTCGCCGAGCGGGTCGCGGACGACCGCTTTCTCCTTCAGATTGGGGAATTCGCTGACGCCGGTGATCGGATCGCGTCGGGTCCCGATCCGCTTCGACCGCTTCTCCCAGGTCTCGGCGAGCCGTGCCGCGAGGGCGCCGGAGGCCAGTTCCGCCTCGATCCCGCCCGCCGCCTCGATGGCGGTGAACTCGCGCCACGCGGCCTTGGCCAGCTCGTCGGTGAGGTTCTCGACGTACCAGGAGCCGCCCGCCGGATCGATGACACCGGCCAGTTTGGACTCCTCCAGCAGGACGGCGTGCGTGTTGCGCGCGATCCGCGCGGAGAACGCGTCCGGCTGGCCGATCGCGGCGTCGAACGGGAGCACGGTGATCGCGTCCGCGCCGCCGACCCCGGCGCCGAAACAGGCGAGCGTGGTCCGCAGCATGTTCACCCACGGGTCGCGCTGGGTCAGCATCGCGGGCGAGGTGACCGCGTGCTGCCGCATACCCGCGCCCTTGCCGGCTGAGACCCCAGCGACTTCGGTGACGCGGGCCCACAGGCGCCGCGCGGCACGGAACTTGGCGATCGTGAGGAACTGGTCGGCGGTGGCGGCGAGCCGGAATTCGAGCTGACCGGCCGCGGTGTCGACGTCCAATCCCGCTTCGGTGAGTGCCCGCAGATACGCGACGCCCGCGGCGATGGCCGCGCCGAGTTCCTGCGCGTCCGAGCCGCCCGCTTCGTGGAACGGGAGGCCGTCGGCGACGATCGTTCGCACCTTCGGGTGACTGGCGGCGACGCGCGCGGCCAAGTCCGCGGCGGGGGCGAGCGGATGCGCGGTGCCGGTGCGCGCGGTCGAGCCGATCGGGTCGGCGCCCAGGGTCGCGGTGACCGCGCTCGCCGGGATCTCGCGCTCGGCGAAGAGCGTGAGCAACTCGTTCGCGGCGGCTTCGTACTCTTCGCCCGCGTCAAGCGTGACGGGTGCGAGGTCGACGTAGACCTCGTTCAGCGCGTCGCCCAGATCGGCGACGGGAACGCCGGTCGCACCGGCACGCAGCCAGATCGAGCTGACGCCGCCTTCGAGGTCGGCGAGGATCGCGGCGTTCGTGGCCTTGGCGTCGCGGCGCGCGTACCGGGCACGGACGTCCCAGCCGGTCGTCACCGCACCCTCGGGCCGGGCGCTTCGCACGAACGGCGGAAGACCGGGGAAGCCAGTCCCGTCGACGGTGTCTTCGGCGGTGTAGAGCGGCTGGATCTCCAGGCCGTCGTACGTCCGCGTGACCAGCTTGCTTTCGGGCAGGCCGTCGAAGGACTCGTCGATGGCGCCGCTCTTGCGCAGCACGCCCGCGACCAGCTCGCGCCACTGTTCCCGGCTCGCTTCGGGGAACTCCGCCGCGAGCTCCAATTCTTCCGGCGCGTCGGGCTCGCCAGGGGTCGGCACTGACTCCGTCTCGGCCACTTCCGTCATAGCCAACGATGCTAACGGCCCTCAAGTGGCACCACCTGTGACGCTAGTCGCGCCTAGGGGGTGATTAGGGGGCGATGCCGGGCGGTCGTGAACGGCGGTTTCGCGTGACTGGCCGGACGGCACGTGTGATCAGACGGACGACACGCGTGATGGAATGGACGACACGCTCGGAGCCGGGCTTCCGCCTCGAGTCGTCCGTCTGATCACGTGTGCCGTCCGGCCGGTCACGTGTGTCGTCCGTCTGATCACACGAAACGACCCGGCAGTGCACCGCGCGGGTGCCGCTGTCCGGGCGGCCCCGTTCATTCCGACAGGGCACGGCGCATAGGGCCGCCACGCGGGCATACGACACAATTGGGCCGTGCCGTCCGACACCACCGAGTCCAGCGAGAGTCCCGGCGACGAGAAGCGTGTAGTCGCCGGGCGATATCGGTTGCGCTCGGTCATCGGATCAGGGTCGATGGGCACGGTCTGGTCGGCCTACGACGAGTTCCTGCACCGCCCCGTCGCGGTCAAGGAGGTCCGCCTCCCGCCCGGCGTCCCGGCGTCGCAGGCCGACGAACTGCGCGAACGGACCCTGCGCGAAGCCCGCGCGATCGCCGTCCTGAGCCACCCGAACGTGATCATCCTGCACGACGTCGCCCGCGAGAACGACGAACCGTTCGTCGTGATGGAGCTGCTGCCGTCGCGCAGCCTCGCGCACATCCTGCGCGACCACGGGCCGCTGACGGTCGAGCAGGCCGCGGCGGTCGGCATCGCGGTGGCGTCCGCGCTCGAAGCCGCGCACGCCGCCGGGATCACCCACCGTGACGTCAAACCGGGCAACGTCCTCGTCGCGGGTGACGGCCGGATCAAGCTCACGGACTTCGGCATCGCGCGCAACGTCTCCGAAGCCACCATGACCCGCACCGGGATGATGCTGGGCTCGCCCGCCTACATCGCGCCCGAGGTCGCTTCCGGCGGCGCCGTCGTCCCCGCCGCCGATCTGTGGGGGCTAGGCGCGACACTGTTCGCCGCCATCGAGGGCTCGCCGCCGTACGACGCCGACGGCGACCCGCTCGAAACGGTCGGCAAGGTCGTCAACGGGAAGGTGCCGAAGCCCGGCCCCGGCCCGCTGGCCGACGTGATCGGCGCGCTCATGAAGAAGGAGCCGTCGAAGCGGATCACCCTGCGTGAGGTCCGGCGCCGGCTGTACCCGTTGCAGGCCAAGACGCTCATCGACCTCTTCCCCGCCGAGCTGTTCCACACGCCCGACGGTAAGAAGACCACCGCGCATCTCGACGCCACCGACACCCAGGTGATCAAGCCGGTCGCGCCGGAGAAACCGGGCGAGGGCACGAGTTCGGAACTCGCCGCAGACCCCGGTCCGCTGCCGTTCCTCAACCAGCCCGCGCCGGCTCCTCCCGTCGAACTCGCGCCGATGCCGACCGTCACGCCACCGCCGCCCCGGCGGCCCGGCCGCTCGACGGTGGGCACCGTGGTGCTGGCGCTCGCGTCGGTCGTCCTGTTCCTGCTGGCCGCGGGCGGCGGTTTCGTGCTGGCCAGGGCCGTCGGCGGACAGGATCTGCGACCGCCGGAGAAGCTGCAGCAAGGCGACACGATCATCACCCAGCCGCCGCCGAAACTGATCACGCAACAGGGTGACGCGAGCACCGTGAACGGCCTCAAGGGCGGCCGGTTCAGCCTCGGTGTCCCGGAGGGCTGGCAGAAGTTCGTCGCGCCGCATATCACCAGGGGTGTGCCGAGCACGGTGGTCCAGTACGTCTCGCCCGACGGCCGTCAGGCCATCCGCGTCGAGCGGCTGAGCGGTTTCCTGGCCGAGAGCCCGCCGCCCGCCTACTTCAGCTGGCTGAGGAGCCAGCATCCGGAGATCGCCCCCATCGGCGGGCCGACCACCGTCCCCGGCCGGGGCGACGACAGTCAGCGGTACACGTACCGGACGACGGAGCGTGCCGCCGGCAACCGGGACGCCGTGAACGAGAGCATCACGCGGACGACGTACATGGATCTGTTCAGCGGCGGCACGGATCTGTGGATCCTGTCGGTGACCTCGACGATCGAGCAGGAGAACTCAGCGAAGACCGGGATCTTCGAGCCGGTCGCCTTGTCGTTCATCGTCGACGGTTAGCCCGGCGAAGTACGCCTTCGAGGCGCGCTGCTGTGCCAGCCTCCGCAGCACCGAGAGCAGCCTGTCGCCCAGAACCGTCTCCACGACGGCGATCTCGATGATCTGATCCAGCGACTCGATCCCCGAGATCCCTTCGAGGTCGAGGTCGGCGGTCCGGTCGGCGATCTCGGCATAGGCGTCGAGTTTTTCGAGATACCAGCCGTGCCCGACCTCGCGGATCGTGCACAGGACGCTTACCAGTGCCTGGATGACCAGGTCGTCTTCGTCCTTGCAGGGCCAGCCGCGGCGGTCGGCGAGGTCGCGGACCGTAGCGAGCGCCCACTCGCGGGCTTCGTCGTCGACGACCCGCTTCGACGTCGTGATGCCCTGCTGCGCGATACCGAGAACGTGGTGGGGGCCGGCCTCCCCGGCGTCGACCGCGGCGAGCACTTCGCCGACCGTCGCGAGCGAAAGGCCGCCGACGTCCATCAGCGCCCTGATCAATTTGATCCGCTGCACGTGCCCGTCGTCGTACTTCGCCTGGTTCGGGCTGGTCCGCTCGCCCGGCGGGAGCAGTCCTTCCCGCAGGTAGTACTTGATCGTGGCGACCGGGATCCCGGCTTTTTCGCTCAGTTCGGCCATCCGCACGCGTGCGTTCTCCCATCTCGGGGACGGTTCCAGGGTCATCCCTGAAGACTTCTCAGGATGGATAGTTTAGCTTCCCATAACGGAGAGCTTGACTATCCATTTCTGGGAGGGACCCATGACCATCTTGACCGATCTCCGCGAGAGAACCCGCACCTGGCACCGGGGTTCGTATCGCTTCGCCCAGGCCTTCGCCGTGATCACCGTGCTGTGCGTCTTGGCCATGCTGATCGACCAGCGGACGCTGAACGGCGCCCCGCTCTGGGCGAAACCGTTCAAATTCGCCGTCTCCGCCACGCTGTACTTCTTCACCTGGAGCTGGCTCGTCTCCCTGCTGCCCAGGTTCCGGCGGACCGCGAGCTGGCTGGCGAACGTGCTCGTCGTGATCTTCGGCGCCGAATACGCGCTCGTGATCTTCCAGGCCGCCCGCGTCCGCGCGAGCCACTTCAACAACGCGACGCCGCTCGACAACACGATCTTCCAGGTCATGGGCGGGATGATCGCCGTGCTCTGGATGGTCAACCTCGTCCTGACGATCGCCGTCATGTTCACCCGGATCCCCGACCGCGCGACGGCGTGGGCGGCCCGGATCGGCGCGATCCTCGGCATGATCGGGATCTCGCTGGCGACGCTGATGAGCGGCCCGTCCCCGGACCAGCAGGCCCTGCTCGACGCGACCGGCCAGTCCGCGATGATCGGCGCGCATACCGTCGGCCTCCCCGACGGCGGCCCCGGCCTGCCGATCCTCGGCTGGAGCACCGTCGGCGGCGACCTGCGGATCCCGCATTTCCTCGGCCTGCACGGCCTCCAGGCGCTTCCGCTGCTCGCGCTCGTCCTCGGCGTCCTGGCCGCGCGCTACCCGCGGCTTCGCGACGACGTCCTCCGGCTGCGGCTCGTGGTGATCGCCGGCGTCGGCTACGCGGGCCTGCTCGCGTTGCTCACCTGGCAGGCGCTGCGCGGCCAGTCGATCGTCTCCCCCGACAGCCAGACCCTCACCGCCTTCGCCCTCCTGATCGCGGGCGTCGCCTTTAGCGGGCTGATCGCGATCGGGCGGCCGGCGAAGGACAGGGAGCTGGAGGCCTCGCTGCGATGAGCGTCGAGACCCTGTTCACCTGGACCTTCCCGCTGGCGACGCCGTTCTGGCTGCTGATGATCCTCCTGCCGGGCTGGTCGTGGACCCGCCGGATCATGGCGTCACCCTGGACGCCGCTGCTGCCGCTGATCCCGTACTTCGTGCTCGCGATCGCGCATTTCGGCGAGCTCTGGACGGCGGTCAGCAGGCCGGACCTCGGCGTGCTCGGCGCGTTCACCGGTTCGCCGTACGGGGCGGCCACGATCTGGGCGCATCTGATCGCCTTCGACCTGTTCATCGCGCGCTGGATGTACCTCGAATCCCGCGAGCACCGGATCCACCCGCTGGTGACCGGGCCGATCCTGGCGCTCACGATCTTCCTGTCCCCGTTCGGGCTGGTGGCGTTCCTGCTCGTGCGAACCGTCCGGATACGCTCGTCGCATGAGTGAGAACGAGGTCGCGGCGGCCGCCGCCATCGCCGAACGCACCGGCGTCGAGAAGCACGACATCGCCGTCGTGCTCGGTTCGGGCTGGCGCCCGGCGGCGGACGTCATCGGGGAGCCCGAGGCGGAGATCCCGCTGGGCGAACTGCCCGGCTTCGCCGCGCCGGGCGCGGTCGGGCACGGGGGAACCGTCCGGTCGGTCCGCGTCGGCGAGAAGCGCGCGCTGATCCTGCTGGGCCGCACGCATTTCTACGAGGGCAAGGGCATCGACCCGGTCGTGCACAACGTGCGCACCGCCGCGGCGGCCGGTGCCAGGACGGTGCTGCTGACCAACGCCGCGGGCGGCCTGCGCGAGGGCTTCCGCGTCGGGCAGCCGGTGCTGATCTCCGACCACCTGAACCTCACCGCGCGCTCGCCGATCGTCGGCGCGAACTTCGTCGACCTGACGGATCTCTACTCGAAGCGGCTGCGCGACATCGCGCGCGAAATCGACCCTTCGCTGGAGGAGGGCGTGTACGCGGGGCTCACCGGGCCGCATTTCGAGACGCCCGCGGAAATCCGCATGCTGCGGACGCTCGGCGCCGACCTCGTCGGCATGTCGACGGTGCTGGAGGCCATCGCCGCCCGCGCCGCCGGGGTCGAGGTGTTCGGGCTTTCGCTGGTGACCAACCTGGCGGCCGGGATGACCGGGGAACCGCTGAACCACGAAGAGGTCCTCGAGGCGGGCCGTCAGTCCGCCACCCGGATGGGCACCCTGCTCAAGGAACTCGTCTCCCGCGCCTGAGATGTGTCATGAAAGGGTCGTTCAGGACATTTTTCGTCCTGAACGACCCTTTCATGACATCCGGGGGCGCTTCTCAGCCGGCGAACTCGGGAAGCCGCTGGGCGACCTCCGCGGGCGAAGGCATCGCGGCGACCTCGTCGGCGAGCCGACGTGCAGCACCGTGGACGGCCTCGTCGGCGAGCAGCTTTCGCGCCTGCTCGAAAATGACGTCCTCGACGGCCTCGGCACCGATCAGCTGCGCGCCCACCCCGGCCGCGACGACGGCCTCGGCGTTCGTGAACTGGTCCGCCCCCTGCGGCAGCACCAGCTGCGGCAGCCCGGCGCCGAAGGCACCCATCGTCGTCCCGCTGCCGCCGTGGTGGACCACGAGATCGACGTGCGGCAGGAGCTCGACCTGCGGCACCCAGCTCTCGACCCGGACATTGCCCGGGACTTCGCCCAGTGCCGCCGGATCGACCGTCGGGCCCGCCGCGACGATGACGTCCGCGTCGAGCCGCGCGAGGGCGCCGATGGCCCGCTTCAACACGTCTTCGTCACCGAAGGCGGTCCCGAGGGTGAGGTAGACGAGCGGACGGCTCTTGTCCCGGCCGACCACACCCGCCGGGAGGTCTCCCGGCTCGGCCCAGCCGACCGGACGTAGCGGGATCCGGGTCGCCGTGGCCAGGAAATCCGGCGCTTGCACCGATTCCGGACAGATGTCGACGACGGGATCGCCGAAGGACGGCAGCTTCAAGCCACCCAAACCGACTTCCGTGGCGAATTCCGCGACGCGGCCGTAGATGACGTCCATGACGTCACCCGGCGAGAACCGGCCGAAACCGTGCCCGATCGCGGGAATCCCGGCGAGGTGGGCGGCGATGGCGCCACCGGCGTTGCCGCTTTCGTAGACGACGAGATCCGGCCGGTGCCGTTCCAGCAGGGGTGTGAGATCGGCGACGAACCGCCGGGGCAGCGCATTTCCGAACACTTCGCCGATGACGGGATTGAACGATTCGGGCGGGGCGTCGGAGGCGTTGGGTTTCGGAGCGTCGGGCCCGGCGATCGACTCGAACGCCTCCCGCATCCCGAATCCGGCGATTTCCACTGCCAGACCGGCCTTTTCGACCACCGCCAGCATGTCTTCGCCGGTGGCGAAGACGACCTCGTGCCCGGCGTCGCGAGCGGCGACGGCGAGCGGTAGTAGGGGATAGAGATGACCATGACTCACCAGAGAAGTGAAGATCAATCGCACCCTCTCCAACGTACCCGTAGGCTGACTCGGTGACGACTTCCTTGACCTCGGATCTCCGGGATCGGGCGTTCCGCTGGATCGCCGACGACCCGGACGACGATTCCCGCGTCGAGCTGCAGAACATCCTCGCCCGCGCGATGGGCGGCGAAGCCGGTGCTGCGGACGAACTCGCGGACCGCATGGCCGGACCGCTCGAATTCGGCACCGCCGGGCTGCGCGGCCCGGTGCGCGCGGGCCCCCATGGGATGAACGTCGCGGTCGTCACCCGGACGACGGCGGGTGTCGCGGCCTGGCTGACCGCACAAGGACGTTCGGGCGGTGTCGTGGTGGTCGGCCGCGACGCGCGGCACGGTTCGGAGGCCTTCGCCAAGGCCGCCGCCGAGGTGCTGACGGCCGCCGGGTTCGCGGTGAAGACGCTGCCCGGCCCGCTGCCCACGCCGGTGCTCGCGTTCGCCGTACTGGAACTCGGCGCGGTGGCGGGTATCCAGATCACCGCGTCGCACAATCCCCCGGCCGACAACGGTTACAAGCTTTACGACGCGACGGGCGGCCAGATCGTCCCGCCTTCGGACGGCGAGATCGAGCGCGCCATCGAAGCCGCTCCCCCGGCGATCAGCGTGCCGCGCGAGCCCGGCGCCGAAGTGCTGGGCGACGAACTCCGCGACGCGTACCTCGCCAAGGTCGCGCTGCTTCCGCGCGGCCCGGAACGCGCGGTCAAGGTCGCCGCGACGGCGTTGCACGGTGTCGGCGCGGAAACCCTGCGCGCCGCGTTCGAACGCGCCGGTTTCACCGAGCTGAGCCTGGTCGCCGAGCAATCCACGCCGGATCCCGACTTCCCGACGGTCGCCTTCCCGAATCCGGAGGAACCGGGCGCGACGGATCTCTTGCTGGCACTGGCGTCCGAGGGCGGCGCCGACCTGGCGATCGCGCTCGACCCGGACGCCGACCGCTGCGCGCTGGGCGTGCGCGAGCGGGACGGTTCGTGGCGGATGCTGCGCGGGGACGAAACGGGCGTCCTGCTCGGCTGGCACGTTCTGTCCACTGTAGACAGTGCTGATCCGCTGGTGGCCACGACGATCGTCTCGTCGTCGATGCTCGGCGAAGTCGCGAAGGAATTCGGGGCGCGCTACGCGGAGACCTTGACCGGGTTCAAATGGCTGGTCCGTGCCGGCGAAGGGCTCGTGTTCGCTTACGAAGAGGCGCTCGGCCTCTGCGTGAACCCCGGTTTCGTGCGCGACAAGGACGGCATCTCCGCCGCCGTGCTCGCCGCGGGCCTGGCCGCCTCCCTGCGCGCGGCGGGCCGCGGACCGCTGGACGTCCTCGACGAACTGGCCGTGAAGCACGGCGTACACGTGACGGATCAGGTCTCGCTGCGCGTCACCGACCTGTCGGTGCGGGAGCGCCTCATGGCTGGCCTGCGCGCCACTCCCCCGGCGTCGTTGGGCGGCACCGACGTCACGATGGAGGACCTCCTGCCCGACGCCGACGTCCTCCGCCTGACCGGCGAGGGGCTGCGTGTCGTGATCAGGCCGTCCGGGACCGAGCCGAAACTGAAGGCGTACCTGCAGATCAAGGAGCCGGTCACCGGCGATCTCGCCGAGGCGCGAGCCGCCGCGGACGCGCGACTGGCGACACTCCGGGCCGACATCGAGTCCCGGCTGGCCTGACATGCCGAAGCTGCTGATCGTCCACCACACGCCGTCGCCCTCGACGCAGGCGATGTTCGAAGCCGTGCTCTCCGGCGCGAACCATCCGGACATCGAGGGCGTCGACGTCGTGCGCCGCGCGGCGCTGGGCGCGACCGTGCCCGACGTCCTGGAGGCCGACGGCTACCTGCTCGGCACCCCGGCGAATCTGGGCTACATGTCCGGCGCACTGAAGCACTTCTTCGACACCGTCTATTACCCGTGCCTGGATTCCACGCGGGGGCGTCCGTTCGGGTTCTTCGTGCACGGCGACAACGACACGTCCGGCACCGTGCGCGGGATCGAGGCCATCACGACCGGCCTCGGCTGGGAAAGCGCGGCCTCGCCGGTGCTCGTCACCGGCGAACCGGGCAAAGCGGATCTCGAGGCCTGTTTCGACTTGGGCGGCACCCTGGCCGCCACGCTCATGCCCTGACCCCTGCCCGCGTTTCGTCCTCTGAATGCGGTCGTTCGCGATGCGGACTATCGCATTCAGAGGACGAAACGCGAGGGGTGAAAGTAAAGGGGCCTGTCACCGGAAGCCCTGGGGGTCGACCTCCGGCAACAGGCCTAGGCCAAGGGTTCGCCGTGATGGCGATCAACCTTGGCTGCCTCAGCGTACTACATCCGGCACGATCTTGTGCACCCACCGGAAAAAACGGCTCTCACTCCGGCGTCCGTACACCCCCAGGGCACGGATTCCGGAGTGAGAGACCGGACACGGCACGAAACCGCTTGACAACTGTAAACCACTGCATACATGCGCTGTCAACAGCTGCGGACAGGCCGTATCGCGTTACACTCCAACTACGGAACGGGACTACGGAACGGTTGGGGGGTCATGTCGCCGTATCAGACCTTCGCCCAGAAACTGACCGCGCTGATCGATTCGGTGCGCGCGGACGAAGGCGCCCCGCACAGCTATCGCGAGCTGTCCGCGGCGATCGACCGTGCCGGCGGGCCCACCATGTCGCCCGCGTACCTCCAGCAGCTCGCCACGGGCAAACGGGTCAACCCGAAGATCCACTACGTCGAAGCGCTGGCGAAACTGTTCGGGGTGCCGATCACGTACTTCTTCGACGAGCAGGAGCCCCAACCGGTCGGAGAGGCGACGCTCATGGCCATGCGCGCACAGGAACTGTCCCCGCAGGGCCGTCGTCAGGTGATGGACCTGCTGGAGCTCGTCGAACGCTACGAACGGGCCGAGCGCGAGCAGCCGGAAGAGAACCGATGAAGGAACGGGAACTCCGCAAACGCTGCCGCAAGATGCTGAACAAGCTCGACATCGAGCCGCCGCTCGACGTCGGCGTGCTCTGCGAACGGCTCGGCGAACAGCGCGGCAGGCCGATCCGCCTGATGCCGTATCCGCTGGAGGTCCCCGGCCCGTTCGGCTGCTGGATCGCCACCGGTTCGGCGGACTACATCTTCTTCCAGCAGGAGACCACGAAGTCCCACCAGGACCACATCATCCTGCACGAACTCGGGCATATGCTCGCCGATCACCATCCCGGCGGCGACGCCGAACCCGCCGACTTCCTGCGCGGCCCCGCCCCCGGCCTCGACGGCGACGCGGTACACCGCGCTTTACGCCGCACCTCCTACGATGAGGCGCACGAATGGGAAGCCGAGACCGTGGCGACCATCATCCTCGAATGGGCGTCGGTCTTGAACTACACGATTCCCCGTCGCGCCGACGACGATGACGTCCGCCGCGTCCAAGGCGCGCTGGGCGACCATCAAGGGTGGCTGTGACCTCACTGTTCTCCCCCATCAACGTCGTGGCGATGGTGCTGTTCGCGACCGCGCTCGCCTGGCGGATCTACCAGACCTACCGAGCACCCCGCCTGCTGCCGAACTGGGCGATCACGATCACGATCGTCTGTGTCGCAGGCTCCTTCCTCGCCCAGCAGAAGGTCATCGTCGGCTGGCTCGACGACCTGACCGGCAAGGGCACCGGCCGCCTGGTCAACAACGTCCTGCTCGCGATCGGCGTCTGCGCGCTGTTGATCGTGTTCCTCGGCTCCGCGCTGGGCCCGCGCAGGCCGGGGCGCGTCCTGTTCGAGCTGATCCCGTTGTCCGGCGCGATCGCGCTGATGCTGGTCGCCATGGCCGTCACCCCGCCGGAGGTGCGGGGGCTGGCGCTGAGCCCGAAACTCGTGCACGTGCCCGGGGTGGCGCTGTTCTACCTCGGCGCCGGGATCTACCTGATCTACGGCCTCGCCGCCTGCGCCTGGTGGATCTTCCGGTACATCCGCACCGCCGACCGCCATCTGAAGATCGGGCTGAAACTCAGCGCCGCCGGACTGATCTGCCTTTCGGTCGGCAGCGTCTTCCGCGCGCTCTACATCGTTATCGCCTGGGCGTTCGGGCCGTCGATCCCGCTCCTGCTCACGGTCGCCGTCCCGCTGGTGCTCCTCGGGATCGTGCTGTTCCTCGCCGGGATCACCTATCCCGGCGCCCGCGCGCGGTTCGCCGCGCTGCGCCGCCGCCGCCAGCACCGGCGGCACCACGACGAGCTCACCCCGCTGTGGACCGCGCTGGCCGGGATCTACCCGAACATCGTGCTCCGGACCACGCCACAGGGAGCGTGGGAGCGGTGGCGTCCGCGTACGGTCCACCGCCGGTACTACCGCCGGGTGATCGAGATCCGGGACGGGCTCGTGCAGCTGAGCCCCTATCTGGAAACCGATCTGACCGCACTCGCCGCGGACGATCCGCACGCGGCGGCGGAAGCGCTCAAGCGCGCGATCGCCCGGCAGACCGCGGGCGAGGAGACCGACGGGCGCGCGAAACTCGTGCTCCCCGGTGGCGCCTCCGACATCGAATCCGACGTGCGGCCGTTGCTCGCGCTCTCCGCCGCCGTCTCCAGGAGCGACGCATGACGACACAGCTTTTGCTGACCGCGAGCCGGATCCTGTCGCGTCCGAGCACGCCGGTCGAAGACGGCGCCGTGCTCGTCGAGGGCGACCGCATCCTCGCGGCGGGCCCGCGCGCCGAGGTCACGGCACAGGCGTCGCCGGAGGCCGAGAAACTCGACTTCCCCGGCGCGACCCTGTTGCCCGGTCTGTTCAACGCCCACGTGCACCTGGCGTTCGACGCCACCCGCGAGATGCTGCCGAACTTCCTGGCGAGCGACGACGAAGCCCTGTGCTCGGGCGCCAAGGATCGACTGGGGCAAATGCTGCGCAGCGGCGTCACGACGGTGCGGGATCTCGGCGATCGCGGCGCCTTGGGCGCGCGGGTCCGCGCGGAACTCGAAGGCACCGCCGCGCCGCGTCTGCTGACCGCCGGATCACCCCTGACCGTCCTCAATGGACACTGCCACTTCTTCGGCGGCGAGGTCGGCGACGACGACGCGATCCGGGCCCTGATCGACGCGAACGCGGCCGCCGGCGCGGACGTGATCAAGGTGATGGCCAGCGGCGGCCAGATCACCGAGGGCGGCGCGGACATGTGGGAGTCCCAGTTCGACGTCCGGGCGCTGCGCCTGATCGTCGAGCACGCGGAGCGCCACGGGCTCCCGGTCGCGGCGCACGCCCACGGCGCCGACGCGATCGAGGCGTCGGTCGAGGCAGGTGTGGCGACGATCGAGCACTGCACCTGGATGACCGGACCGCAGCGGCAGGACCGGCGCGAGGGCGTCGCCAAGCGGATGGCCGCCGAGGGCATCGCGGCCTGTTCGACCAGCAGCCGCAACTGGCGGATGCTCGCCGAGCGCATGGGCGAGGAGCTCGCGAAGACCGTCTACGGCAGGCTGTCCTGGCTGGAGGAGCTGGGTGTTCCGCTCCTCGCGGGCACGGACGCCGGTTTGCCCGGTTCGGTCTTCGACGACCCCGTCGGCGCCCTCGAACTCTACGAATGGCTCGGTTTCGGCAGGCGCCGGATCCTCGAGATCGCGACCGAGGACTCCGCCGCCGGGCTCGGCCTCGGCGACGTCACCGGACGGCTCGCCCCGGGGCTGAGTGCCGATGTCCTGGCGGTCGAGGGCGATCCGCTCGCCGATCTTTCCGCCCTGCGAAACCTGCGTTTGGTGCTTTCACGCGGGTTGATCGTGAGTGGCGTTTCGGGTTAGAGCGACCGGCGAACGCGACGTGCCAGCGGTCGTCGAAGGGGCGCCAGTCTGGGGTTTCGATGCCGCGACACGGTCGAGCGGGGAGGATTTGGGACGTTGAGTGTCCCTGATCCTCCCCACTCGAATTACCTGGCCGTGTCAGGGTCGGCTGCTCGGCGTGCCGAGCGTTGACGGGGGCCGATCAAGCTCGTACCACCCGTTCCCGGAAGTGGGACGCCGAGTTTGGTGACAGCGTTTTAAAACAGTGTTATCGTTGCCTCATGGAAGGACCGATCAAACTCTTCACCGTCATCGCCCTCGTTTCGCTGCCGACGGTGATGTACGGCGGCTACGCGCTGATGGGTGTCCTGCGCGACAAGAAGCTGACCGAACACCAGCGCGGGATGTTCCGCGCAGGCCACGCGCACGCCGGCGTGCTGCTGGTCCTCGCGCTGGTCGCGCTGCAGATCCTCGGCCGGACCGGGCTCCCGGACACCGCGCGGTGGATCGTCTGCTTCCTGCTGCTGTTCGGCGTGCTCGCCCAGTCCGGCGGCTTCTTCCTGCACCTCGCCCCGGGCAAGGGCAAGCTCGGCGGGCGGGTCACCAGCGCCGGGGCGGTCCTGCTCGGGGCGGCGATCCTGACCACCGCGTACGGCGTGGCCTTCCCCTGACAAAACCACTGGCAACGGCTCGTTAAGCTTGTTGACGTGCCTGAATACCTGCCGACAGCCCCCGCCAAGGGGACCCGCGACTTCCTGCCCGCCGAGATGTCCGTCCGGACGCAGGTGTTCGGCCATCTCTACGACGTGCTCGAACTGCGGGGTTTCCTCCGCTACGACGGGCCGATCCTCGAACCCGCCGAGATCTACGAGCGGAAGTCCGGGCAGGAGATCGCCGACCAGCAGCTGTACACGCTGACCACCAAGGGCGGCGAGCGGCTGGCGCTGCGCCCGGAGATGACGCCGTCGGTCGCCAGGATGATCGCGGGCAACGCCAAATCGCTGCAGTTCCCGGTGCGCTGGTACAGCCACCCGAACTGCCACCGCTACGAGCGGCCGCAGCGCGGGCGGGTCCGTGAGCACTGGCAGATCAACGCGGACATCTTCGGTTCGGACAGCGCGAACTGCGAGGTCGAGATCTTCGAGCTGGTCCACGACATGATGAGCGCGCTCGGGGCGACCCCGGACATGTTCCAGGTGCGGGCCAACGACCGGAACCTGCTCTCGTCGGCGCTCACCGACATCGTCGGCGTGACCGCGGAGCAGTTGCCGCAGGTGTTCACCCTGGTGGACCGCTGGGAGAAGTCGGACCGCACGAAGCTGAGCGACACCGCGACCGAGATCGGGCTGACCGACAAGCAGTTCGAGAAGCTGACCGAGATCCTGTCCTCGGGCTCGGCCCTGCTCGACGAGCTGCCCGAGCAGGTCAAGGAGAACTCGAACCTGGTCAAGGTGCTGAACAGCGGCGCCGCGGACCTGATCACGTTCGATCCGATGATCGTGCGCGGGCTCGCGTACTACACGTCGACCGTGTTCGAGGTCTTCGACACCTCTCCGGAGAACCGTCGCGCCCTCTTCGGCGGCGGCCGGTACAGCGACCTGGCGTCGCTGTTCACGTCGCAGCAGATCCCCGGGATCGGCTTCGGCATGGGCGACGTCACGCTGATCGACTTCCTCGACACGCACGGCCTCACCCCGAAGCCGCGCAGCGAGGTCGACGTCGTGGTGATCCCGGTGGTCGAAGAGCTCACCGACGCCGCGCGCGAGGTCGCGGGACGGCTCCGCAAGGCCGGTCTGCGCACGTCCACACCCGTCGAACTCCGCAAGCTGGGCAAGGAGCTCACCCGGGCGGACAAGGCCGGGGCGCGGGCCGTGGTGATCGTGGGCCAGGAGGACTGGGACGCCGGGAACGTGACGGTGCGCGGTCTCGCGACCCGCGAACAGCAGACCGTGGCGCTCGACGGCGTGGTCGACGCGGTCAACTCCTCGCTCTGACAACGAGAAAAGCCGGCGCCCTCTTCGGGGGCGCCGGCTTTTTCGTGTTCAGCGGGACAGCAGGCGCATGGCCGCTTCCGGGTAGCGCTCCCCCGCGACCGCGTCGGCGGGGACCGCCTCTTCGATCGCGGCGATGTCCTCGGCGGTCAGGTCCAGACCGACGGACGCGACGTTCTCTTCGAGGTACTTGCGGCGCTTCGTACCCGGGATCGGCACGACGTCGTCGCCCTGCGCCTGCACCCAGGCGAGCGCCAGCTGACCGGCGGTGACGCCCTTCTGCTCGGCCAGCGCGCGCAGAGCCTCGACGATCGCCAGGTTCCGCTCCAGGTTGCCCTCGGCGAACCGCGGCTGGGTCGTCTGACGGAAGTCACCGTCCGCGAAGTCCTCTTTGGACTTGAAGCGACCGGTGAGGAAACCACGGCCCAGCGGGGAATACGGCACCAGCCCGATGCCGAGTTCGCGGCAGACCGGGACGACCTCGTTCTCGATGTCGCGCGACCACAGTGACCATTCCGTCTGCACGGCCGTCACCGGATGCACGGCGTGCGCCCGGCGGATCGTCTCCGGACCGGCCTCGGACAACCCGATGTGCCGGATCTTCCCCTGCTCGACCAGCGAAGACAGCGCACCCGCGGTCTCCTCGATCGGCACCTCCGGATCGACGCGGTGCTGGTAGTAGAGGTCGATGTGGTCGACGTCCAGCCGGCGCAGCGACGCCTCGACCTGTTGCCGTACATAGAATTCGTCGCCTCGGATGCCGCGCTTCGAGGGATCCGCCTCGTCGCGCACGATGCCGAACTTGGTCGCCAGCACGACCTGGTCGCGCTTGCCCGCGAGGGCGCGGCCGACCAGTTCCTCGTTGCGGCCGAAGCCGTACATGTCGGCGGTGTCGATCAGGGTGACGCCCAGCTCGATCGCGCGGTGGATCGTCGCGATGGATTCGGTGTCGTCACCTTGGCCGTAGAACTCGCTCATGCCCATGCAGCCGAGCCCTTGCGCGCCGACTTCCAGCGTGCCGAGCCCGCGGGTGGGCAGGGTGGAACCCGTCATGATTTCTTCTCGCACTTCTCTCGGGTTATTTGCCGGCCGCGCGGGCGAGCCGCTCCGGGTAACGCTCACCGGCGATCGCCTCGAGGGGCGCGGCCTTTTCGATGGCTTCGATGTCCACTTCGGACAGTTCCAGATCCGCGGCGGCGGTGTTCTCTTCGAGGTACTTGCGGCGCTTCGTACCCGGGATCGGCACGACGTCGTCGCCCTGCGCCTGCACCCAGGCGAGCGCGAGCTGTCCGGCGGTGACGCCCTTCTGCTCGGCCAGCGCGCGCAGAGCCTCGACGATGGCCATGTTGCGCTCGAAGTTGCCCTCGGCGAACCGGGGCAGCCCGCGGCGCATGTCGTCCTCCGGAAGGTCCTTCACCGACGTCACGCTGCCGGTGAGGAAACCGCGGCCGAGCGGCGAGAACGGCACGATGCCGACGCCCAGCTCACGCGCGGTCGAAAGGATCTCGCCCTCGATGCCGCGCGTCCACAGCGACCACTCGCTCTGCAGCGCGGTCACCGGGTGGACGGCGTGCGCGCGACGGATGGTCTCGGCGCTGGCCTCGGAGATCCCGGCGAAGCGGATCTTGCCTTCCTGGACCAGCTCCGCGAGCGCTCCCCAGGTTTCCTCGACCGGCGTGTCCGGGTCGACGCGGTGCTGGTAGTAGAGGTCGATGTGGTCGACGTTCAACCGGCGAAGGGACTCTTCGCAGCTCTGCTTGACGTACGCCGCGTCGCCGCGGGCGGACATCCCGCCGTCCTTGTCCCAGACGATGCCGAACTTGGTCGCCAGCACGACCTGGTCCCGTTTGCCCGCGATCGCGCGGCCGACCAGCTCCTCGTTCGCTCCCGCGCCGTAGACGTTCGCGGTGTCGAGCAGGGTCACGCCCAGTTCGAGGGCGCGGTGGACGGTGGCGATCGACTCCGTGTCGTCGTCGCGGACACCGTAGGCCTGGCTCATCCCCATGCAGCCGAGCCCCTGCGCCCCGACTTCCAGACCGCCGAGCCTCCTGGTGCTGATCACGCTGAAATTCCCTCCACGGTGGCTCCGGTGCCGAGCACCTTGCGCTCCACCTGGTCGTAGTGGTCGATCTTGTAGTCGAGGATGTCGAGGCAGGCCTGCAGCTCGGCGATCCTCTCGGCGACCGAGGTGCGCTGGTCGACGAGGATCGACTTGCGCCGCCCCGCGCTCGCCGCCCCGTGGTGACGCAGGGAGGCGTACTCCCGCATCCGCTTGATGGGCATGCCGGTCAGGCGCAGTTTGGTCAGGAACCCCAGCCATCCGAGGTCGGCGTCGGTGTAGGCGCGCCGGCCTGCGGCGTCCCGCGCCGGGGGCTCGACGAGTTTGATGCGCTCGTAGTACCGGAGAGTGTCGATGGACAGTCCGCTACGTCGCGCGGCTTCCGCTATCGAGTAGCTCATGTGAACGACACTACGACCTGGAGTGCGCTCCAGGTCAACTCCGAATCCGAGCGATTGATAACAGCGTTGCGTTACGCTGGGATCATGCCCCGCCCCAGGACGCACGACGAGAACCTCCGGCTGAAACTGCTGGACCGCGCCGGTGAGCTCATCTCGGCCGACGGCCCGAAGGCGCTCAGCCTCCGCAAACTGGCCGCCGACGTCGGCACGTCCACCACCGCGGTCTACTCGCTCTTCGGCGGGAAGACGGATCTCGTCAGCGCGCTCTTCACCGAGGGCTTCCGCCGGTTCGGACGGCGGATGTCGGGGGTCACGCTGAGCGGTGACCCGGTCGAGGACCTGGTGCGGCTGGGCGTCGCGTACCGGGAAAGCGCGCTGGCCGACCCGCATCTCTACGCGATCATGTTCACGAAGTCGGTGCCGGGTTTCGAGCCGGCGGACGAAACGGCGGGCCAGGCGCGCGCCACGATGGCGCCACTCGAGGAGACGATCCGCAAGGCCGTCGCCGACGGCGCCTTCCTCGACGTGCCGCCCGAGGTCATCGCCGTGAGCTGCTGGGGCATCGTGCACGGGCTCGTGTCGCTGGAGCTGAACGGGAACCTGCCCGACGAGTTCACCGTGAGCGCGGCTTACGAGGCCGCGCTGCGGGCGAACGCCTCGGGCTGGCTGCGTCGCGTTTAGCCCGCTAAACGCGATCAGTAGAGCGCCAGCGTGCCCTGGTGCAGGATCGCCCCCGCCGCGTCCAGGACGGTGATCCCCACCCGCGCGTTCTCGTAGTCCTGACTGACGCCGTCCGGTATCCAGGCCCCGAAGGTCCCGGCCCCGACCACCGCGTCGACGGTCTTGCCGGTCCCGAAGTCGAGCTTCACGGCGGCCGCGCCCTCGGGCACGACCCCCAGGTACGCGTTCTGGATCTTCCCGGCCACCCTGCCGACCGTTTCGGTCCGCAACGCGTACACCGGTCCCGCGGGCTTCGGCTGGTCGTACATGATCTGGTAGTACTCGGTCTTCCCGTCCCCGTACCCGAGCCCTCCCTGGCATACGGTGACCATCCCGCCGAGACGGGCGACGACGACCCCGACGTCCTGGCCTTCGAGGAACGCGCCCATCTCGTAGGCGTCCCTGTCGGCCAGCACCTCGGACGCCCTCTCCACGCAGACGTTGAAGAACTCACCCGCCGGCGTGGCCCGGTCGGGCACCGGGAACACCGGCTTGTCGAGCTTCGTCGCGGCCGGCTCCGGCGCGGGACGCAGCGGGTACGGCGCGTGGTATCCGGGAGGGCGGGATTGCTCCCCGGGCGTCGGTCCGACGGCGTAGGTGGTCCGAGAAGGCTTCATCGGCGCGATGTGCACGAACAGGTTCCCCGGCCGGAAGACCGGAATGTCCCTTGTGGACAACGAAGCGTCGTTCTGCCCCGTCATTTCCACCTTCGGCCATGCGGGATCGGCGATACCCGCGACCGTCCCGGCCGGCGTCATCAGCAGGGCCGCGGTCCCCGTGCCCGGCAGGTAGAGCGGAGCGGCGTCCGGGTCGGACACGGTCGCCGTCATCAGCGTGGTCTCGCAGAAGAAGGGTTTGCCGCGTGCCATCACCGCGACGACGGTGACCGACGGTGAAGCGGCGGTGAACCGCGGAACCCATTCGTTCCGGCCGGGGAAGCCCGCCTTCGACTCGACGACGGCCCAGCACCGGTCCATCGCCGTCACGGCCTTCGGCCAGTCGAGGGAGAAGTCAGGGTTCGCGACGACGGGCCCCTGCCCGTCCGAGTCCCGGATGACCACGGTCGCGACCAGCGCACCCGCGAGCACCAGGACGACGGCGGCGGCCGCGGCGACGATCGGCCATCGCCGCCGCGCGGGTTTTCCCATTCCCTCCCGCAGCGTCATCCGCAGGTTGTCCAGCACTTCCGGAGGAAGTTCACGCCTGCCCGGCAGGCCGAGGTCGTCGGTCATTTCTCCTCCAGGGCGGCCCGCAGCTGGGCGCGGGCCCGCGAGATGTGGGCGCGAACGGTCACCTCGGCGACGCCGAGCAGTTCGGCGGCGTCCGGCACGGAGAGATCGCCGAGCAGGCAGAGTTCGACGGCTTGTCGTTGCGACTTCGGCAGTTTCGCGACCAAGGCGAGCACGTGCCGGAGACGGTCTTCGCCGTCGAGCTGATCGACGACGGTGTCGGCGTGGTCGGACACCGACCGCGGTTCCGGCAGCCGCCGGACGAGCCGCAGCCGCCGCCCGGCACCGCGGTGTTCGGTGCGCGCGAGGTTGCCCACGACGGTGTACAGCCAGGGCAGCGCGCTGTCGCGGATGAGCGTGATGTCCACCCTGCGCCGCCAGGCGGTGAGGAAGGCCGCCGACGTCAGGTCTTCGGCCGACGCCCACGACCCCGTCAGCCGGTAGGCGTGGTTCCACACCGACTGGACATGCCGTTCGAACAGCTCGGTGAACGCCCCGTGATCACCGCCCGCGGCCGTCCGCCACAGCTCCGTGTCGCTCCTGTCGGAAGGAGGTTCGCGTGAGTCCACCGGTACCCCCACCGTTCCGGTCACTGTTCTGGTCACACCTGTCAGTGACCGGCAACGGCGGAGATGTTGCGGATCGCGTTCAGCCCGCTAAACGCGATCCGGGGTCAGACGGCCCCGTACTGCCGGTCCCCCGCGTCCCCGAGCCCCGGCACGATGAACCCGGAGTCGTTCAGCCGCTCGTCGATGCTCGCGGTCACCACTCGCAGCGGCAGCCCGGTCTTCTTCAGATGCTCGATGCCCTCGGGTGCCGCCAGCGCGCAGATCGCCGTGACGTCGGTGGCGCCGCGGTCGGTGAGCAGCCGGATCGTGTACTCCATCGACCCACCGGTCGCCAGCATCGGGTCGAGCACCAGCACCGGCCGGTCGGCGAGCGATTCGGGCAGCGATTCGAGGTACGGCGTCGGCTTGAGGGTCTCCTCGTCGCGGGCGAGGCCGACGAAACCCATCTGGGCGTCGGGGATCAGCTTGTGCGCCTGATCCGCCATCCCGAGCCCGGCGCGCAGCACCGGCACGAGCAGCGGCGGGCTCGCCAGCGCGTAGCCGTCGGTGCGCGCCACCGGCGTGTGGATCCGCTCGATCCGCACCGGCATGTCGCGCGTGGCTTCGTAGACCAGCATGACGGTCAGTTCGTGCAGCGCCGCGCGGAAGGCGGCGCTGTCGGTGCGCGCGTCGCGCATGGTGGAGAGCCTGGCCTTGGCCAGCGGGTGATCAACGACGTGCACATCCATGCCGGTCAATTTAGCCGTTCACGCCTGCCGCGCGAACCAGCCGACCCAGCGGCGCTGCCAGGGCGTCTCCACCGAACGCTTGTCGTGGTTGGCTCGCGCCCAGGCCACGGCCTCGTCGGCGCTCAGCCCGGAAAGCGTGGCGAGGCAGGACAGCACCGTGCCGGTCCGCCCGACTCCGCCGTAACAGGCGACCTCGACCCCTTCACCCCTCGCCGCCCGCTCGTGCAGATCGACGATGCGCCGCCGCGCGTCCGCCCAGTCCGTCGGCAACAGGAAGTCGGGCCAGCGGATCCACGCCCGGTCCCAGTCCATTTTGTGATCGTGTTTCCGGCGCAGCTTCGCGCCGCCCAAATACAGTCCGAAATCCGGCGAAGGCCCGTCCGGCCAGGGACGCCCCAGGCCCCGTCCGCGCACCTTGATCCCGTCCGGCAGCTCGACGGCGCCGGGTAGTGAGTTCCCCATCTCGGGAGGATGCCACTGTCGACCATAAGATGGACGCTTGGCCCTCCCGTCGGCGCTAGGCTCCTCCGCGTGAGTGAAGAACCGGCCCTGCCGGGCCCCGAACAGATGCGCATCTCCGACGCCGATCGCGAGCAGGTCGCGCAGGTGCTGCACGCGGCGATGTCCGAAGGGCGCATCACCATCAACGAGCTGGAAGAGCGGCTCACCACCGTGTACGCGGCGAAGACCGTCGGCGATCTCAAGCCGGTCACCGCGGATCTGCCGCAGCAGTCACGGTCGGCGATCGAGCCGGCGACCTCGCGCGCGCTCGGCCTGCCCGACGACCGTATCGGCGGGCATCCCGGCTCCGGCGCGTCGATCGCCGTCATGTCCGGCGCGTCGCGCAAGGGCAGCTGGGTCGTCCCGCCGCAGCACAACAGTTTCGCGTTCTGGGGCGGCGCCGAACTCGATCTGCGGCACGCGCGGTTCGCCGAGAAGCACTCGACGATCACCGCGGTCGCGATCATGGGCGGGATCGACATCATCGTGCCCGACGACATCAACGTGGACGTCACCGGAATCGGCTTCATGGGCGCGTTCGAGCTGGAAGACCGTGCCGGGACGCCCGCGGCGCCGCCGACGGCGCCCACCGTGAAGATCACCGGCCTGGCATTCTGGGGTGGGGTCGTCGTCAAGCGGAAGCCACGCAAGAGGGACGCACCTGAAATCGAAGGCTGAAACACAACCTGGGGGATTCATCCGATGCGCCGAACCGTCGTCGCGATCGCTTGTGCCGCACTGCTTTCCGTTACCGCCCTCCCGGCAGCGGCCGCCGGGAGGACCGATCCGCGCCAGACCGCGATGGACGCGGCGGTCGCCGCGGGCATCCCCGGCATGGTCGCCGTCGCCGACGATTTCCGCGGTGTCAGCGGCGTCGCGGACATCGAGCGTCCCGGCAAGCCCGACGCGTCGGGCCGCTGGCGGATCGCGAGTGTGTCCAAGGTGTTCGTCGCGACGCTGGTCCTGCAGCTCGTGGCGGAGAAGCGTGTCGGGCTCGACGAGCCCGTCCAGCGCTATCTGCCCGGATTGCTGCCGTATCCGGAGCCGATCACCGTCCGCCAGCTGCTGCAGCACACCAGCGGCCTCCCGCGCGACCTGGCCCCCGAGGACACCTGGGCCTCCGGTCCGGAGGTCGACACCGAACGCTTCGAACACTTCGACAGCGACGATCAGATCCGCCTGAGCGTCACGAAGCAGCCGCTGCAGTTCAAACCCGGGACGAGCTGGGCGTACTCGAACACCGGCTACAACGTCCTCGGCCTGCTGGTCGAGAAGACCACGCGCAAGCCGCTGGAACGCGCGCTCGCCGAACGGATCACCGGGCCGCTGCACCTGCGCGACACCTCGCTCCCCCGCGACTTCCCGTTCCTGATCCGCCCGGCCGCCCGCGGCTACGAGCAGCTGTACGACGCGCCGCGCGGCCTCACCGACGTCACCACCTACAACTACTCGCGCTACTTCGGCGCGGGCGGCATGGTGTCTTCGGGCAAGGACCTCAACCGTTTCTTCGAGGCGCTGTTCGGCGGCCGTCTGCTCCCCGCGGACCTGCTGAAGCAGATGAAGACGACGGTCCCGGCGGGCGGCATGGAGTACGGCCTCGGCCTGATGAAGCTGAACCTCAAGACCGCGGGCGCCTGCGCGGACGACCACGTCGTCTGGGGTCACGGCGGCGATCTGCCGGGCTTCAACACCCTGAGCTTCCACGACGACTCCGGCAAGGACATCTCCACGCTGGCCACCGTCGACCTCACCGTGTCGCCGGACGCCGCGCTCAAGCGCCAGCTGCCCATGGTCAGCGAGTTCTGCACCCCGGTGGTGCCCTCGACCAGGGCCGTCGCCCAGGCCCCGGTGCCCAGCTTGTAGGCCGCTTACACTCACCCGTATGACAGCTACGACCAGCTCGTCAGCGGCGACGGCCACCCCGTCGCCGCTGGCGGACGCGACTCGCGACGAGGCGAGCCTGCGCCGGTTCCTGCACGGGCTGCCTGGTGTCGACCAGGTCGGCGTCGAGCAGCGGGCGGCGGGACTCGGCACGCGCAGCATCAAGAAGGCCGCCAAGCTCTGGGCGATCGACACCGCCATCTCGATGGTCGACCTGACGACCCTCGAAGGCGCCGACACCCAGGGCAAGGTCCGCGCGCTCGCGGCCAAGGCCAAGCGGCCGGACCCGGAACGCCCGGACACCCCGCAGGTCGCGGCCGTCTGCGTGTACCCGGACATGGTCGAGACGGCTGTCGAGGCGCTTCGCGGCACCGGCATCCACGTCGCGAGTGTGGCCACCGGCTTCCCGGCGGGCCGCACGAGCCGCGAGATCAAGCTGGCCGACACCAAGATCGCCGTGGACGCCGGCGCCGCCGAGATCGACATGGTGATCGATCGAGGCGCGTTCCTGGAAGGCCGTTACCTGGAGGTCTTCGAGGAGATCCAGGCGATCAAGTCCGCCTGTGGCAGCGCTCACCTCAAGGTCATCCTCGAAACCGGTGAGCTCGCGACCTACGACAACGTCCGCCGCGCGTCCTGGCTCGCGCTGCTGGCGGGCGGCGACTTCATCAAGACCTCCACCGGCAAGGTCTCGCCCGCCGCGACGCTGCCGGTCACCCACGTGATGCTGCAGGCCGTCCGCGACTGGTTCGTCCAGACCGGTGAACTGCGCGGCGTCAAACCGGCCGGTGGCATCCGGACGACCAAGGACGCGATCAAGTACCTGGTCGCGGTGCACGAGGTCGCCGGCGAGCAATGGCTGAACCCGGATCTCTTCCGGTTCGGGGCGTCCAGCCTGCTCAACGACCTCCTGCTGCAGCGCCGCACCCAGGCCGACGGCCACTACAGCGGTCCCGACTACGTGACGGTGGACTGATCCATGGGCATCTTCGAGTACGCGCCCGCGCCCGAATCGCGCGACCTCGCGAACCTCAAGTCGCATTACCGGCCGTTCGTGAACGGCGAATTCGTCGACGGCTCGGGTGAGCCGCTCAAGACGATCAACCCGGCCACCGAAGAGGTGCTCGCCGAGGTCGGCACCGCGTCGGTGTCCGATGTGGACATCGCGGTGAAGGCCGCTCGCAAGGCGTACGACAATGTCTGGTCGAAGATGCCGGGCTCCGAGCGCGCCAAGTACCTGTTCCGCATCGCGCGCCTGATCCAGGAGCGGTCGCGGGAACTGGCCGTGCTGGAGAGTCTCGACAACGGCAAGCCGATCAAGGAATCGCGTGATTCCGACGTGCCGACGGCCGCCGCGCACTTCTTCTACCACGCGGGCTGGGCCGACAAGCTCGATTACGCGGGCTACGGCCCGAACCCGAAGCCGCTCGGCGTCGCGGGCCAGGTCATCCCGTGGAACTTCCCGCTGCTGATGCTCGCGTGGAAGATCGCGCCCGCGCTGGCCACCGGCAACACCGTGGTGCTCAAGCCCGCGGAGACCACGCCGCTGACCGCGCTCGTGTTCGCGGAGATCTGTCAGCAGGCCGAACTCCCGCCCGGTGTGGTCAACATCCTGCCCGGCGCCGGGGACATCGGCGCCGCGCTGGTCGGCCACGGCGACGTGAACAAGGTCGCCTTCACCGGATCGACCGAGGTCGGCAAGGCCATCCAGCGCCAGATCGCGGGTACCGCGAAGAAGCTGACGCTGGAGCTGGGCGGCAAGGCCGCGAACGTCGTCTTCGATGACGCTCCGCTGGACCAGGCCGTCGAGGGGATCGTCAACGGGATCTTCTTCAACCAGGGCCACGTCTGCTGCGCGGGCTCGCGCCTGCTGGTGCAGGAGTCCATCGCCGAGGAGCTGCTCGAAAAGCTGCGCTACCGCGTCTCGACGCTGCGGCTGGGCGACCCGCTGGACAAGAACACCGACATCGGCGCGATCAACTCCGCCGAGCAGCTCGCGAAGATCAAGGGGCTCGTGGAGTCCGGCGACGCCGAGGGCGCACAGCGCTGGACCAGCCCGTGCCCGGTGCCGGAACGCGGTTTCTTCTTCGCTCCCACGGTGTTCTCCGACGTCCAGCAGTCGATGCGCATCGCCCGCGAGGAGATCTTCGGTCCGGTGCTCTCGGTGCTGACCTTCCGCACGCCGGACGAGGCCGTGACCAAGGCGAACAACACGCCGTACGGGCTCTCCGCCGGAATCTGGACCGAAAAGGGCTCGCGCATTCTCTGGATGGCGAACCAGCTCCGTGCCGGCGTCGTCTGGGCCAACACGTTCAACCGCTTCGATCCCGCCGCGCCGTTCGGCGGCTACCAGGAGTCGGGTTTCGGCCGCGAAGGCGGACGCACCGGACTGGAGGCCTACCTCGATGTCTGACCGTATTTCGGTGGCGAAGACCTACAAGCTCTACATCGGCGGCAAGTTCCCGCGTTCGGAGTCGGGCCGGGTGTACCCGGTCACCGACACCAAGGGCAAGTTCCTGGCGAACGCCTCGCACGCGTCGCGCAAGGACGTCCGTGACGCGGTTTCGGCCGCCCGCAAGGCTTTCGGCGGCTGGTCGGCGGCGACCGCCTACAACCGCGGCCAGGTGCTGTACCGGGTGGCGGAGATGCTGGAAGGCCGCCGCGAGCAGTTCGTCGCGGAGGTGTCCGCGTCCGAAGGCGTCGCGGCGAAGAAGGCTCAGTCCATTGTGGACGCCTCGATCGACCGCTGGGTCTGGTACGCGGGCTGGACGGACAAGATCGCGACCGTGCTCGGCGCGGCCAACCCGGTCGCGGGCCCGTACTTCTCCTTCACCGTGCCGGAACCGACCGGTGTCGTGGGCGTGCTCGCGCCGCAGCAGTCGTCGCTGCTGGGTCTGGTGAGCGTGCTGGCCCCGGTGCTGGCGACCGGCTCGACCGCGGTGGTCGTCTCCAGCGCGGACCGGCCGCTGCCCGCGATCACGCTTTCGGAGGTCCTGGCGACGTCCGACCTGCCCGGCGGCGTCGCGAACATCCTGACCGGCCGCGCGTCGGAGCTGGGCTCGTGGCTGGCGTCGCACGGCGACGTCAACGCCCTCGACCCGACCGGCGCGGAGCCGTCCGCGCGGGCGGATCTGGCGCGTGAGGCCGCTGGCACCGTGAAGCGGGTCCTGACCGTCCCGGACACCGAGCCGGACTGGACCGCCGACGCCGACATCGCGCGACTGCGGCGATACCTGGAGGCGAAGACCGTCTGGCACCCGCTGGGTGTCTGAGCCGGTCCGTTTTCCGCAGTTGGACACCTGACCGCGGGCAAATGTCAGGAAAGGGTCGTTCAGGACGTTTTATGTCCTGAACGACCCTTTCCTGACATCCGGGACCTCAGGGGCTCACGGATCGAGATCGGCCCCGGTCAGCACCCGGCCCGGCAGCGGCTCGTTCGAGTCCACGGCCCGCAACCCGTCGATCATGATCCCGATGCACCGCCTCGTCGCCATCCGCGCGACCTCCTCGCCCTTGCCGGGCATCTGCCGCAGCAGCGTCGCGAACAGGATCGCGACGTCACCGGTGGCGACGTCCGTCCGGAGCCTGCCCTCCGCCTGCGCGCCCCGGACGAACGAGTCCATCACCAGGAGCAACTCGTCACGCAGGGCCTTGATCGCGGGGTCGCTCTTCAGGATCGCCAGCGCCCGCGGCGAGACCATCGCGAGCTGAATGCTCAGCTGGAGTTCCATCGACTGGTGCAGGAGCCGGATCAGCGCTTCCCAGTCCGAGGACTCCTGGTCCTTCGCGGCCTTCGCGTCGCTGAGAACCCGGTCGAAGTTGTCGACGGCGACCGCCCGGATCAGCGCGTCCCGATCCGGGAAGCGCCGGTAAAGGGTGCCGACTCCGACGCCGGCCGAGCGCGCGATCTCCTCCATCGGGACCTCGGCGCCCTGGGCGGCGAAGATGACTCTCGCGGCGGCCAGGATCTGATCCCGGTTCCGGCGCGCGTCGGCACGCAAGCGGGTCTCGGGGTCGGCTGTCATGGTCCTCGCCTCTCGAAGGTCCTTCAGGGCCGTGATTCTCGCACGTAAGGGCGTGCCCTTCACGCCTCCCGCGAAACCACCCCTTCGCGAGTGGACGACCTGTCTCCACTTGAGTACCTTGGGTGCATAAGCGGAATGAAACCATCCGCATACGTTTTGGGGCTCGCTGTCCGATATCGCCCGAACCCACCCGACATTCTGGGGAAGGACAACCGATGACCGACGTCGAGGAAACCACCGCGACCTTGCCGCTGGCGCGTAAATGCCCGTTTTCGCCGCCTCCCGAATACGAGACGCTTCGCGAGGAAAGTCCGATTTCCCGGGTCGGTCTCCCGTCCGGGCAAACGGCGTGGGCACTCACCCGGCTCGAAGACATCCGCGAAATGCTGAGCAGCCCGCATTTCAGCTCCGACCGGCGTAATCCGTCGTTCCCGCTGCTGGTGGCGCGCCCGGTCCGCCCGGAGGACGACTCGTTCCGCCCCTCCCTCATCGGCATGGATCCGCCGGAGCACAGCCAGGCCCGGCGCGACGTCGTCGGCGAATTCACGGTCAAACGCATGAAGGCGTTGCAGCCGCGGATCCAGGAGATCGTCGACGACCATATCGACGCCCTGCTCGCCGGACCCAAACCCGCCGACCTGGTCCAAGCGCTTTCCCTGCCGGTTCCGTCGCTGGTGATCTGCGAACTGCTCGGCGTTCCCTATGCGGACCACGATTTCTTCCAGTCGTGCAGTTCCCGCATGCTCAGCCGGGAGGTCAGCCCCGAAGAGCGGCAGACGGCGTTCGAAGGCCTCCGGAACTATCTCGACGACCTCGTCACCAAGAAGGAAGCGAACGCCACCGAGGACGATCTCCTCGGCCGTCAGATCCTGAAGCAGCGTGAATCGGGCGAAGCCGACCACGGCGAACTCGTCGGTTTGGCGTTCCTGCTGCTCATCGCCGGACACGAGACCACCGCGAACATGATCTCGCTCGGCACGGTGACCCTGCTGGAGAACCCGGATCAGCTGGCGAAGATCAAGGCGGATCCGGACAAGACCCTCGCCGCGATCGAAGAACTCCTGCGGGTGTTCACGATCGCGGAGTCGGCGACCTCGCGCTTCGCCACCGCGGACGTCGAGATCGGCGGCACGCTCATCCGCGCGGGTGAAGGCGTCATCGGCCTGAGCAACGCGGGCAACCACGATCCGGCCGGCTTCGAGAACCCGGACACCTTCGACATCGAGCGCGGCGCGCGGCATCACGTCGCCTTCGGATTCGGTGTGCACCAATGCCTCGGGCAGAACTTGGCGAGGTTGGAACTCCAGATCGTGTTCGATACGTTGTTCCGGCGAGTGCCGGGCATCCGGATCGCCGTACCGGTCGACGAACTGCCGTTCAAGCACGATTCGACGATCTACGGCCTCCACGCCCTGCCGGTCACCTGGTAGGAGGAGCCATGAAGATCATCGCGGACACCGGGAAATGCGTCGGTGCGGGCCAGTGCGTGCTCACCGATCCCGATCTGTTCGACCAGAACGAGGACGACGGGACGGTCCTTCTGCTGAACGCCGAGCCCGAAGGCGAAGAAGCTGAGGAGAACGCCCGCACCGCCGTGCATATTTGTCCTGGGCAGGCCTTGTCGCTCGCGTGAGGCGTGGGGCGTCGTGAGTGGTAAGTGTCGTTAGAACGTCACTTACCACTCACGACCACCTGGACCCAGCGCCTTACTTGACCGCGCCCATCGAAAGGCCGCGCACCAGGTGGTTCTGCGCGATCCAGCCGACGATCATCACCGGCAGCGACGCGAGCAGAGCGGCGGCGGAAAGCTGCGCCCAGTACAGGCCTTCGCTGGTGATGAAGCCGACCAGGAACACCGGCACCGTCCCGGCCCGCGCGGCGGTGAGGTTGACCGAATAGAAGAACTCGGTCCACGAGAAGATCACGCAGATCAGCGCGGTCGCGGCCACCCCGGGCGCGACGACCGGCATGATGATCTTCCGCAGCAGGATCGGCAGCGTCGCCCCGTCGATCCGGCCCGCCTCGATCATCTCGTGCGGCACCTCCAGGAAGAACGACCGCATCATCCAGATGGCCAGCGGCAGGTTCATCGAGGTGTACAGGATGATCAGCGCCCACACGTTGTCCAGCAACTGGGTGTTCTGCGAGATCACGTAAAGCGGGATGATCGCCGCCACGATCGGCAGCATCTTCGTCGACAGGAAGAAGCCGAGCGCGTTGCTCGTCCCCTTCACCGGCGCCAGCGACAGCGCGTACGCCGCCGGGATTCCCAGCAGCAGCACGAAAAGCGTCGACACCACGGTCACGAAGGCCGAGTTCGACAGGTACGGCAGGAAGCCGCGTTCGAGTACGCCAGCGAACTGGTCGAGGGTCGGGGTGAACAGCAGCCGAGGCGGATCGGTGTAGGCGTCGGCCTCCTGTTTGAAGGCCGTGAGGATCATCCACAGCAGCGGGAACACGAACAGGATCGCGATCACCCAGGTCGCGACCGTCAGCGCGCCGGGGCCGAGACGGCTTTTCATTTCGCGCCTCCCTGTACCGAGAACGTGCGGAACATCAGCCGCAGCGCGAAGGTCGCGACGATCATCGTCAGGATCACGACGATCACGCCCATCGCGGACGACTGCCCGATGTCGAATCCTTGGAACGCCCGCTGATAGATGTAGAACGGCAGGTTCGTGCTGGCCGTCCCCGGGCCGCCTTGTGTCATCAGGAAGATCGCGTCGAAGCTGTTCACGATGTAGATCGCGCCCAGCAACGTCGCCAGCTGCAGGAACCGGCTCAGATGCGGCAGCGTGATCGCGGTGAACGTCCGCCAGCGGCCGGCGCCGTCGACCGACGCGGCCTCCAGCACGTCCTTCGGCTGGCTCTGCAGCCCGGCCAGGATCAGCAGCATCATGAACGGCGTCCACTGCCAGACGACCTGCGCCATCACGGCGGCCAGCGGGAATTCCGACAGCCAGTCGACGTCGGTGCCGAAAACGAAGTGCAGCAACCCGTACGTCGGGTCGAACATCGTCGTCTTCCACAGCAGCGCGCCCGCCGCGGGCAGGATGAGGAACGGCGTGATCAGCAGGGTCCGGACCACCCCGCGGCCGAGGAACTTGCGGTCCAGCAAGATCGCCAGCCCCAGCCCCAGCAGCAGCGAGAAGAACACGCACACCACCGTGAGCACGACGGTGTTCAGCAACGCCCCGAGGAACGTCGAGTCGGCGAAGACGTCGATGTAGTTCTGCAGCCCCACGAAATGCCGCGAACCCGGCCGCACCAGGTTCCACGACTGGAACGAATAGAACACCGTCAGCACGAACGGCAACTGCGTCACGGCGACGACGAACAGCAGCGCCGGCAGGAGCGGCAGCCGTCGTTTGAACGGCGTGTCGGTGCCGCGTTTCGGAGCCGCCTTCTTCGCATGGGCGGGCTCTGGGCGAGCAGGAGCGGAGATCGTGGCCATCACTGCACCTCCTGATACGACTTGCCGACGGTCTGCGCGTATTCCTGCGACTGCTTGAGCGCTTCGTCCACGGTGATCTGGCCCGCGATCGCCGCCGAAAGCTGCTGGCTCACCCGCGTGCCGAGATCCTGGAACTCGGGGATACCGACGAACTGGATCCCGGGATAGGGCACCGGATTCGCCATCGCCTTGCGCTGGTCGGCGTCCGCGATGCCGTCCAGCGTCGGCTGCGCGTAGGCCTTGGCGGCCTCGCGGTACTGCGGGATGTCGTAGGTCGATTTCCGCACGCCCGGCGGGACACGGTTCCAGTCGCCGAACTCCTTCGCGACCCGCTGCACGTAGGCCTTGTCGGTCATCCAGGCCATGAACTTGAAGGCGGCGTCCTTGTCCTTGGCGACCTTGGGGATCGCCAAAGCCCAGGTGTAGAGCCAGCCGCTCGCCTGCGTCTTCTCCACCGGCGCCGGGGCGTAGCCGGACTTCCCGACGACCTTGCTGGCCGACGGGTCCTCGTTCGTACCCGCCATGACCGTGGCGTCGTACCACATCGCGGCCTGGCCCTGGGTGTACCGCGTGCCGCATTCGGAGAAGCCCGCGCTCGACGCGCCGACCTCGCCGTGGTTCCGCACGAGGTTCACGTAGAACTCGGCGGCCGCCTTGAACTCGGGACTGGCCAGCTTCGCGTTCCAGTCCTTGTCGAACCATTGTGCGCCGAAGGTGTTGGCGACCGTGGTGAACGGCGCGAGGCTCTCACCCCAGCCGGGCTTGCCGCGCAGGCAGATCCCCGCGATGCCCTTGGCCTTGTCGTCCAGTTTCGCGGCGTACTCGGCGATCTGGGTCCACGTCGGCTTGGCGGGCATGGTGATCCCGGCCTGTTCGAACAGATCCTTCCGGTAGGCCAGGAACGACGACTCGCCGTAGAACGGCACCGCGTACATGGACCCGTTGTGCGACAGGGATTCCTTGATACTCGGGATGAAGTCGTCCGCGTCGTAGGAAGGATTCGCCGCGATATGCGGGCCGAGGTCTTCGAGCCAGCCGTTCGCGGCCCATTGCGGCGCCTCGTAGTTGCTGATCATGACGACGTCGAATTCGCCGCCCTCGGTGGCCGTCGACGCGGTGATCTTCGCGCGTGCCTGGTTCTCCGGCAGCGACACGAATTTGAGGCTGACGCCGGGATTCGCCTTCTCGAACTCGCCGGAAAGCTCGATGGCGTCCTTCATCTGCGGGTTCGCGACGATCGCGACGACGAGCGTCCGGTCACCGGTGCCGAGCGCGCCCGCACCGGCGCATCCGGTGAGGGTCAGCAGGAGTACCGCGAGCAGAGCGGCCGCTTTACGCACTTTCGCCTCCCGGTACGACCTGCACCTTCAAGCCGGCGCCGCTGCGCATGAGGGCGAGGGCGTCGGGGTACCGCTCCAGCGGAAGGGTGTCGGTGAGCAGCGCGGCGGTGTCGACGGCGCCGTCGGCGACCAGGTCGAGCGCGGCACCGAAGCTGTTCATGACGGCCATCGAGCCGACGACGGTGATCTCGTCGTTGTAGATCCGGAACGGTGAAAGCGCGACGCGGGCTTCGGCGGGCGCGACCCCGAAGACCAGCAGACGGCCTCCGCGTTGAAGCGAATCGAAAGCGGCTTCGATGGCGGGTGCGGCGCCGGTGCAGTCCGCGGCGGCGTCGAACTTCTCGTCGTCCAGGTCCTTCACGTCACCCGCGACCGCGGCCGCGCCGAGGTCCATGGCCCGGCCGAGGCGGGAGGTGTTGCGGTCGACCACCGTGACGTGGGCGCCCGCGCGCTGCAGCAACTGCTGCATGATCAGCCCCATCGTGCCCGCGCCGACGACGAGGAACCGCTCCCCCGCCTCGACCCCGATCCGGCGCACGCCGTGCACCGCGCAGGAGACCGGCTCGACGAGGGCGCCCTGTTCCCAGGTCATCGTGTCCGGCATGCGGTAGCAGTTCGCGGAGGGAACGGCGACGTACTCGGCGAAAGCGCCGTCGACGGTGTCGCCGGTCGCGTTCCAGTTCTCGCAGAGGTTGCCGCGGCCGGACCGGCAAGGTTTGCAGTAGCCGCAGAACAGCGACGGGTCGACGGCCACCCGGTCGCCGATCTTCCAGCCACCCGGCACGTCCGCGCCGAGTTCGACGATCTCGCCGGCGAATTCGTGGCCGGGGACGATCGGATAGGGCGTCGGCGGGAAATGCCCGTCGGCGATGTGGAGGTCGGTCCCGCAGATCCCGCAGGCACCCACCTTGACGACGACCTGGCGATCCCCCGGTTTCGGGTCGGGTACCTCGCCGACCCTGATCTCCCCGGGCTTGTCCACGATCGCGGCACGCATGCCAGCTCCTCTTCTCCGCTCAAATGAGCAGGCAGGGCTTATGCTTCGGACTGCATGTCCAGGCATGGTGAACTTTTCCCTGGTGTTACGTCAACCTTTCGGTAGGATTTCGCGTTATAGTGCTCATATGAGCGCGAAGAAACAGGGTCCAGGCCTGGTGGAGTCACTACGCCTGGCCGCGGTGGCCCGGCGCTTCTACGAACAGGGCGCCTCGAAACTCGAGATCGCCGAAGAGTTCGGGATCAGCCGGTTCAAGGTCGCGCGAATGCTGGACACGGCCAGGGAAAGCGGCATCGTCAAGGTCGGGTTCCACCTGCCCGCACCGGTCGATCTCGTGCTGTCCGAGGAGATCCGCGCCGCGTACCGGCTGGACCGGGTGCTGGTGCTCGAACGAGCGCCGGAACCGGAATCCCGCGAGGTGGCCCGGCGCAAGATCGGCACGCTCGCCGCCCGGCTCCTGGCCGAAATCGTCACTCCAGGCGACGTCCTCGGCCTTTCTTGGGCACGTTCGGTGAACGCGATGACCGACGCGATCGAGTCGCTGCCGAAATGCCCGATCGTGCAACTGTGCGGCGTGCAGGCGGGGATGGACATGCGCGACCGGTCGGTGGAGACGGTCAGCCGGGTCGCCTCCGTCTCGGGCGGCGCGCCGTACCCGATCTTCGGCCCGCTCGTCCTCCCCGACCGCCGCACCACCGAAACGCTGCGCAGGCAGCCGGGTATCGCGGAGACCTTCGGGCAGTTCAAGAACCTGACCAAGGCCGTCGTCAGCATCGGCGCGTGGAAACCCGAAGAGTCGACGGTGTACGACGCGCTCGACGAGGCCGAACGGAGCGCGATCGCGAAACGCGGCGCCAAGGCCGAGGTCTCGGCCCGCCTGTTCGACGCCGACGGCAACCCGATGTCCACCGGCTTGGCCCACCACGTGCTGGCCATCAGCGCCGAGGAACTCCTCGCCGTCCCCGAGGTGATCGCGCTGGGCTACACGGAACCGAAGGCCGAAGCGATAGACGCCGTCCTGCGCTCCGGCATGGTCTCGACCCTGATCACCGACGCCGCCGCGGCCGTCCCGCTACTCCGGCTGGCCGAGGCCCGCCCACTCCCCTGACCCCGTGTCGTCCGCCCAATCACGCATGATCGCCCCTCAATCACGCGAGATCGGCGTTCAATCACGCGAGATCGCCAAACCGGCCGCCTCGTCCTGCGCCGCCATGACCTCGTCGCCGTACCGGAACGCCCACTCCCCGAAGGCCTCGATGGGCGCCAGCAACGTGGTCCCGAGTTCCGTCAGCGAGTACTCGACCTTGGCCGTCCGCCCGCAGTCACGCCGGTGGACGAGACCGTTGGACTCCAGCCGCCGGACCGTCTCCGTGAGCACCTTCGTGCTGATCCCGCCCAGCCGTCGCCGCAGCTCGGCCGGGCGCTGCGGGCCTTCACGCAGGGCCCACAGCACGACCGGGTTCCACGTGTTCGCCATCAGGTCGAAGGCCAGCCGGGCACGGCAATCGGCGAGGAAGACGTCGTTCATCGGACCTCCGGTAACCATTCGGTACCCGCGCGGCTTTCTACGGTCGGTGTCGTCACTCGATCTTAGGGAGCAGCACATGCGTATCGGTATTTTCGGGGCGGGCGGGATGGCGGCGGCGCTCGGCGGCCAGTGGTCCGGGCACGACGTGATGGTCGCGGCGCGCGATCAGGCGAAGGCCGCCAAGATCTCCGCGCGGGTCGGAACGTGGGCGGAGACCGCCCGCGCGAGCGACGTGATCCTGCTCGCCCTTCCCGCCGCGTCGGTGCTGGAAGTCCTTGCCGCGGCGGGGAATCTCGACGGCAAGGTGCTGATCGACTGCACGAACGCCGTCGGTCCAGGCGCCGTGCTCACGGTCCCGGACCAGGCCGCCCGGATCGCCGCCGCCGCACCCGGCGCGCACGTGGTCAAGGCGTTCAACCTCTGTGAGGTGGACGTCTGGCGGATGACTCCCCCGGTGTTCGGCGGCCGCCCGCTCGCGGTGCCGCTCTGCGGTGCGCCGGAGGCCGTCGAAGTGGTGAGCTCGCTGGTCCGCGACCTCGGCTGCACGCCGCTGAACGCCGGCGGGCTCGACCGGGCGGGCCTCATGGAGGCGACCATGGCGTTCATGGTCGGTCTCTGGTTCGACGGCCACGACGCCCAGGCCTGTTTCCCACCCCTTCCGGCCTGATTTCAGGGTCGTCCCCGATGCGCCGGGCCGGGCGGTCACGCGAATCTGTGCGCCATGCGGACGAAGACCTGGCGGCAGCTGACCGTGTGGCTGCACGTCGTCACCTCGGTGGGCTGGATGGGGCAGGCCTTGGCCCTGTTCACCCTCCTGGCGATCGGCCGGACGAGCGCGGACGGCGAGATCCGCGTCGCGGCGACGTCGATGGCGCACGAGATCGACTCGTTCCTGCTGGCGCCGCTGGCGAACGCGTCGGCCTTCACCGGGTTCATGCTCGCCGCGGCGACGGCGTGGGGGTTCACCCGGCACTGGTGGGTGCTGGCGAAGTTCGCGATCACGCTCGTCCAGCTCTACGCCGGGATCTTCCTGCTGTCGGGCGCTTTGCGGGATTCCGTCGACGCCGCCAGGGCCGGTGATCCGCCGCCGGTGGCGCTGGTCGCCGGGACCGCGCTGATGGCGAGCGCGTTGGCTTTCCAGGCCTGGCTTTCCGTGGCGAAACCGTGGGGCAAGGTCCGTTCCGGCGCGAAACTTCCGACCGCGCCGACGTGGGTGTTCGTCGCCGCGGTCCTCGCGCCGCTCACCGATATCACGGTGGGCCTGCTCCTCGGCTATCCGCTGCCGGCGCTTTCGCTGGTGGTGCTGATCGTCCAGCTGGTCCGGCGCCGGCGGCTGCTGCTCGTTACCCGGCCGACAGTCCCAGCTGGTCCACCGCCGTGATCCGGATGACCGCCGAGCCCGCCTCGTCCGAAGCGGCCAGATCGACCTCGGCGCTGATGCCCCAGTCGTGATCGCCCGCCGGATCGTCGAAGATCTGCCGCACCCGCCAGATCCCCGTCTCCTGCTCGATGATCAGCAACTTCGGCCCACGTGCGTCCGGCCCGATGCCCAGCGTTTCGTGCTCGTCGTAGTAGTCCTCGATGGCGTCTTCCCACGCGTCCGCGTCCCAGCCCGACGCGGCGTCCAGCTCGCCGAGCGTGTCGTAGGCGCGCCGCGAAGCCAGCTCCACCCGCCGGAACAGCTCGTTGCGCACGAGCACCCGGAACGCCCGCTCGTTACGCGTGACCGCGGGCGGCTCGGACGGCGGCCTCGTCGAAACCGGGCCCTCCTCTTCGGGATGCCGCAAGGCCTCCCACTCGTCCAGGAGGCTGGAGTCGACCTGGCGCACGAGTTCGCCGAGCCATTCGATGAGGTCCTGCAATCCCTCGTTCTTGGCCTCGTCGGGCACCGTGTGCCGCAGGGAGTCGTAGGTGTCGGTGAGATACCGCAGCACCAGCCCTTCCGAGCGGGCGAGCTGGTAGAAACCGATGTACTCCACGAAGTTCATCGCGCGCTCGTACATGTCGCGCACGACGGACTTCGGCTTGAGCTCGTAGTCCTCGACCCACGGATGCCCTTGCCGGTAGCGGGAATACGCCGCCTCCAGCAGTCCCTCCAGCGGCTTCGGGTACGTGACGTTTTCGAGCAGCTCCATCCGCTCGTCGTACTCGATGCCTTCGGCCTTCATCGCCTGCACGGCCTCACCGCGCGCCTTGAACTGCTGCTGCGACAGCACCGGACGCGGATTGTCCACAGTGGATTCCACAATGGACACCACGTCGAGCGGATAGGACGGCGACTCGACGTCGAGGAGTTCGATCGCGGCGAGCGCGAACGGCGAAAGCGGCTGGTTCAGCGCGAAATCGAACTGCAGGTCCACGGTCAGCCGGACGATGCGGCCCTGCTCGTCGGGTTCATCGAGCCGTTCCACGACACCGGCCGCGAGCAGCGCGCGGTAGATCGCGATCGCGCGCAGGATCAGTTTCCGCTGGGCGGGACGGTCGGAGTGGTTGTCCTCCAGCAGATGCCGCATCGAGTCGAACGCGTTGCCCGGCCGGGAGATCACGTTCAGCAGCATCGAGTGGCTGACGTGGAAGCTCGACGTCAGCGGCTCCGGCTCGGCCGCGATCAGCCGGTCGAAGGTGCTCTCCGTCCAGTTGACGAACCCTTCGGGCGCCTTCTTGCGGACGATCTTCTTTTTCTTCTTGGGATCGTCGCCCGCCTTCTCCAGCGCCTTGGCGTTTTCGACGACGTGGTCCGGCGCCTGCACGACGACGTAGCCGTCGGTGTCGTATCCGGCGCGGCCCGCGCGGCCGGCGATCTGATGGAACTCGCGCGCCTTGAGATGCCGTTGCCGCACACCGTCGTACTTCGTCAGCGCTGAAAAGACCACCGTGCGGATTGGTACGTTGATGCCGACGCCGAGCGTGTCGGTCCCGCAGATCACCTTCAGCAGCCCCGCCTGCGCGAGCTGCTCGACGAGGCGCCGGTACTTCGGCAGCATGCCGGCGTGGTGCACGCCGATACCGTGCCGGACCAGCCGCGACAGCGTCTTCCCGAACCCGGCCGAGAAGCGGAAATCGCCGAGCATGTCGGCGATGGCCTCCTTCTCCGCCTTCGAAGTGACGTTGATGCTCATCAGCGTCTGCGCGCGTTCGATCGCCGCGGCCTGCGAGAAGTGCACGACGTAGACCGGCGACTGCCCGCCGTTGAGCAGCTCGGACATCGTCTCGTGCAACGGCGTCAGCGCGTAACGGAAGGTCAGCGGCACCGGCCGCTGCGCCGAGGTGACCACCGCGGTCGGACGGCCGGTCCGGCGGGTGAGATCTTTTTCGAAGAACGAGACGTCGCCCAGCGTGGCCGACATCAGCACGAACTGCGCGTTCGGCAGTTCCAGCAGCGGCACCTGCCAGGCCCAGCCGCGATCCGGCTCCGAATAGAAGTGGAACTCGTCCGCGACGACCTGGCCGACCGGCGCGTCGGCACCGAAGCGCAACGCCATGTTCGCCAGGATTTCCGCCGTGCAGCAGATGATCGGCGCGTCGGCGTTGACCGCCGAGTCGCCGGTCATCATGCCGACGTTGTCCGCGCCGAAGATCTCGATGAGCTGGAAGAACTTCTCCGAGACGAGCGCCTTGATGGGTGCCGTGTAGTAGCTGCGGCGGCCGTGTGCGAGCGCGGTGAAGTGCGCCCCGACGGCGACGAGGCTCTTACCCGAGCCCGTCGGCGTCGACAGGATCAGGTTCGCGCCGGAGACCACCTCGATGATGGCCTCTTCCTGCGCGGGGTACAGCTCCAACCCGCGCTCGGCCGTCCAGGTGGAGAAGGCTTCGAACAGCGAGTCGGGGTCGGGATCCGCAGGCAGGAGGTCTGTAAGTGTCATCAGAGGACCTATCGTGCCATCCGTTGGTCGCTTCTTGCCCAGGGGTGATCGCGCCCATCGGCGGAAACCCGTAGGCTTCGCGGTACCGCGCACCTTCCGGGCACCATCACCCGGCCGCGCACACAGGCGGTAATCCGAGAGGGCTAAAGGAATGGCACAGGACATCATCCCGATCGAACTCGGCCTGCCACAGGGTGACGTCGTCACCCTCTGGGCGCCGCGCTGGCGGGAAGACGGCGAGGAATGGGAAGCCTTCCTCGGCGACGAGGAAGACCTGTACGCCTTCCCGGACGCCGCGCATCTCGCCGCCTTCGTGCGGACCTCCGAGCAGCACGACCTGCTCGACCACCCCGCGTGGGAGGTCGTCCCGGCGCTGAACGTGCCCGAGCTCATCCCGGACGACGACCACACCTACGACCTGGTGGGCGTCCCCGAGCTGGTGGCCGAGAAGCCGGACCAGTGGACGCTCGGCGAGCTGGCCGAGATCATCGGCATCGTGCGTTCGCTCGCGGACGTGTGCGAGCTGGACGAGGTCCACGAAGTCCTCGACGCGCACGAGAGCTTCTCGCTGCTGGACCAGGGCACGCTGCCCTTCTCCGGCCGCGACGGCGAGCGCCTCTGGGCGGACCTGTCGCAGGCGGTCTCCGAGAAGTGGGACACCGTCCTCGACGCGATCGACGGCCTGGTGACCGTCCCCGACGTCGACGAGAAGGTGCTGGAGCAGACGGCGGAGGAGCTCGCGACCTTCCTCGCGGAGTCCGCCGAGGCCGAAGCGGCCGCCGTCGACGCGGATCTCGTGGACGAGGACGACGAAGACGAGGAAGACGACGAGCCCGTCGGCTTCTGGGGCGAGGTCGGCATCGACCCGATCAAGATCATCACCTCCGGCGCCGAGTACTACACGCTGCGCTGCTACCTCGACGACAAGCCGATCTTCCTCGGGAGCGAAGGCGAGATCGACGTCTTCACCTCCGAGAAGGCCCTCATCCGCGCGATCGCGGACGGCAAGGAGCTGGCGGGCAACGACCTCGCCCAAGTGTCCACTTGGGACGAGGTGACCACGAAGGCCACCGCGGGCGAGCTCGAGATCGAGGTCGACATCGAGAACACCTACGTGCTCAACGGGATCGCCGACGACATCGCCGAAGGCCCGGAGTCGATCGACCCGACCCAGCTGGAGCTGGCCGTCGAGCTGATCACCGACGCCGCCGAGTGGGCCGAAGACGACAGCGTCGAAACCGCGCTGGCCGCCAACGAAAGCCTCGGCTGGCTGGTGTCGTTCGTGCTGCGGCCGGACCCGTCGCGTCTGGAACCGAGCGCTCCGTTCGACGCCGAGCAGTCCGAGTGGCGCAAGCTCGTCGAGACCTTCGAGAACCGGCTCACGGTGTTGTAGCTCGCGCGCTGACGAAAAGCGCGCCGAAGGGGGCGTCGTTCCCGATCAACGTCACGTTGATCGGGAAGGCGCCCCTTCATCGCGTTTTCGTGGGCCTTCGGCCCGAAAGAGGGCGCGCGAGGTGAAGTCTCTCGTCGCGCTGGCGCGCTTCCGAGAGACGGTCTGCCGGTCACCTTGAAGGGCCCCTCAGGTTCGTCCTGAGGGGCCCTTTTCGTCTTTGACGGGCACCAGGGCCACGGCCAGTGCGGGGAAGATCGCGGCCACGCAGAACGCCAGCGCGTACCGCGAATCGCCGATGACCAGGCCCAGCATCGGAGGGGTCAGGGCGGCGGCGATGTTCTGGCCGGTGTTCTGCGTACCCATCGCCCGCCCCGCCCAGGCGAGCCCGGCCATCTCCGCCGACGCGGTGAACCCGAGCCCGTTGTCGGACACGGTGATCACCGCGGCCAGGACGAGCGCCAGCAGCACCAGCCACGGCCACGTCGCGTCCCCGAGCGCGACCAGCAGCATCACCGCGCCGCTCGCGATCGCCAGCTGCCGCATCGGCCGCAGCCTGCTCCCGACGCGGTCGGACCAGTAGCCCGACACCAGCCTGCCCAACGCGCCGAGGACCTGGACGGCGCCGACGAACCAGCCCGCGGACGCCGCCGTCCAGTCGTGCATGGTCACCAGGTACACGGGGGTGAACGCGGAGACCGTGAACTGCGGGACGACGAGCAGCGCGCTCGCGCCGTGGACCCGCCACAACGCCGGCCTCCGGTACGGCGACGGCGGTTTCTCCCCCGCCGTCCCGGATTCCGGACGCGGCGGGTCGATCAGGAGCCAGGCGACCAGGAGCGCGACGCCGATCGCGGTCAGCGCGGGCAGCAGGAGCGAGACCTGGAAACCCCAGCGGTCCGCGAGCGGCGGGAGGCCGAAGGCGGCGACGCCCACCCCGAGCGGCTGGGCCATCTGGCGGATGCCCATCGCGAAGCCGCGTTCGGCCGGGCCGAACCAGCCCAGGACGGCCCGGCCGCTCGCGGCGTTCACTGACGCGGTGCTCGCGCCGGCGAGCAAGAACACCCCAAAGAGGATCCCGAGCGAGTGGTCACCGACGGCCGCGTACACGAGGAGTAACCCCGAGACGCCGAGCCCGATGGCCATTACCAAACGCTCTCCGTAACGGTCCGCGGCCGCGCCCCACAGGATCAAGGTGAACAGCAGGCCAAGACTCGGCGCCGCGACCACGGTTCCCGCTTCGGCGAGCGTGAGACCCTCCGCACGCTGCATCGACGGCACCAGGAACGGGAGCCCGTAGAGGAACGAGCAGCTCGCGGTCTGCGCGGCGAGGCCGAGCGCGAGGATGAGCCAGCGTCGTTTGCCGCCGATCCCCACGTCCACGACCTGCGCCATCTTCGCCACCGTTCCACTATTTGAGATTGAACTCCTACATAGTGAACGATAGTTGCCACTGCTAACTAACGCAAGGCCGCGTACCCGGGCTTGATGACCGTGTTGATGATGTCGAGCCGCTGGTCGAAATCGAGGAAGGCGGATTTCATCGCATTGATCGTGAACCACTCGAGATCGGCCGGCCCGAAGCCGAACGCCTCGCTCAGGGCCGCGAATTCGCTGGTCATCGAGCAGCCGCTCATCAGCCGGTTGTCGGTGTTGACGGTGACCCGGAACCGCAGCCTGGCGAGCAGGCCGATGGGATGCTCGCCGATCGAGCGCGCCGCTCCCGTCTGGACATTGGACGTGGGGCAGATCTCGAGCGGGATCCGCCGGTCGCGGACGTAGGCGGCCAACCGTCCCAAATGGACCGTGCCGTCACTGTCGGTCTTGATGTCGTCGACGATGCGCACGCCGTGGCCCAGCCGCTCCGCGCCGCAATGCTGAATCGCCTCCCAAATGGACGCGAGCCCGAACGCCTCCCCGGCATGAATGGTGAAATGCGCATTATTCGTCCGCAGAAACTCGAATGCGTCGAGATTTCTGGTAGGCGGGAATCCGTCTTCCGGTCCGGCGATGTCGAACCCGACCACGCCGGCGTCGCGGTAGCGGACGGCCAGCCCGGCGATCTCCAGCGCCCTGGCGTGCTGGCGCATCGCGCAGAGCAACGTCCCGACACGAATCCGGCCGCCGTCGGCCGCCACTCTCCGTTCACCTTCGGCGAACCCGGCCTGAACGGCCTCGACCACCGCATCGAGTGACAGTCCGCGTTCGACGAAGAGTTCGGGGGCATAACGCACCTCGGCGTAGACGACGCCGTCCGCCGCGAGGTCTTCCACCGCCTCGGCGGCCACTCTGACCAGCGCTTCCTCGGTCTGCATGACGCCGCAGGTATGCGCGAACGTCTCAAGGTACGAGACGAGCGAGCCGGAATCGGCGGCGTCGCGGAACCAGCGGCCGAGTTCCACGGGATCGGTGGCCGGCAAGGCCTCGTAGCCGGTCTGTTCGGCGAGTTCGGCGACGGTGGCGGGACGCAATCCGCCGTCCAGGTGGTCGTGGAGGAGAACCTTGGGAGCGCGGGCCAGTACCGCCTCCGGGATGCGGGATCTGCTGCTTTCAGAGGACATACGTAACGGTAACCAGCCTGTCATTCCCCTACATGGCTGTAAGTCTCATGCTTGACTTAACCCTCGGCTTTGTGGATCACCGGCTGAATCGGCCATCAGGGCAGAGCTCGGCATTGTCCGATACCCGGGGGCCATACGCAGAGCAATTTCGCAATGGATAAGCTTCACGTCACGTCCCTCCCATTTCCCCGCCCACGAAGGACACCGCAGTGACCACTGACAACCACATTGCAGCCCCGTCCTTCGACCGGATGCGCAACATGCTGGTGCGCGCGGCCGAAGTGCGTGAGAGCGAACAGCAGCAGATCTTCGACGCGCTCGACGACATCTACGCACGTCTGGCCCCCGTCGACTCGCTCGGCGCGGTGCGCAAGCGGCTCTCCGAGATGCCCGACCGCACCGAGACCAGCGTGCTCGCCGAGCGGCTCGACGAGACCATGTCGCGGCTCGAAGCGCAGGACACCGCGATCGCCGCGCTGACCCGCGCCGTCGAAAGCATCGTCGACAAGCTGGCCAAGCCGTTCGCTCAGCTCGACGGCCGCCTCGACGGCATGGCCGCGCGTCTGGAAGGCGTCGGGGGCCGGATGGACGGGCTCGAGGACAAACTCCAGAACATCCACCGCCGTCTCGACGAGCTCGGCGCGCACCTCGACAAGCAGGACGTGAAGACCGACGCGCTGCCGCAGTCGGTGATCGGGCCGGTGCGCGAGCGCGTCGAGCAGGCCGAGTCCACCCTGCGGGACCGCGTCGACACCGTCGACCGCGAGCTGCGCACCCGCGTCGAGAACCTCGACAAGGCCACCAAGGAAAGCCTCACCGCGAACACCGAGGCGCTGAAGACCGCGCTGACCGAGACCGGCGAGATGATCGACGCTTCGGAGCGCCTCGACGGCCTCGGCGACCGGCTCGAGAAGGTCACCTCGCGGCTCGACGACCTGGCGGAGCGGCTCGACAAGGTCGAGGACGGCTTCACCGGGCGCCTCGGCGACCTCGATGGCTCGATCCGCTCCGGTCTGTCGAAGGTCGAGAGCACGCTGCAGAAGCAGCCGGACACCGACTCGGTCGACTCGCTGGTGCGCAAGAGCAACGACGAGTCCGTGCGCCGCATCGGCGGCCAGCTGGACGAGGCCATGGCGACCTTCGCGGAGCTGATGCTCGGCGGCGGCCCGGCCGTGCAGCAGATCTCCCCGCCGCCGCCCGCCCCGCGTCAGCCGCGCCGCAGCTCGCGCAACGGCCGGGCGCCCAAGGCAGCCGACGCCAAGGCGAAGGCCGACGGCGGCGACGAGACCTCGGACTGACGCCCTCTCTTAACGCGTGAAGGCCCCCTTCCCACGGCTCAGCCGAGGGAAGGGGGCCTTCACGCTTCTACGGCCACGACCTGCGTTTAGCGGGCTAAACGCGATCCGGCGGTCGCGCGTTTCGTCCTCTAAATGCGGTGCACGTCCCGGGGCCCGGCGTCGGCCGGGCCGGGCCCGATGTCCCCAATGTGACATTGGAGGCGCTCAGCGTCCCCAACGCCACATTGGGGACACCCGCCCCGCGCCGACCTGCGTTTCGCGGGCTAATCGCGATCCGGCGGCCCCCGCGTTTCGTCCTCTGGATGCGGTAGTTGCACGCGCAAGTACCGCATCCAGAGGACGAAACGCGGGGCGCAGGGCGCCGACAGATCGCGAAGGCCCCCTTTAGGACGTTCAACGTCTCAAAGGGGGCCTTCAGGACACAGGGGCCGCGAGCAGGGCGACCATCGGATCGCGTTTAGCCCGCGAAACGCAGGTCAGGGGCGCACGGTTTCCAGGACGAGCGGAGCGGAGGCCGGAGCCTCCGAGGAGACGGCGTAGGCGTCTTCGAGCGCAGCGAGAGCCGAAGGAACAGCCTCCGGCGTATCGGTGTGCAGCTCCAGCAGCGGCTGCCCGGTCGCGACCTTGTCGCCCGGCTTCGCCAGGCATAGGACGCCGGCCGCGGCCTGCACCGGGTCCTCCTTGCGCGCCCGCCCGGCCCCGAGCCGCCAAGCGGCGACCCCGACCGCGTACGCGTCCAGAGACGCCAGGACACCATCGGCGGGCGCCGGAACCACGTGCACATAACGAGGCCGCGGCAAAGCAGCCTCCGGATCCCCGCCCTGAGCGGCGATCATCCGGCACCACGTCTCGTAAGCCCGGCCCGAAGCCAACACCGCCGCCGGGTCCACATCGGACAACCCGGCCAGCGCCAGCATCTCCCGCGCCAACGCCACGGTCAGCTCGACGACGTCGGAAGGACCGCCGCCGCGCAGTACCTCGACCGACTCCGCGACCTCGATCGCGTTGCCGACGGCGTGCCCCAACGGCACGTTCATGTCCGTGATCAGCGCCGTCGTCGCGACGCCGTGCGCGGTCCCGATCTCCACCAGCGTCCGCGCGAGTTCGCGGGCCTGCGGAAGCGTCTTCATGAACGCGCCCGAACCCGTCTTCACGTCGAGCACCAGCCCGGCCGAGCCCTCGGCGATCTTCTTGCTCATGATCGAGCTCGCGATCAGCGGGATCGACTCCACCGTCGACGTCACGTCGCGCAGCGCGTACAGCTTCTTGTCCGCGGGCGCCAACCCTTCAGTGGCCGCGCAGACCACCGCGCCGACCTCGTCGAGCTGCCGGATGATCTCCGATGTCGACAAAGAGGCACGCCAGCCCGGAATCGACTCCAGTTTGTCCAGCGTCCCGCCGGTGTGCCCGAGCCCGCGCCCGGACAGCTGCGGCACGGCCGCGCCACAGGCCGCGACGAGCGGCGCCAGCGGCAGCGTGATCTTGTCGCCGACCCCGCCGGTCGAGTGCTTGTCGATCGTCGGACGGCTGACCTTCAGATCCAGCCGCTCCCCCGACGAGATCATCGCGCCGGTCCAGCGCGCGATCTCGCCGGAGTCCATCCCCCGCAGGAAGATGGCCATCGCGAGCGCGGCCATCTGTTCCTCGGCGATGTCGCCGCGCGTGTACGCGTCGATCGTCCAGTCGATCTGCTCGTCGGACAGCCGTCCGCCGTCCCGCTTCGCGCGGATGACGTCGACGGCGGCGAAAGCGCTCACGGCAGGTCGTCCGGGCCGAAGGCGTCCGGCAGCACCGCCGACATCGGCAGGATGCCGCTCGGGGTGTCCACCAGGCAGTCGGAACCACCGTGCTCGAACAGGATCTGGCGGCAGCGCCCGCACGGCATCAGCAGCGCGCCTTCACCGCTGCGGCACGCGACGGCGACGAGCTTGCCGCCACCGGTCAGCCGCAGCTGCCCCGCCATCGTGCATTCCGCGCACATGCCCAAGCCGTACGAAGCGTTCTCGACGTTGCAGCCGACGACGATCCGGCCGTCGTCCACCACGGCCGCGACACCGACGTGCAGGCCCGAGTACGGCGCGTACGCCGACTTCGCCGCCTCGATGGCCTGAGCCCGCAAGGCTTCCCAGTCGTACTCCGCCATGTCAGTCCTCACCTCGTCGGTACAGCGCGCCGTCGGCCTTCGGCGGCCGCAGCCGCTGCGAAGCCACCGCCAGCACGATCAGCGTCACGAAGTGCGCCGTGTACGGGATGAGGTCGCTGGGCAGGTCGTCGTTGGTCCAGTAGATCGCGTACAGCAGGCCGGCGCCGACGACACCGAGTCCGGCGGCGATCCACTGACGCCGGAACAACTGCACCGCCACGATCACGGCCAGGAGGATCACCGCGCCGTACAGCAGCGCGAGCACCGCGGTGCCGCCGCCGGCGAGCTGGAGACCGTCCGCGTAGCCGAACAGTGCCGCGCCGCCGAGCAGGCCGCCCGGCCGCCAGTTGCCGAAGATCATCGCCGCGAGGCCGATGTACCCGCGGTTGTTGGTCTGGTTCTCCAGGTAGTCCGCGCCACCCGCGAGCAGCACCAGCGACGCGCCACCCATTCCGGCGAGCCCGCCGGAGATGATCATCGCGACGTACTTGTGCAGGTAGACGTTGACGCCGAGGGATTCCGCCGCCACCGGGTTCTCACCACAGGACCGCAGCCGCAGGCCGAACCGCGTGCGCCACAGCACGAAGTAGCTGATCGGCACCAGCGCGATCGCGATCATCGTCAGCGGCGCGACCTCGGTGATCAGGCCGTTGAGGATGCCGGCGAGGTCGGAGATGAAGACGCGCTGCATCTTTTCCAGATCCGACAACCAGTCCGAGAGGAACGTCGCCGAGTACGTGTCGAACTTCGGCACCGGCGGCGACTGGCGCGGGTTACCCGAAAGCGGGGTGAACACCAGGTTCGCCAGGTACTTCGCGACACCGAGACCCAGCAGGTTGATCGCCACACCGGAGACGATGTGGTTGACGTTGAAGGTCACCGTCGCGACGGCGTGCAGCAGACCGCCGAGCGCGCCGAACACGACCGCCGAGATCAGCCCGGCCCAGACCCCGCCGTGGTACGCGCCCCACGCGGCACCCCAGGTGCCGAGGATCATCATGCCTTCGAGGCCGATGTTGATCACGCCCGCGCGTTCGGCCCAGAGACCGCCGAGCGCGCACAGCAGGATCGGCAGCGCCAGCCGCAACGCGGTGTGCGCGGTGTTGGTGGAGGTCAGCGTGTTGACGCCGGTGGCGTACGACGCGATCGCGAGCACACCGACCGCCAGCAGACCCCAGATGGCGCCTTTGAGCCAGCCCGGGATACGCCGCTTCGGCGGCTTCACCGGCATGGTGGTCCCGCCCGTGTTGGACGACAGAACATCCGTGCTCACACCGCACCCCCTTCGGAAACGCTGGAACCCTTACCCGCCAGCGCGCGACCGACGCGACGCTGTTCGGCGGCCAGGTCGGCGCGGCGCACGATCTCGTACGCGATGACGACCGACAGCACGATCACGCCCTGCATGATCGTGGCGATCTCTTTGGACACGTTGATCTGCTCGAGCGAAACGGCGGACCGGTCGAGGAACGCCCACAGCAGGGCGCCCAGCGCGATCCCGGCCGGGTGATTACGCCCGAGCAGGGCGACCGCGATGCCGGTGAAGCCGTACATCTGGGTCGAGGTGATGCCGTAGCTGAAGTCGCGGCCGAGCAGTTCCGGCATCGCGACCAGACCGGCCACACCACCGGAAAGCAGCATCGCGATCAGCGTCATCTTCTTGGCGTTGACGCCACCCGCCGCGGCGGCCGTCGTCGATTCGCCGGAGGCCTTGAGCTCGAAACCGAACCGGGTCCGGTTGAGCATGAACCAGTAGGCCGCGCCGATCAGCGCCGCGATGATCACGAAGCCGAACAGCTCGCCGGACCCGATCGGGATACCGGGGATCCGGCCGGTCTCGGCGATCTCGCGGGTGGCGATGTTGTTGCCGGTCTGCACGCCGAACTGGTCCGCGTTGACCAGGAACGCCACGATGCCGCCGACGATCGCGTTCAGCATGATCGTCGAGATGACCTCGGAAACCCCGCGGGTCACCTTCAGCACGGCGGGAATCGCCGCGTAGAGCATGCCGCTGGCCACCGCGACGATGAGGATCGCGATCACGTGGATCACCGGCGGCAGCTGCAGCGCCCCGCCGATGATGGCGGTGACGATGGCGGCGAACCGGTACTGGCCCTCGACACCGATGTTGAAGAGGTTCATCTGGAAGCCGATGGCCACCGCGAGCCCGGACAGGTAGTAGACCGTCGCGAGGTTCACCGTGTCGACGGCCGTCGAGCCCTTGAAGAGCTGGCCGATCATCGTGCCGTAGGCCTGGAGCGGATCCGCCCCCGAGATGATCAGCGCGATGGCCGTCAGGATGACCGCGAAAACGATCGCGAGCAGAGGCGGCAGCAGCCTCGTACGCCAGGAACTCACGCCGCACCGTCCTCTTCGGAGTCTTCGGAAGCACCCGTCATCGCGGAGCCCAGTTGCTGCGGGGTCACGGTCGCGGGGTCGGCCTCGCCGACCAGCCGTCCGCGAAGCATGACCTGAATGGTGTCGGAAAGCCCGATCAGCTCGTCGAGGTCGGCCGAAACCAGCAGGACGGCCAGCCCGGCGGCACGCGCCTGGCGGATCTGTTCCCAGATCAGCGCCTGCGCGCCGACGTCGACACCGCGCGTCGGATGCGACGCGATCAGCAGGACGGGGTTGCCGGAAAGTTCGCGCCCGACGATCAGCTTCTGCTGGTTACCACCCGAAAGCGCGGCGGCGGGGACGTCGATACCCGGTGTGCGGACGTCGTACTCCTCGACGATGCGGCGGGTGTCCTCCCGCGCGCCGTCGATGTCGAGCAACTGTCCTTTCGCGACCGGCTTGCGCGTCTGGTAACCGAGGATCCGGTTGACCCACAAGGGTTGCGTGAGCAGGAGGCTGTGCCGCGTGCGGTCTTCGGCGATGTAGCCGATGCCGGCCTCGCGGCGGGCGAGTGTCCCCAGTTTGTGCAGTTCGACGACCTTGCCGTCGGCCTCGGTCAGTTCGATCCGGCCGCCGCCCTTGCGCATGCCCATGATCGTCTCGACGAGTTCTGTCTGGCCGTTGCCCTCGACGCCGGCGATCCCGAGCACCTCACCCGCGTGCACGGTGAAGGAGATGTGGTCGAGCACGTTCCGCTCGGAACCCTCGACGCTCAGGCACACGTCGTCCAGGCGGAGGACGTCCCGGTCGGTGACGGTGGACTCGCGGGTCTCCGGGCTGGGCAGCTCCGTGCCGACCATCATCTCGGCCAGCTGGCGTGAGGTGATCGTCTTCGGATCCGCCGTGCCGACGGTGGTGCCGCGGCGGATCACGGTGACCGTGTCGGCGATCGCGCGCACCTCGTCGAGCTTGTGCGAGATGAAGATGAAGGTGAAGCCGTCCTTCTGCATGGCGCGGACGGTCTCGAACAGCGCGTCGACCTCCTGCGGCACGAGCACCGCGGTGGGCTCGTCGAGGATGATGATCCGCGCGCCGCGGTAGAGCACCTTGACGATCTCCACGCGCTGGCGGTCGGCGACGCCGAGCTCTTCCAGCAGCGCGTCCGGGCGGGCGCGCAGGCCGACGCGGCCGGCGAGTTCCGCCAGCTTCGCCCTCGCCGCGCGGCCGATGCCGTGCAGGTTCTCCGCGCCGAGGAAGACGTTTTCCCCGACGGTCAGGTTGTCGGCCAGCATGAAGTGCTGGTGGACCATCCCGATCCCGGTCTTGATGGCGTCCTGCGGGTTGCGCAGTTTCACCGGCTGACCGTTGATCGCGATGTCGCCCTCGTCCGGCTGCTGCATGCCGTAGAGGATCTTCATCAGGGTCGATTTGCCCGCGCCGTTCTCGCCGCAGACTGCGTGCACCTCGCCCTTGGTGACGGTGAGGTTGACGTCGGAGTTGGCCACGACACCGGGGAATCGCTTCGTGATCCCGGTCAGCTGCACGGCCGGTTCACCCCGGTCGGGGGCGTCGGTGACCTCGGCCTGGGGAGCGCTCATGAAAAAGCCATCCAGTTCTGGGGGTAAACAGGTGGGGGCTCGGAAGGGGTTACCCTCCCGAGCCCCGCTGCCAGACGAACCTTACTTCTGCGGCTTGTCCGAGACGGTGATCGCCCCGGAGACGATCTGCGCCTTGTAGCCGTCGAGGACGTCCTTGATGTCGTCGACCTTGCCGCCGGAGGTGGCGTAGCCGATGCCGTCGACCTTGAGGTCGAACCGCTTCGGCAGCGACGTCAGGTCGCCCTTCGCCAGCGCGCGCAGGTAGTCGAACACCGCCACGTCGACGCGCTTGAGCATCGAGGTGATGATGACGTCCTTCGACGCCTCGACCGTCTTCTGGTTGTACTGGTCGGAGTCGACGCCGATGGCCATGGCGTTGTTGGACTTGGCCGCCTCGAAAACGCCCTTACCGGAGGCACCGGCGGCGTGGTAGACGACGTCCGCGCCCTTGGCGATCTGGGCGGCGGCCTTCACGTTGCCCTTCGCCGGGTCCTGGAACCCGGAGAAGTCACCGGCCGGGGTGAGGTACTCGTCCTCGATCTTGGCCTTGCTCGACGCGGCCTTCACACCCTGGAGGAAGCCGGCCTCGAACTTCTGGATCAGCGGCGTGTTCACGCCACCGACGAAGCCCACGTGGCACTTCTTGGACTTGTAGGCGGCGGCGACACCGGCCAGGAACGAGCCCTGCTCCTCGGCGAACACCAGCGGGGTGACGTTCGGCGCCTTGACGGAGTCGTCGTCGACGATCGCGAACTGGGTGTTCGGGTACTTCGGCGCGATGGCGCCGACGGCCTTGGCGTAGGCGAAGCCGACCGCGATGACCGGGCTGAAGCCCTGCGAAGCGAGCTGGTCGAGACGCTGCGACTTCGCGGCCTCGTCCTCGGTCGCGGCGGCGGTGCTTTCGGTCACCGAGGTGACGCCGAGCTCGCTCTTCGCCTTGTCGGTACCGGCGGCGGCGGAGTCGTTGAACGACGCGTCGCCACGGCCGCCGACGTCGAAGGCCAGCGCGACCTTGAGCTTGCTGCCGTCGACCTTCTCACCCGACTGCGCGGAGCTGCTCGACGCGGCCGGCGCGGCGGGCGGCTTCGGCGCCGTCACGCAGCTGGCGGACTGGTCCCCCGTGCTCGCGTTGTTGTTGTTCCCCGCACCCGAATCCTTCGCGCACCCGGCCAGTACCAGTGCACCGGCCATGGCGGCGGCGGCCAGCGCGGTTCCACGCATGCGACGCAACGTGTGTCTCCCTCCCCGCTGATCCAGCGGATGGTCCGAAGAAAGCGACCCGGCGACACTGCCGGGTTCGACCGAGGAACGGTACCTAACGGCCGCTTTGCTGCCATAGGAAAGGCACGCTACGTAACACAAACGTTTACTCATGAGTCGCGAGCGCGACGAACGGAGTACTCACAGTGATCGGAATGGAGTAATCGCAGGCAGCTCGCGGCCTTCGGACCGCGTGACACGCCGAAGATCGTCACGCACCGTTCAGGCGCTCCGTCGGGACCGCCCGCGCGTCCACAGTGGACGAACCGGTGAGTTACCGGCCCGCGTCACTCGATAGTGCGACGGTCCCGATGTCTGGTCCATCACACAGAGGAACCCGGAGGTGAGCCCACCGTGAGGTGCGGGTCTAGCATCCTTTTCATCCACGCTCGATGACCATGATCTCGGCACCGTCGCCGGAGCCGTCCCCAGGTGGACGTCCCGGCGGCAGGCGCGGAACCAGCGGTCAGCGGGCCCAAGCCATGACGTTGGAGGCCGTTCACCGATGTCCACCACGGCTAGCGCCGCCGCAGAGGCGACCGCAAGCGATCGGGCGGGTGCCTCACGCCGGCAAGGGACCTTCTACCGGGGCGACCCCGGCATGTGGTCCTGGGTGCTGCACCGCATCACCGGCGTGCTGACATTCTTCTTCCTCTTCGTGCACGTGCTCGACACCGCGCTCGTGCGCGTGTCACCCGACACGTACAACGAGGTCATCGAGACCTACAAGACCCCGCTGGTCAACCTCCTCGAGGTCGGCCTGGTCGGCGCGGTGCTGTTCCACGCGCTCAACGGCATCCGGGTCATGCTGGTCGACTTCTGGGAGAAGGGACCGAAGTTCCAGAAGCCGATGCTCTGGACCATCCTGGCCATCTGGGTCGTGGTGATGATTCCGGGCGCGTTCTTCATGATGAAGCGCACCGTCGAGACGCTCTTCGGGGGTAACTGACCATGGCATCCGAAGTCCTCACCCTCGACAAGCCGCGCTCGCCGAAGCGCCCCGCCGCCCGCCGCAGCAACTTCGAGCTCTACAGCTGGCTGTTCATGCGCATCTCGGGCCTCGCCCTGATCGTGCTGGTGCTCGGCCACCTGTTCATCATGAACATCCTCGACGGCGGTGTGCACCGCATCAACTGGGGCTTCGTCGCCGGCCGCTGGGCCTCGCCGTTCTGGCAGTTCTGGGACCTGTCGATGCTGTGGCTCGCCGAGATCCACGGCGGCAACGGCCTGCGGACGATCATCGACGACTACGCCCGCAAGGACAGCACCCGGTTCTGGCTGAAGATCGTGCTCTACGTCTCGATGGTGCTGATCCTCGCCGTCGGCACGATGGTGATCTTCACCTTCGATCCCGGCATCTCGGCCAACTGACGCCCCACCACACGTTCAAAGCGGAGTCCTCATGCAGTTCCACAAGTACGACGTGGTGATCGTCGGCGCCGGTGGCGCCGGCATGCGCGCGGCCATCGAATCCGGCCAGCGTGCCCGCACCGCGGTCCTCACCAAGCTCTACCCGACGCGTTCGCACACCGGCGCCGCGCAGGGCGGCATGTGCGCCGCGCTCGCGAACGTCGAAGAGGACAACTGGGAGTGGCACACCTTCGACACGATCAAGGGCGGCGACTACCTGGTCGACCAGGACGCCGCCGAGATCATGGCGAAGGAAGCCATCGACGCGGTCCTCGACCTCGAGAAGATGGGCCTGCCGTTCAACCGGACGCCCGAAGGCAAGATCGACCAGCGCCGCTTCGGCGGGCACACCCGTGACCACGGCAAGGCCGCGGTGCGCCGCGCCTGCTACGCCGCGGACCGCACCGGGCACATGATCCTGCAGACGCTGTATCAAAACTGCGTCAAGCACGGCACCGAGTTCTTCAACGAGTTCTACGTGCTCGACCTGGTGCTGACCCCGGACGAGAACGGCAACCCCGCTGCGTCCGGCGTCGTCGCCTACGAGCTGGCGACCGGCGAGCTGCACGTCTTCCAGGCGAAGTCGATCGTGTTCGCCACCGGCGGCGCGGGCAAGATCTTCAAGACGACGTCGAACGCGCACACCCTCACCGGTGACGGCCTCGGCATCATCTTCCGCAAGGGCCTGCCGCTGGAGGACATGGAGTTCTTCCAGTTCCACCCGACAGGTCTGGCCGGGCTCGGCATCCTCATCTCCGAGGCCGTGCGCGGCGAGGGCGGCATCCTCCGCAACGCCGACGGCGAGCGGTTCATGGAGCGCTACGCCCCCACCATCAAGGACCTCGCGCCGCGGGACATCGTCGCCCGGTCGATGGTGCAGGAAGTGCTGCAGGGCCGCGGTTGCGGGCCGAACAAGGACTACGTCGTCCTCGACGTCACGCACATCCCGGAAGAGACGCTGAACGCGAAACTCCCGGACATCATGGAGTTCTCGCGGACGTACCTGGGCGTCGACCCGGTCACCGAGCCGGTGCCGGTGTTCCCGACCTGCCACTACGTGATGGGCGGCATCCCGACCAATATCCACGGCGAGGCGTTGCGGGACAACGAAAACGTCATCCCCGGCCTGTACGCCGCGGGTGAGGTCGCGTGCGTGTCCGTGCACGGCTCTAACCGGCTCGGCACGAACTCGCTGCTCGACATCAACGTGTTCGGCCGTCGCGCCGGCATCGCGGCCGCCGAGTACGCGCTGGCGCACGAGCACATCGAGCTGCCGGAGAACCCGACCAAGGTGGTGGAAGACCAGCTCGCGCTGCTGCTTTCGGAGCACGGTGACGAGCGCGTCGCCGACATCCGCACCGAGCTGCAGCGGACGATGGACTCGCACGCTTCGGTGTACCGCACCGAGGACACGCTGAAGCAGGCGCTGACCGACGTGCAGGCGCTGAAGGAGCGGTACAGCCGGATCACCGTGTCGGACAAGGGGAAGCGGTACAACACCGACGTCCTCGAGGCCGTCGAGCTGGGCTTCCTGCTCGAACTCGCCGAGGTCCTGGTCGTCGGCGCCCTGGCGCGCAAGGAATCCCGCGGCGGGCACGCGCGCGAGGACTACCCGAACCGCGACGACACGAACTTCATGCGGCACACCATGGCCTACAAGGAGGGCGACGGTCTCACCGCCGACGTCCGCCTGGACTACAAGCCGGTGACCTTCACCCGCTACGAACCGATGGAGCGGAAGTACTGATGACCACGGCCACCCCCGAGAAGTCGGAGGCCGTGTCCTCCGACCACACGCCGATCACCGTCACGCTGAAGATCCTCCGGTTCAACCCCGAGATCGACAACGAGCCGCACTGGGAGTCCTACGACGTCCCGGCGCAGCGCACCGACCGGCTGCTGAACCTGCTCTTCTACGTGAAGGACTACATCGACGGGACGTTCTCGTTCCGGCGCTCGTGCGCGCACGGCGTCTGTGGTTCCGACGCGATGCAGATCAACGGCATCAACCGGCTGGCGTGCAAGGTCCTGATGAAGGACCTGCTGTCGCAGGACGGCAAGAAGACGACGATCACCATCGCGCCGATCAAGGGCCTGACGACGCTCAAGGACCTTTACGTCGACATGGACCCGTTCTTCGAGGCGTACAAGGCCGTGAAGCCGTACCTGATCGCCTACGGGAACGAGCCCACGCGCGAGCGGATCCAGTCGCAGGCCGACCGCGACCGGTTCGACGACACGACCAAGTGCATCCTGTGCGCCTGCTGCACGTCCTCGTGCCCGGTGTACTGGAACGACGGCTCGTACTTCGGCCCGGCCGCGATCGTCAACGCGCACCGGTTCATCTTCGACTCGCGTGACGAAGGCGCCGAAGAGCGTCTCGACATCCTGAACGACTCCGAGGGTGTCTGGCGCTGCCGGACGACGTTCAACTGCACCGACGCCTGTCCGCGCGGTATCCAGGTGACGAAGGCGATTCAGGAGGTTAAGCGCGCTTTGCTCTTCAAGCGCGTCTGACGCTTCTGGACCAAGTACATGAAGGCCCCCTTCCTTGCGCTAGGCGCAAGGAAGGGGGCCTTCATGTACTTGGAGCTGAGTTATCCACAACGGAACACTTATCCACAGGCCGGCGAATCGGCTCTGGCGGCGCCGGCGTTCCTGCCGTCACGCTGATCACATGACCAAACGGGGGAGATGGGCTCAGCATCCCGAACTGCTGCAAGAACGAAGTCGCGACGGCGTGATCCGGGCTTCCGACCTGGAATGCCTCGAAATGAGCAGCCGGACGATCTACACCCGATGCCTGCCCGGTGGTCCATGGCAACGCCTGCTGCCCGGCATAATCCTGTTGCACAACAACGAACCCACGAGCGAGCAGCTCGTTACCGCGGGACTACTGCACGGCGGGGCGGACGCGGTTCTCACCGGAATCGAAGCCTGTCGGCGGCACGGACTGCGTCCGACCGCGATGCCACCGGACATGGGGCTGCATCTGCTGATCCCGCACGACCGGAAGATCCGTAGCACCGGCTTCGTGACGATGGAACGGACGATCCACTTGCCGACGCCGATCATCCGACACGGCTTTCCGCTGGCGCCGCTGATCCGGGCAACGACGGATACGGCGCGGCGGTTCGGGGACGCGGAGCAGGTCGAGGCGATCTTGATCGAAGCGGTCCAGAAAGGCGGATGCCATCCGAAGGCTCTGCTTCGCGAACTCGATCGCGGGTCTCTCCGTGGTAGCGCTGTACCTAGACGTCTGCTGACGAGCTGGGTAGACCTTCGGTCCATGGCGGAATCGCGCGCCAGGATTCTCAGCCAGCGCATGCCGGTCCCACCGAGCCACTGGAACGCGGCGATCCACGACCGGCGAGGACGCTACATCGGACGCCCTGATGCGTTGTGGGACGACGTCGGTCTCGTTTGGGAAATCGACTCCTTCGAGTTTCATTTCCGCAAGTCGGACTATGCGCGAACCGTCGAGCGCAACACACGGTATGCGGCGGCGGGCCTGGTCGTGGTGCAAACTCTGCCCTTCCGCCTGCGAGACGACCCAGATGGCGTCCTCGCCGACCTCACGGCCGCGCACGACGTAGCCTCGGCCAGGCCTCGACCCGATATCCACCTCTCAACAGCCGCCTGAAGTACATGAAGGCCCCCTTCCTTGCGCCTAGGTACAGGAAGGGGGCCATCATGTACTTCCTCGAACTGGCGAGCTACTCCAAGATGCGGGCAGCGGCGGCCGAGTCGGCGGTGCCGGGAAGCAGGTCGAAGGCCTCCGGATCGATGCGGTCCACAGCGCCCGTGCTCACATCCCGCAGCATGTTGTACAGCCCCGCCATCACCGCGCGCGTGAAGTGCTCCCGGTGCTGCTGCCCGAGCGTCTGCGTCTGCCCGCGCACCTCGAACAACACCGTCCCCGTCCCGTTCAACGCGAACGAACACCGCGCCTGCCCGGGCAGATCACGATCCGCGCCATGCGGATACCGCGCCCCGACGAACCCCCGCGACGTCATCCCGTTGAAGCCACTGATCGCCAACTGCCGCGATTCGTCCTTTGTGTACACGTCGCGGTACTTCGCGTATTTCTGGCCGGGCTCGAAGAACTTGTCCGGCAGCGGCGGGTAGTCGATGCCGACGTCGAGGAGCCGGTTGCTGCCTTCCTGGCGGACGCACGCTCCTTGATGGTGCAGATCGACGTAGACGTCGGGCACCTTCCCGCGCCGGGCGGTCAGCTCCACGTACACAGACCGCAGAGCCCGCGCCTCGGGCGTGATGAACCAGCCCGGTTGATCCGGCGCGCCCGGGAAGTCCTCCGCGCGCGGGACGTAGTTCAGGTCCGGATTGAAGTCGCGGTTGACGTCGAACCCGGGCCGCTTCCGGTAGTCGTCGCCCTGGAGGACGTCGCTGAGGTAGTTCCAGGCGGGCGGCCGGTCCTTCAGCTGGGGGAACTTCCGCTGTACCTCGGCCCACGAGAGGTCGTTGCCCCGCCGGTCGAGTTCGGCGCCGTCCGGGTTCAGTTTCGGCACCGCGACGAAGGTGATGGTCTTCCGCAGCCGCTCGGCGTCCCGCGACTCGGAGGTGCCCAGGTAGTCCAGGATCCGGAGCAGGGCGTCGGTGCCGGTCTTCTCGTTCCCGTGGATCTCACTGGAGACCACGAAGACCTTCGGGCCGGTCCCGACGGTCGCTTGATGGATCACCCGGCCGCGGTTGGACCGCCCGACCTCCTTGACCGCCACGCGCCCCTTGCTCACGCGCTCGAGCCTGCCGAGTTCCCGCACCATTTCGCGGTAGTCGGTGAACTCGTTGATGGGCAGCTCCCGCGGTTCCTCGCTGCAAGGCGCCACCGGAGCCGCCGCCGCGGGCGTGCTGACCAGCGGGAGCATCGCCAGCCCGACCACCACGGGAACCAACCGACCGAACACCGACATCGTGAACTCCCCACTGTCGAAGGTGTTCACAACGTAGCGAGAACGCACCGATCGCGAATCCGGCGAAAGTGCCGAGACCCGGCGAACGCGTGATCGAGCTAGCCTGATGGGTCATCGGCTGGTCGATCCGAGGGGATCCCATGGAAACGACGACCGAACTGCGCAAGACCCTGTCCCGCCGGCTCCTGCCGCTGCTGTCGGACCTCGAAGACCTCGTATACCGCCACGGCTACCTCCGGGTGGTCGCCGGAGCCGTCGCCATGTTGGGCACCATCGGGTTGCTCGGCCAAGTCCTCGGGCTCGCCTGGTTGCGCACGATCTTCGCGACTGCGGCCGCTCTTCTGTTCTTGACCGCCGCACTCATTTCGTTCTCCGCGACCCGGAGGCTGCGAGATCGCTTGACTCAGACCGAGCAGCTCCTTCACTCCTACTTGCCGGACTTACCCAAGACAGACCCAGTCGGCATTCGTCGCTGGAAGCAGGAAACGTCGATCGAGGAAAACGGCGACGCCTGGATACGTCGCGAGATGACGATGGCTGAGGCCAAGGACCGCCACCTTCGATACCTCACCTTCACGACGATTTGTTACAGCCAAAACAAGCTCACGAATCGCGACAAGCGGAAAGTCACGTACGACTTCGTCCACGCCACGGCTTCGGCACCAGGATCCGGAGTACGGGTTCCCACGACTTCAAGGTGGTCAGAGACGGAACGGGGCCATTCGAGCCTGACGATCTACGTTCATCTCGGCCGCGCGGTGGAAGAAGGGGACGTGGTCACCGCTGAATGGCATTGGCCGAAACACTCGGCTGAACTCATGAAGGGAATCCGCCCCGAGGCGTTCGACACCTCCTTCACCACCACGGTCGCCGAGTTCGCTTTCCAGGTGAAATTCCGGAATCTCGAAGACGACACCGCATTGAAGGTGAAACCCCTGCCTACGACGCAAGTGGAACGTTCACGCGATGGCCAGGACGCGATACTCCGGATTTCGGGAACATCACCGCGGCGCGGCGACCGCTTCGGGTTCGTCGCCGACGTACGACGGCCCGCATGACCGGAGGCCGGCCCGAAACACCCGGGCCGGCCTCCGAAAAGCGGAAATCCTTTTACTTCACCGCGTCCAGGGCGTTGACGCGGCCGTGCCCGTAGTACGAGTTGTCCTTCGCCGGGCCTTCACAGACCGGCGCCGCGGTGCCGCACGGAACTTCGTCCGCCTGGTGCTCCAGCAGCCAGGTCAGCAGCCGCGGCGGAGCGTGGCGGTAGCGGGAAGCCAGCAGCGCGGCGACACCGGCGGCGTGCGGAGACGCCATCGAGGTACCGCACTTGGCGCCGTAGCCGCCGTTGAAGATCGTCGACAGCGGGCAACCGACACCCTGGCCGGCGGGCGGCAGCTGGGCGCGGTCGCCACCGGGGGCGGTGACCGAAACGTCGTCGCCGTAGTTGCTGTACGACGACTTCGTGCCCGCGTAGCCGATGGCCGAGACGTTGACGACGCCGTCGATGGCCTTGGGCAGGATGCCGCAGCTCTCGTCGACCGGGTGCGGGCGGTTCGGGTCGGTGGTCTGCTCGTCCGGGTCGAAGCCGCTGTTGCCGGCGGCGGCGACGTTCAGCACGCCGCGGCCCGTCGAGTAGGTCACCGCGCGGCGGACGGCCTCGAACGCGGCCGCGTCGCCCGGCTCCTTCGCGCAGTAGAACATGCCCGGGTCGATGTAGTAGCTGTTGTTCGTGACCGGGAAGCGGTGCTTCGCCGCCCACATGAACCCGCACACCGCGGCCTCGGGGAGGATCAGGCCGTCGTCGTTCACGACCTTCACCGACGCGAGCTTGACGCCGGGCGCGACACCGGTGAAGCCGCGCGACGCGTCCTTGCCCGCGATCGTGCCGGCGACGTGCGTGCCGTGGTCGGAGTTCGTGGGCGCCCAGGCGGCGGGCGTGGTGTCGGGCGCGCCGCTGTTGCAGCCTGCCGACACGTTCGGGTCGAGGGCCGCCTTCAGCGCGGGGTGGGTGGGCTCGATGCCCGAGTCCAGCACGCCGACGGTCACCGAGCTGCTGCCACCGGAGATCTTGTTCGCCTCGGGAGCCTGGATCGCCCGCATGTCCCACTGCTGGGCCGACAGGTCCTCTTCGACCGCGACGCTGGTGGTCTCTTCGTTCTCCTTGGTGTCGACCACGGCGGAGCGGGTCGCGCGAGCGGTGGCCGCCGGCGGGAACGCGACGTCACGGCCGCCCGAGTAGGCGCGGAAGACGCCGATCTTCGCCTGGAAGTCGGCGTTGCGCGAGGTCGCCACGGCGACCCCGATCTCCGGGTAGTACGCGACCTTCTCGCCGCACTTGGCGCGCAGCTCGCTGTCGACCTTGCGCTCCGGGGTACGCGGGTTGTAGAGCACCACGTAGTTGAACGGCGCGCTCGCGGTGTCGCACTGCGGCGCGGGCGCGGCGCTCGCCGACGGGGCCGCGAACACGCTTCCCGCCGCCGCCGCGACGAGCGCGGGGACGAGCAGGCGTCTGATCCGGGACATTCCACCTCCATGATTCGGTGGAGTGAACGTAAGCGAGCCGAAGGCGGGCCACCACCGTCAAAAGGACGACAAACCGGATCAGGCGTCAGCCTTTTCCGCGTCCCGTGACTTGGCGCCACGAAGCGTGCGCAGACCGATGACGCCGATGACGGTGCCGAGCACGAACGAGACCACCGTCAGCACCGCGTGCACGATGAAGTAGGCGGTGGGCGAGCCGTCCGCGGCCCAGGCGCGGTCGCTGTCCCAGAGGTTCTTGGCGAACGTGATCCAGATGATCCACGACCAGACGCCGAAACCCAGCAGGAACATCGAAGTACCTCGCGAAATGCGCATGCCCCTGAGTATGCAGCGGGCCCGGCGACGCTACATTGCTCGGGTGCACAGCGCTATCTCCCGGTCGCTCCTGGTCCTCGTTTCCGGTGTGCTCGCCCTCGCGGTGACGCCGGTGGCCACAGCCGCCCCGAAGCCACCAGCCCAGGCGCAGCCGTGCGCGAACAAGACGACGCCTCCCCCGCCCATCGACACCTCCGAGAAGCCGCGTCCCGGTGAGGCCGCGCCGGAGCCGTTGCCGGTCCCGCCGGTCCCGGTGGGCGGCGACCGGATGGCCGAATGCGGGCTCGTGCTCCCGAAGCGCGCGCTGAACCCGCCCGAGGGGAACACCTCCGCGTCGTGGGTGCTGCAGGACCTCGACAACGGCGACATCATCGCGGCGAAGGATCCGCACGCCCGTCAGCGGCCGGCGTCGCTGATCAAGGTGCTGCTCGGGCTGGTCGTGGTCACCGAGCTCCCGCCGAACAAGAGCATCGTGCCGACCAAGGAGGACGCCGAGCAGGAGTGCACCTGCATGGGCATCGCCGCGGGCGGTCAGTACACAGTGGACCAGCTGCTGCACGGCCTGCTGATGCATTCGGGCAACGACGCGGCGCACGCGCTCTCCACCGTGCTCGGCGGGGTGGACGCGACCGTCGCGAAGATGAACGCGCTGGCCGCCCGCATCGGCGCCACGGACACCCGGGCCGCGACGCCGTCCGGGCTCGACGGCCCCGGTATGTCGACCTCGGCCTACGACATGAGCCTGATCTTCCACTACGCGATGAAGAAGCCCGAATTCGCCAAGGTGGTCAAGACCAAGAGCTTCGAAATCCCGCCCACCGCGGGAAAGCCGCTCATCACGATCTACAACGACAACAAACTCCTCGGCAGCTACCCCGGGTTCACCGGCGGGAAGACCGGTTTCACCGACGACGCGCGCCACACCTACGCGGGCAGCGCGGTCCAGAACGGTCACCGGATCGGGGTCGTGATGCTTCGCGCCGAACAGCGCCCGACGCGGGTCGTCGAGCAGGCGGCGAAACTCCTCGACTACGGCATCGCGCTGCGCGAGGCCAAGGCCGAATCGGTGGGGCGTATCGAATACCGGTCACCGGAGACCGTGAACGCGGACCCGGCGAACGTCACACCGAACGGGGACGGAGCCTCCAACAGCGGCGCCGCGGCCGCGGCCGAAGACCCGTTCGGCGTGACGGGCTGGATCATCACGCTGGTCGTCTTCCTGATCATCGTGGCGTCGTTCGTCGTCGGTCACCAACGGAAAAAGGCCATGGCGGGCGAGTAGACCGCGGAAAACGAAATCGGCGGACAGCGACGGCAGAGACCGCTAACCTTCGGTCTCCACCCAGCGCGCCGTTCGGGGGACGGCCGTGGGTGTCCCCGATTTCATCCTGCTCGGTTTCGGCTCGGTCGCGCTGACCTACACCGACCGCCAGTTCATCCTGCTGATGTGGGCCGAGGACTACCAGCCGGTGCTCGGTGTCGTCCTGCTCGTCGCGGGCATCGTCCGCGCCAAGAAGGCCGCCCAGGCGCAGCCGGCTCCGGTCACGCAGGAGCCCGGCCGGTAAGTCAGGACTTCCGGCGGCCGAACCAGCCCAACAGGGCACCGGTCGCGAAAGCGCCGCCGACGGCACCGAGCCCCGGCCCCTGCTGCACGGTCACTCTCGGGTGGATCAACACCGGGGCCGGCGGCTCGACGACCGTCTGCTGGTTCTCCTTCGCCGTCGCCGTCCACGCGGTGACGAACAGCAGGAACCGCGACACGAGGTTCGCGAACACGAGCAGACCGATCACCGGGCCGAACAGCGTGAACGCCGGTGATTTCGTGACGCTGCCGAGGTAGACGGTCGCGGCCTGCTGGAGCACGATGAATCCGACGGCGGCGAAGATCGCGCCCTTGACCGCGCTGCGCAGCGCCACGTGCTCACGAGGCAACCTCGCGATGACCCACAGGAACACCAGGGTGTTCGCGAGGAGGCCGAGCAGGATCGTCGCGACCTTCAGCAGGAACACGGCCCAGCCCTGGTTCTCGAGGCCGACCAGTTCGAGCAGGAACCGCCCGACGCCGCTGCCCGCCGCGGTGAGGCCGAACGAGACCACCAGCGCGAGGCCGAGCCCGACGAGGGACAGCAGATCCTTGATGGTGGTCGAAACCAGCGGAAGCTTCTGCTTTTCCTGCCCCCACTGGGCGGTCAGCGCGTCACGCAGGTTCGACATCCAGCCGATGCCCGAGTAGAGGGCGAGCAGCAGACCGAACACCCCGATGCCGCCGCCGGAGTCGAGCGCCGCCTTGATGATGCTGCCGACGAGATCGCTCAGGCCTTCCGGGACCGACTTCTTGATGCCGTCGACGAGCTGGTTCGTCACCACCTGGTCGCCGGCGAGCACGATCTTGATGATCGCGAAGGCGACCATCAAGATCGGGATCACCGAAAGCACACTGAAGTAGGTGATGGCGGCCGCGTAGTGGTTGCCGTAGCGCTCGGTGAAGGCGTCATTGGCCCGGATGAGGTGATCGAGCCAGCCGTACTTCCGCCTCAGGCGCGGTAACAGCTTGTCCTCTTCCGGCTTCGCGCCGTCATCTTTCGCCACCTTGAAACGCTAACCACACGGCCGCGGCCGCGCAGCGCGAATCAGCCTGCCGGGGGAAGGAACCCGATGTTCTCGTAGACGTTCCGCAAGGTCACCGAAGCGACCTCCCTGGCCCGTTCCGCACCGAGCGCCAAGGCCTTGTCGAGTTCGGCGACGTCGTCCAGGTAGGACCGGACGCGCTCCTGCACCGGCGTGACCCACTCGACGAACGCCTCGCCGACGCCCTTCTTCAGGTCGCCGTAGCCCTTGCCCTCGTAGGCGTTCTGGAGTTCGGCGACCGGCTGGTCGGTCAGGGCGGACAGGATCGTCAGCAGGTTCGAGACGCCCGGCTTGTTCTCGGCGTCGAAGACGATCTCGCGGCCGGTGTCGGTGACCGCCGAACGCACCTTCTTCGCCGACTTCTTCGGGTCTTCGAGCAGCTCGATGAGGCCGTTGCCGGTCGACGAGGACTTGCTCATCTTCGCGGTCGGGTCCTGCAGGTCGTAGATCTTCGCCGTGTCCTTGACGATATGCGGCTCCGGCACGGTGAACGTCTTGCCGTAGCGGTTGTTGAACCGCTGAGCGAGGTTGCGCGTCAACTCCAGGTGCTGCCGCTGGTCCTCGCCGACGGGGACCTCGTTCGCCTGGTACAGCAGGATGTCCGCGGCCTGCAGGACCGGGTACGTGAACAGGCCGACGCTGGCGCGATCCGTGCCCTGCTTCGCGGCCTTGTCCTTGAACTGCGTCATCCGGCTCGCCTCGCCGAACCCGGTCTGGCACTCCAGCACCCAGCTCAGCTGGGCGTGCTCGGGCACCTGGCTCTGGACGAACAGCGCGCTGCGGGCGGGGTCGACCCCGAGCGCGAGCAGCTGCGCGGCCGAGCGGCGCGTGCGCTCGCGCAGCACCTTCGGGTCCTGCTCGACGGTGATCGCGTGCAGGTCGACGACCATGTAGAAGGTGTCGTGGGTGTCCTGCAGCCGCACCCACTGCCGCAGCGCACCCAGGTAGTTGCCCAGGTGGAACGAGTCGGCGGTCGGCTGGATCCCGGAGAGCACGCGCGGGCGCTTCTGTTCGTCGGACACGCCCGGATTCTGTCAGGCCACGCCGCGGCGGGTCATCCGGCCTCGGCCCGGCCGAACGGGCTAAACGGTTAAACGCCACATACTTCCGACGGTTCTGGGCGCGGTGTCCGATTCCTAGCGTTCATGGCACCGGATCTTCCGGCCACACCGAAGGAGAACCCAGATGAAGGCACGATCCCTGCTGATGGGCTTGGCCATGGCGGCTGCGGCCGTCTTCTCGCTTTCCGGCGTCGCGGCGGCGGCCGAGCCCACCGGAGGCGTCCAGCCGAACATCGTCGGCGGCGGCAACGCGACCCAGGTCTACTCGTTCATGGTGTCCCAGCAGTCGAGCTCCGGCAGCCACCAGTGTGGTGGCTCACTGATCAGCTCGACCTGGGTGGTCACCGCGGCGCACTGTGGCACGCCGTACCAGGTGCGGGTCGGCACCACGAACCGCACCAGCGGCGGTTCCGTCGCCCGCGTCGCCCAGCGCATCGCCCACCCGAGCGCCGACCTGGCGCTGCTGCGTCTCTCGTCGGCGGTGTCGCAGGCGCCGGTCACGATCGCCGCTTCGTCCGGGGCCGTTGGCACCGCGACGCGGATCATCGGCTGGGGCCAGACCTGCCCCGTCCGCGGTGGTTGTGGCGCCCCGATCAACCTCCAGGAGCTGAACACCTCGATCGTCGCCGACACCCGGTGCAGCGGCATCAACGGCGCCAGCGAGATCTGCACCAACAACCCCAACGGCAACTCGGGCGCCTGCTACGGCGACTCGGGCGGCCCGCAGGTGAAGCAGGTCAGCGGTGTCTGGCAGCTGGTCGGCGCCACCAGCCGCGCCGGGAACAACAGCAGCACCTGCGCGACCGGGCCGTCGATCTACGTGGACGTCCCCTACTTCCGCAGCTGGATCCGCACCAACTCCGGCGTCTGACCCGGTCCCCGCGTCGCCCCACCGCCCCCGGGGGCGACGCGGGCCCAGCCGGTTCAGCAAGGAACCGTGCGGTAGTTCGAAGAGCCGCTCCAGCAGCGCGACCGCCCTCAGGGAGTCGCACCGCTCGGGGCGGCTTCTTCCTGTCCGCCAGTAGCTCAAGGTCGCGACACTGATCCGGACTCCCTGCTGGGCGAGCCGGTGCCGGATCCGGTCGAGCCCGAGGCCGCTTTCCGTGATCGCCCGGTCCAGGGCGCGGGGGAAGGGGTCACCGGGCCGGCTGCGACGCCGCGTCACCGTCATGGACCCGAGCGTGGCGATCAGCGGGCGGCTAAACAATCCGGGCGGGACTAGGTGTACCTACCCAAGAAATCCGCCACTTCGCCTTTAGCGGGCTAAACGCGATCTGCCGGCCCCAGGGCACCGACCTGCGTTTCGCGGGCTAAACGCGATCCGAAACGGGAAAAAGCAGGTCAGGGGCGCTGCTGGCGAGTGAGGGCGTCGTCCGCGAGCACGGCCTCGGCCATCGCGGCCACATGCGGGGCGGCGGGCTGCGACGGGGCGACGGGAGCGACGGCGGCCGCGCGGGCCTTCCGGCGCTGACGGAACACACCGAAGGCCATGCCGACGATGCCGAGCGCGACGGCGATCAGGCCGACCGGGCCCAGCAGGCCGAACGCCATCTCCGAACGTGACGCCGACTCCGCGGCCGACGCCGGAACGGCGCCCGCGACGAGCAACGCGACCGGGATCGCGATGACCGCCGCGGCCCGGGCCGCGGGCACGGACGATCGCATCAGGAGATGAACTGGGTTCCGCACCGGAGTGCCTCCCGTGACGTGACATTGCCGAACCGGAACGCTAACCCGAACGAGTGAGCATTTCCAGGTTGCTGGTCAAAAAACTACCGAGCGTGTCAAGACCTGTGGGTTCTGATCAACTCGGGGCCCGAGACTAGCCCCTCACAGGGGGGATGTTTCGAGCACCCCTCGCCTCAGAGTTGTCATGCGGGCAATCGGTTTCTGACAGAACCGGACAGGGGTTAGGCCATTCGGTTGTCGCACGCGGCCGAACAGGCACGATCCGACTTTCCCCGGTTGGTTTCTTGTGCGCAATGGTCTATACCTGTTGGCCATACCCCTTAAAAGGTATAGACCAATATCTCCCTGCATGGTCCCCTCGTACGAAGGAGCCACCGATGTCTCTTCGACGTATTCTCGCGGCGGTCGCCGCCACCTTCGCCGCCACGACGGTCGCCGTGGTCGTCCCGACCCAGTCCGCCTCCGCCGCGGACTGCGTGGCGCCGTGGAACGCGAGCTCGGTCTACTGGGGCGGCAACACCGCCTCCTACAACGGGCACAACTGGTCCGCGAAGTGGTGGACGCAGAACGAAACCCCAGGTACGGCGCAGGTCTGGGCCGATCAGGGCGCCTGCGGCGGCGGGACGACCAACCCGCCGAACCCGTCCGGCTTCGTGGTCAGCGAGGCACAGTTCAACCAGATGTTCCCGAGCCGGAACCCCTTCTACACCTACAACGGCCTGGTCACCGCCCTCAGCGCGTACCCGGCCTTCGCGGGCACGGGCAGCGACACCGTGAAGAAGCAGGAAGCGGCGGCCTTCCTGGCGAACGTCAGCCACGAGACCGGCGGCCTGGTCCACATCGTCGAGCAGAACGAGGCGAACTACCCGCACTACTGCGACACGAGCCAGTCCTACGGCTGCCCCGCCGGCAACGCCGCGTACTACGGCCGCGGCCCGATCCAGCTCAGCTGGAACTTCAACTACAAGGCCGCCGGCGACGCGCTGGGCCTGCCGCTGCTGACCAACCCGTGGCTGGTGCAGAACGACGCGGCGGTCGCCTGGAAGACCGGCATCTGGTACTGGATGACCCAGAACGGTCCCGGCACGATGACCCCGCACAACGCGATGATCAACAGCCGCGGCTTCGGCGAGACGATCCGCAGCATCAACGGGAGCATCGAGTGCAACGGCGGCAACCCCGCCCAGGTGCAGAGCCGCGTGAGCAAGTACCAGCAGTTCACGGGCATCCTCGGCGTCGACCCCGGAGGCAACCTGTACTGCTGATCCGCCCAGGGAGCTGAAGGGGCCCTTCGCCGCATGCCACGCGGCGAAGGGCCCCTTCAGTTTTCGTCGAGGGACGCCAGCAGCCGACGCAGCGAAGCGTCGAGGACGCCGAGGTCCTCGCCCAGCGGCGAGAGCAGCTTCGCGACGTTCGCCGTGTGCTCGGTCATCGCGGCGTCGACGACCTCGAAACCGCGCTCGGTCAACGTGACCCGGAAGCTGCGCCGGTCTTCGGGATCGAGCGCCCGCTCGACCAGCCCGGCCGACTCGAGCCTGTCGATCCGGCTGGTCATCCCGGCCCTGGACATCATCAGGGTCGCGGACAGTTCGGACGGGATCAGCGTGTACGGCTTCCCGGACCGCCTGAGCGCCGCGAGCACGTCGAACTCCCCCTGCTTCAAGCCGTGTTTCGCGAAGACGGCCTCGACCATCGGCGTGGTCAGCATCGTGACGCGGCCGAGGCGGCCGGCGACCCCGATCGCGGTCAAGTCCAGTTCCGGCCGCTCGCGGTGCCAGGCATCGACGACGGCGTCGATCGCGTCCGCGCTTCGTTGTTCACTCACGAACGCAGTCTATTCGACGGGAGATAGTTTGACAGCGAACTATCAGCGGTGGAACTATCGTGTCCATGACACAGCGCATCGAAACCCGTGAAACCGTCCTCGTCCGCGCCGCCGAAGCCGAGACCGTCGGCGCGGCCCCCACCCTCGTCACACTGCTCGCCGACGTCTCGACCACGGGCGGAGTCATGAGCAGCGCGAGAACCCAGCTTGGCGTGGGCGCCAACGGCGCGGCACCGCACTTTCACACCGGCTCGTCCGAGATGTTCTTCATGCTCGGCGGAAAGCTGGAAGTCCTTGTGGGAGAAGAGATCGTGACCGTTTCCGAAGGCGACATGCTCGTCGTGCCGCCGCTGACCACCCACGCGTTCCGTGCGGCCGTGGACTCGGCGGCGGACGTCCTGATCGTGTTCATCCCCGGCGTCGAACGGTTCGACTACTTCCGGCTACTGGAGAAGGTCGGGCACGGCGAGGCGACTGTCCAGGATCTCTTGGACAGCCAGGAAAAGTTCGACAACCACTTCGTCGAAAGTCCAGTGTGGACGGAGAGCGCGAAGTCCCGTCAGTAGCCGCGCGGCGGATATCCCGGCGGCGGATACTGCTGTGGCGGAAATTGCTGCGGCGGGTGTCCCGGATATTGCGGCGGATACGGCGGCTGACCGTACTGCGGCGGGGGCGGGTACTGCGGCGGATACCCGGGGTTCTGCGGCGGGTACGGCTGTTGCGGATGGTAAGGCTGCGGCGGAGGCGGCGCGGCGGGCTGCCCACCGCCGCCGAGGTGGAACGGCAGCAGCGACACCAGTTGCGCGAGCCTCCCGAGTGTGGAGAGCACGTCGTCCGGCTTGGTCCGGCCGAAGGTCGGATTCTCGACGTAGACCAGTTCCGCGCCCACCAGCGACCAGGTGTGCAGCTTCGACGACCGCATCGTGGCGGCGACCTGCGGCGTGAGCACGGCGACCGCGACGTTCGGGTCGGTGTCGATCAGCTTGTACCAGCGGTTGAACTTCCGGTCCGCGGTGGCGGGCTCCGGGTACTGATCGACGTCCCAGGCGGACTCGATACTCGACACGATCTGGAAGTTCGGCATCGGCGCGGGCAAGGTGACGACCCAGACCGTGTCGATCGAGATCGTGTCGAGCTCGTTGACCTTCTTGTTGGTCCACCGCGTGTGCACGCTCGTGACCGTCGGGCGGCGGTGATGGTCGAAGACGCTGAAGCGAAGGCCGTTGTACGCGCCGCTCAGCGCGCCGAACGCCATCCGCTTGTCGCCGCGCTGGTTGAACGGCAGGACCGTCCAGCGCTCCAGCAGGTTCGGCGCGTCCGGGCTGAACTCCCACCCGTACTGGCCGGACATCGCGTAGCGCTCGGCGTTGGTCGCCTCGATACGCCTGGCTTCGTTCGTCTCCATCGCAACCCCCGGATCTCCCGCGCGCAGGCTATCCGGAGTACGTCGCCGTCACCGGCGCGTGGTCGGACCAGCGCTGGTCGTAGGCCTCGGCGCGCTCGACCACGACGGAGGTGCACCGCTCGGCCAGGCCGGGGGTGGCGATCTGGCAGTCGATGCGCCAGCCCGTGTCGTTGTCGAACGCCTTCCCGCGGTACGACCACCACGTGTACGGGCCGGGGCCTTCCGGATCGAGCTTGCGCTGCACGTCGACGTAGCCTGCCTCGCTGAACACGCGGCCGAGCCACTCCCGCTCCTCCGGCAGGAAGCCCGAACTCTTCTGGTTCCCGCGCCAGTTCTTCAGGTCGATCTTGTCGTACGCGATGTTCCAGTCGCCCACGACGACGACCTCGCGGCCACCGGCTTCGGCCTTGGCGCGCAGGTCGACGAGGTACGGCAGGAACGCCGCCATGAAGCGCTCCTTCTCGTCCTGGCGCGGCGTCCCGACGTCGCCGCTGGGCAGGTACAGGCTCGCGACGACGACGTTCGGCAGGTGGATCTCGGCGTAGCGGCCGCTGTCCTCGAATTCGGGCTCGCCGAAACCGATGCGGACCTCTTCCGGTTCCGCCCGGCTGAAGAGCATGACGCCGTTGCGCCCCTTTTGCACCGACGGCGCGTGCACCACGTGCCAGCCTTCGGGCGCGGCGGCACCGGCCGGGAGCTCCTTGAGCTCGGCCCGGACCTCCTGGCAGGCGACGACGTCCGCCTTCGTCGAGCCCAGCCACTCGACGAAGCCCTTTTTCGCGGCGGCACGGAGGCCGTTGACATTCACAGTGGAGACGGTCAGCACCCTTCGCACGCTACCCGGGGGGTCCGACAGAATCGGCACTGGGAGACTGCGCGCATGAGCGAGCTGACCGTGCTGGGCAGCTGCGGGGCCTGGCCCGAACCCGGCCGGGCCTGCGCCGGCTTCCTCCTGGTCCACGAGGGTTTCAAGGTGGTGCTCGACCTCGGCTACGGCGCCGCGTCACGGCTGTTCGAGTACTGCCCGGAAGGCCGGGTCGACGCGGTGGTGGTGACGCACGAGCATCCCGATCACTGCGCCGACGTGAGCGCGCTCGGCCGGGCCCGCGCCTACGGGCTGCCGGACGAGCCGCGGATCCCGCTGCACTGCACGCCCGGCACGGTGCGACGGCTCGAAGCGATGGAGCCGCGCCCGCATCCGACGACGATCTTCGACGTGCACGAACTCGGCCCGCCGCGCGAGGTCGGGCCGTTCCGGATGACGACGTTCCTGCTGCCGCACCACGTGCCGAACTACGGGGTGCGGCTGACCGCGCCCGGACTCACTGTCGCCTACACCGGCGACAGCGGGCCGAGCCCGATCCTCGCGGAGCTGGCGCGCGACGCCGACCTGCTCATCGCCGACGCCACGCTCCAGGGGCCCTCCCCCGACGAGACGCCACGCCTGGTGTCGACGGCGGGCGAGGCCGGGTACTGGGCCGAGCGCGGAGGTGCCGGGCGGTTGCTGCTCGCCCACTTCTGGCCCGGCTCCGACCGCGAGCTCTCGGTGGCCGAAGCGCGGCAGGAGTTCAGTGGCGAGGTCCTGGCGGCCGCGGAAGGCACCCACCTGCGTTTCGCGGGCTAAACGCGATCCCGCAGGTCAACGCCCACGTCGCCTTTCGCGGGCTAAACGCGAAGCCGCAGGTCACGGGCCACATTTCGACCCTTCGACCGGGGGCGCGAACTCGGCCGAAACCCATTTGCCCTCGGCGATCTTGCGGAAGCCGTTCTCGACCACCGGCTGCGCGTCGATCTTCGCGTCCTTGACGTACTTGCCGACGATCTTCTGCCCACCGGGGGCGTCGCGCGCGTTGAGCACGTCCGCCGTCACCACGACCTGGCAACCGGTCGGGCTCGACGCGCTCGACTCCCTGTCCTGTCCCGAGATGGCGACGACGACGATCAGCGCCAGTCCACCGCCGATGAACAAGACCGGTTTCGAGATGGCCATGATGGTCACTCCTCGAACAAGGGAATCGTTTTCTGTCCGGTCCAGAGTGGCAGAAGCCGGGGCGGCCGCCCAGATCCCGGATCGCCTACCACCCGGAGGCGCCAACCCGGCCGGTCACGGGCTACCCACCGTCACAACGCGAAAGGCCCCCTTCCGCGAGGGAAGGGGGCCTTCGAGCGCTTACGAGACTCAGCCCTGGGCGATCTTCTTGGCCAGGTTGGCGTCCAGCGTCGCGAGGAACTCCTCGGTGGTCTGGAACGGCTGGTCCTTGCTGATCAGCAGCGCGAGGTCCTTGGTCATCTTGCCGCTCTCGACGGTCTCGATGACGACCTGCTCCAGCTTGTTCGCGAAGCCGATCAGTTCCGGGTTCGAGTCCAGCTTGCCGCGGTGCTCGAGGCCACGGGTCCACGCGAAGATGGACGCGATCGGGTTCGTCGAGGTCGGCTTGCCCTGCTGGTGCTGGCGGTAGTGCCGGGTCACCGTGCCGTGCGCGGCCTCGGCCTCGACGGTCTTGCCGTCCGGGGTGCGCAGCACCGAGGTCATCAGGCCCAGCGAGCCGAAGCCCTGCGCGACCGTGTCGGACTGCACGTCACCGTCGTAGTTCTTGCAGGCCCAGACGTAGCCGCCCTCCCACTTCATCGCCGCGGCGACCATGTCGTCGATCAGGCGGTGCTCGTAGGAGATGCCCTTGGCGTCGAAGTCGGCCTTGAACTCGGCCTGGTAGATCTCCTCGAACACGTCCTTGAACATGCCGTCGTAGGCCTTCAGGATGGTGTTCTTGGTCGACATGTAGACCGGGTACTCGCGGTCGAGGCCGTACTGCAGCGAGGCGCGCGCGAAGTCCTCGATGGACTTGCGGAAGTTGAACATCCCCATGGCGACGCCGCCGCCCTCGGGGTACTGCGCGACCTGGAACTCCATCGGCTCGGAACCGTCGGCCGGGGTGTAGGTCATGGTCAGCGTGCCCGGGCCGGGGACCTTGAAGTTGGTCGCCTTGTACTGGTCACCGTGCGCGTGACGGCCGATGATGATCGGCTTGGTCCAGCCCGGTACCAGGCGCGGGATGTTCTGGATGACGATCGGCTCGCGGAAGATCACGCCGCCGAGGATGTTGCGGATCGTCCCGTTGGGCGAGAGCCACATCTTCTTCAGGCCGAACTCTTCGACGCGCGCCTCGTCCGGCGTGATCGTGGCGCACTTGACGCCGACGCCGTGCTTCTTGATCGCGTTGGCGGAGTCGACGGTGATCTGGTCGTCGGTGCGGTCCCGCTCCTCGATGCCCAGGTCGTAGTACTCCAGGTTCACGTCCAGGTACGGGTGGATCAGCCTGTCCTTGATGAACTGCCAAATGATGCGGGTCATCTCATCACCGTCGAGCTCGACGACGGTGCCCTGGACCTTGATCTTGGCCATGAGCAGCGGTGCTCCTTCCGCGGATCTTCGCGTTCTTCTTCAGTCTCTCCGGTAGCGGTACAAGCGTACTGCTTAACGGTCCTGGATGGTTCCAGTAGTGGTCGGTATCAAGTCTCCACGAGGCTGATGTGTCCGACGTCACCCGGTCGTACGACGGCCATCCGGCCGTCACGGGAACGGCGGCGACCGCGCCATCATCGAACCGAACCCGACAATCGGCACGTCGGCCACCGGAAAGGCGGACCTCATGACCACCGACCCCTACGCCGTGCCACCGCACGGGCAGCCGGCGACGCCGGAGCCTTACCCCCAGCCTAGGCAAAGCAGCCGGGCGGTGCCCCGGGTGATCAGCGGGCTCGGCGGTTTCCTGCTCACGCCGGTCGCGTTGAGCGTCACGATCTACGGCGGCTCGCGGCTGCAGCAGGGCTTCTCGCGTGCCTACAGCGTCGCCGAAGACCCGCTCGGCCTGATCCTGCTGATCGTCGGCAGCCTGCTTCTGCTCGGCGTCGCGTTCCTCGGGGCGCTGTCCGGGATCGGGCCGGTGCTGGGCGGGCTGCTGTGGGGTGTGCTGCCGGGCCTCGCGTTCTTCTTGAGCCCTCACGACATCATGAGCCTCGTCTACGACGTCGGGGCCAGGGAACTCGGCGTCGGCCTGCTGACCTGGCTGATCATGGGCGCGCTGGTCGGGAGCGGTTTCCTGTTGATCGGGGCGGGCCTGGTGGGCACCCTCTCGCGCCGTCGTTCAAATCGCGTTTAGCGGGCTAAACGCGCTCCGCGGAGATCAAAGTGAACCGAAGGGGGCCGGCGTCCGTAGTCCGGGGCAAGGGAGGTGACCCGCCCATGTCATCGCACCGGTACGTCGCGGAGTACGACGACGAGGACTACCAGGAGTACGGCGAGTACGAGCAACCCGAAAACCCGCGAGATCCCCGGAGACCGTACGAGGACGTCGAGTCGTACGAACCGTACGAGCCGTTCGACGACGACCTGGGCGCCGAAGACCCGCGCGCCGGCCGAGGTGTGCGACGCGTCCTCAGTGGCGCGGGCGGCCTGATCCTGACGCCGGTCGCCCTCGGCCTGCTGGCCTGGGGCGGGCTGCGGCAGCAGATGCTCGTCCAGGCGACGCTCAGCACCCAGCGTGACGTCTTCAGCATCGGCCTGCTCGTGGGCGGCGGGATCCTCCTGTTCGCCGTCGGGCTGCTCGGCGCGCTCTCGGCGACCGGCCCGATCCTCGGCGGTCTCGTCTGGGGCGTCGCACCCGGCGTGGCCACCATCGCCGTCCCGGAGTGGGGTTTCCGGCTGGTGAAGCTGTTGCCGCAGAACGATGTCACCTACGGCGTCACGAGCTGGCTGTTCATCGGCGGCCTGCTCGCGACCGGTTTCCTCCTGATCGGCGCGGGCCTCGCGTCGAGACTCGCCCGGAGGCGCCGCTGAGCGGGCTGGGACCATCGGCGCATGGGTCTGTTCACCGTTCCCGAAGCCCGCGCCGAGCTCGCCCGGCTACGCCCGGTGCTCGATGAGCTCGTCCGTCTCCGCGCCGACGCGGCCGAGCTCGCCGCTTCCCTGCGCCCGGGCGGCCGGGAGACCTCGCTCGGCGGGATGCCGGAGTGGAAGGCCGCGCAGGCCCGGCTGGACGACCTGATGACCACCGTCCAGCGGACGGGTGCGGAGCTGAAGGGGTTCGCCCCGCTCCTGATCGACTTCCCCGCCGAGCTCGACGGCGTCGACGTCCTGCTGTGCTGGCTCGAAGGCGACCCGGAGCTGTGCTGGTATCACCGCGTCGACCTGGGTTTCGCCGGGCGGCGCCGCCTCCCGGATAGGGTCGCGGTCGTGAGCGAGGAGATCGCGGCCGGGCTGTTCGACGGCATCGCCGCGCACTACGACGAAGACACCTTCCACGGCCTCGTCGCCGACGCGCTCGTCGACGGTCTCGGCAGCACCGCGCCCGAGCGCGTTCTCGACGTCGCGACCGGGACCGGGGTGGCCGCGTTCGCCGCGCTGCGCCTGGAGCCGGGCGAAGTGCTGGCGATCGACATCTCGCCGGGCATGATCGCCCAGGCCGAGGCGAAGGCGGCGACTCACGATCCCGGCAAGCGCATCACCTGGCAGGTCGCCTCCGCGGTCCCGTCGCCGGTGGAGGACGAGGGCGCGGACGCGGTGCTGTGCGCGTCCTCGCTGCATTTCCTCGGCGCGGCCGCCCTGCGCGACTGGCTGCGTGCGCTGCGCCCGGGCGGACGGGTCGGTTTCAGCCTGCCGATCGCGTCCGCGTTCCGGCCGTCGGAGGCGTTCGCCGCGATCGTCCCCACCGACCTGAAGCTGCCGGAAACCGAGGACGACGCGGCGGAACTGGCCACCGAAGCCGGCTTCACCGAGGTGACCGTGAAGCGGCTCGACGTCGAGTCCGACGATCGGGTCCGGTCGGTGTTCGTCGTGCACGCGACCAGGCCCTGAGGTCTACAGCGGCGCGAAGAACGGCACGCACTTCGGCGCGGGAGCGCCTTCCGGGTCGAGCGCCTTGAGGATCAGGCCTGTCACGTTCGGGTCGATCGCCTGGCTGAGATGCCCGGAAACGTCCACGCCGCACCGGTCCTGCAACACGATGTCGGTCGTGCCCGGCTCGCCGAGCACACCGCTGGTGTACGGCGTGACCACTCGATCGTGTCGGCTCACGATGCTCGTGTACGTCGGCCCAGGCACGCTCACCCCACCGCGGGCGAGGTCGTCGAGAAACGCCGATGGCGCGAGGTATTCACGGCACGCCCCACAGACGCCGTCGGCGAGCAGGTCGATCCCTGGCAGCGAAAGCACGGCCTTCGCGAGCTCGGAGAAGCCGTTGAGCGACGTGCCCTTGAAGTTCGAGCCGAAGCCGACGAAATGCTTCACCTTCTCCGCACCTCCCTCGAATTTGAGGTAGTACGCGGGCATCGTCGTCCCCTCGGAATGCCCGACGATGTCGACCTTGTCCGCGCCGGTGCTCGTGCGCACGCGGTCGACGAACGCGCCGAGTTCGGCCGCGCTCTTCCGCATCGAGGCGAGCCCGCCGAACAACCGTCCACCCAGGACGGTGGAGCCGTAGGTCAGCGAATAGACGCAGTAGCCGGCGTCCTTGAGCTTCGGCGCGTGGTAGAACCAGTTGGTCGTCGCGTTGCCGCCGAGGCCGTGCACCAGCACCACCGGCTCGGGATGGCTCGCGCTCGGCTCGCACGACCAGTCGTTCCAACCGCTCGACGGCGCCGCGCTCGCCACCGCCGGGACGGCGATCGTGAACGTCAAGGCCGCGACAAGCGTGGTGAGGATCCGAGCCCGCATCCCTGCCTCCGGTTACTCGTCAGTATGTGATGCAAGTCATCATGCGTCACAAATCGACGAGCGGAACCGGGAGAACGACCAGACTTACACGCCGCCTCTTGTGACAGATCACAAGGGCAGTACCACGCGCCTCTCGATCGGGCTGGACATGACGATCGACGTCGTCGTGGCGCCCAATGCGGACAGGTCCTCCAGCAGTTCTTCCAGGTGGCTCGTGTCCCGCACGGCGATCTTCAGGATCCAGCAGTCCTCCCCCACCACATGGTGCAGTTCGAGGATTTCGGGGCGGTCCATGATCTTCCGCGTGCGCGGATGCCGGACGGTGAACCCGCTGTGCGGCGCCATCCGCACGAACGCCCGCAGCCCGAGACCGATCCCGGACGGCGAAACGAGGGCCGCGTAGCCGGTGATCGTGCCGTCGGCTTCGAGGCGTTTGACGCGTTCGCCGACGGCGGCGGGGCTCAGCGAGACACGGCGCCCGAGTTCGCTCAGGGTGATGCGGCCTTCCTCCTGAAGGAGTTCGAGAAGTCGCCGATCGATCACGTCCAGTGAGTTTTCAGTGGATCCTCGATTCGACCGAGGTTCTTTCAGCGATCCGGCTGTTTCACCCATGTTTTCCCCTTTAAACACCTGGATCACCACCGTAACACTGGTGCCCATGAAGAAAGTGCTCGTTCTCGGCGGAAGCCGGTACTTCGGCCGCGGGGTGGTCGAGCGGCTGCGCGATGCCGGGATGGACGTCACCGTCCTGAACCGCGGCTCCACCCCCGCGCCGTCCGGCGTCGCGCAGCTGATCGCCGACCGCGACGACGAAGTCGAACTCAAGGCCGCGCTGGGTTCCCGTTCGTTCGACGTCGTGCTCGACCAGGTCTGCTACACGCCGGTCCAGGCGGAGATCGCGCGCCGTGTCCTGCGCGCGGACCGCTACGTCATGACGTCCACGATCGAGGTCTACGACCAGGTCCGGACCGAGACCCCGATGACCGAATCGCTGGTCACCCCGGCGACCGTCGATCTCGAACTTCCCGAGTACGACTACGGCGATGGCAAGCGGCAGGCCGAGACGGTCTTCGCCGCGGGAGACACACCGTTCGTCCCGGTACGCGTCGCGCACGTCCTCGGTGGCGAAGACTTCACCGGGCGGCTGCGGCATTACGTCGAACGGCTGGACGCCGGGGACGCCGTGGACATCCACGCGGATCCGCGACCCTCGACGTTCATCCATGCGCGTGAAATCGCGGACTTCCTGACCTGGGCCACGCTCGCGGACTTCACCGGTCCGGTCAACGCGGGTTCGCACGGAGAACTGTCGGTGCTCGAGCTCGCCGCCGCGATCAGCGCGGAGCCGGAGTTCCGGGTCGTCGAGCAGGACGCCTCGCCGTTCTCCTTCGACCGCTACGCCGTCTTGGACACCTCGCGCGCGACCGGCCTCGGCTTCTCCTTCTCCACCACCACCGACTGGCTCGGCGAAGCCGTCGAAGAACTCAGAAAGGCTTGACCCCCATGCGTTATCGCAGCATCGGAGACGTCGAAGTGAGCGCGATCGGCCTTGGCGCGATGCCGCTGTCGATCGAAGGCCGACCGGATCGCGACCGCGCGATCGCCACCATCCACGCCGCGCTCGACGCCGGGGTCACGCTGATCGACACGGCCGATTCCTACCACTGGCACGCGGACGAAATCGGCCACAACGAGGAGCTGATCGCCGCCGCACTGTCAGTCCACAGTGGAGCGGACGCGGTGCTCGTGGCGACCAAGGGCGGCCGTGGCCGTCCCGGTGACGGCTCATGGACCGTCACCGGGACTCCCGCGCATCTCAAGGCCGCCTGCGAGGGTTCGCTGAACCGGCTCGGCGTCGACGCGATCGGGCTCTACCAGCTGCACAAGCCCGACGAGAACGTGCCGTGGGCGGAGTCCGTCGGCGCGATCAAGGAACTGGCGGACGAAGGCAAGATCCGGCTCGCCGGGATCTCCAACGTGTCCCGGGCGCAGATCCTCGAAGCACGGGAGATCCTCGGCGAGACACTGGTTTCGGTGCAGAACGAGCACGCGCCCGCGCATCTGGTGCACGAACCGGAGCTGGCTCTGTGCACCGAACTCGGGCTCGCGTATCTGCCGTGGGGCCCGCTCCGCGGGATCGGCGCGGAATTCCGTGCCGTGGCGGAGGAACGCGGCGTCAGCGCCCAGCGGGTGTGCCTGGCGTGGCTGCTCGCGAAGTCACCGTCGATGATCGCGATCCCCGGCTCGACGAGGCCCGTCACCATCCGCGATTCGGCGGCCGCGGCCGATCTCGTGCTCACCGCCGAAGAGCTGGCCCGCCTGCCGTGATCAGGCGCCGGCCACCAGCGCCACGCCCAGACCGATCATCGTCGCGGCGACCAGGCCGTCCAGCACCCGCCACGACGACGGTTTGCGGAAGAACCCGCTGAGCAGCCGCGCGCCGAAACCGAGCGCGAGGAACCAGAGCACGCTGGCCGACACGGCACCGACCCCGAACGCCCACCGGTCGCTGCCGTGCCCGGCCGCGATCGCGCCGAGCAGGAGGAGGGTGTCGAGGTAGACGTGCGGGTTCAGCCACGTGATCGCCAGCGTGGTCAGCACGATGCGGCGCAGCGATCCGCCGGTCTCCGGGCCGCCGGTCTCCAGCGCGGCCGGTTTGAACGCGCGGCGGGCCGCGAGAGCGCCGTAGCAAAGCAGGAAGGCGCCGCCGATCAGGGCGACGACGGTCAGCGCTTCGGGTGACGTCCCGACCAGCGCGCCGACCCCGCCGACGCCGAGGCTGACCAGGATGGCGTCCGAGAAGATGCAGATCAGCACCACCACGAGCACCGCCTCGCGACGGATGCCCTGGCGCAGCACGAACGCGTTCTGGGCGCCGATCGCGACGATGAGGGCCATGGTGGCGCCGAATCCGGCGCCCAGGCTGAACAGAACGTCTCCCATACGGACCAGGCTAGGAAGCCGATCGTCAACAGTACAGCTAAAGATTCTTACGTAAGATTAGCGTTCGTGATGACAGATCTGCCGCTCGACCTGGTCCGCACGCTGCTGGTGGTCGCCGACGAAGGCACGTTCGACGCGGCGGCGTCGGCGCTGCACGTGACGCCGTCGGCGATCAGCCAGCGCGTCAAGGCGCTCGAACAGCGCACCGGCCTTGTCCTGATGATCCGCACGAAACCGGTGCGCCTGACCGAATCCGGGCAGGCGGTGGTGCGGTTCGGCCGTCAGATGGCCCTGCTGGAGGCCGACACCCGGGCCGAACTCGGCCTGACCGCCGGCGACGAACCGGTCCGGCTGCCGATCGCGGTGAACGCGGATTCGCTGGCGACCTGGTTCCTGCCCGCCCTCACGCGGGTGCCGCCCGAGCAGAAGATCTGCTTCGAACTGCATCGCGAGGACCAGGACCACACCACGACCCTGCTGCGGGAGGGCCTGGTGATGGCCGCCGTGACGTCGTCACCCGATCCGGTCGCGGGGTGTTCGGTGCACCGGCTCGGGCACATGCGTTACCTGGCCGTCGTGAGCCCGGCGCTCGGCACGGACCTCGACCTCGCCGAAGCACCCGTCGTCGTCTTCGACCGCCGTGACGACCTTCAGGACCGCTTCGCGCGCGAGCGCGGCACGATCGCGAGCTCACTGCGGCACTACGTCCCGTCGTCCGAAGGGTTCTTCGACGCCGTCGCGGCCGGCATGGGCTGGGGCATGGTGCCGCTCGCGCAGATCGGCGACCGGCTGCGCGACGGCACCTTCGCCTGCCTCGACCCGGATCACCCGATCGACGTACCACTGTTCTGGCAGCAGTGGAAACTCGACTCCCCCGCGCTGGCGGCGGTGTCGGACGCCGTCACGACCGCGGCGGCGGACCTGTTGGTGGATCCGCACGGATGAGGACGCGCGCTCCGGCCAGATCGTGAGATCCTGGGCGCAGGACGCGCGTATCGCGGGTAACCGCCGCGCCACCACTGATCCGGGAAGATGATGTCATGCCGAACGAGCTCCGACTGACCGGCGACGCCGACGCCGACAAGCTGCTCAACGACGATCCGTTCGCCCTGGTGACCGGGCTCCTCCTTGATCAGCAGTACCCCATGGAACACGCCTTCCGGGGACCGAAGAAGATCGCCGACCGGATGGACGGCTTCGACATCCACAAAATCGCCGAAGCCGACACCGAGACGTTCGTCGAACTCTGCGTCACCCCACCCGCCATCCACCGCTACGGCGGCTCCATGGCCCGGCGCGTCCAGACCCTTGCCCGGCACGTCATCGAGCACTACGACGGCGACACCACCGCGATCTGGACGGCAGGCCGCCCCAAACCCAACGGCGAAGAGGTCCTCAAACGCCTCAAAGCACTCCCCGGCTACGGCGAGCAGAAGGCCAAGATCCTCCTCGCGCTCCTCGGCAAACAACTGGGCGTCCAGCCCAAAGGCTGGCGCGCCCTCGCCGGCGCCTACGGCGACCGCGGCTCCCGCCGTTCCATCGCCGACGTCACCAGCCCCGAAACGCTCGCCCAGGTCCGCGCCTTCAAGAAGGCGGCCAAAGAGGCCTCCCGGGCGAGCGCCGAATAAGCACGGATCAGGACGGACGTTTGACGGATTGCTTGTGCCGGAAGATGTCCTTCGGGTCCCATTTGGCCTTGACCTGTTGCAGGCGTGCGTAATTGGACTTGTAGTACAGGTCGTGCCAGGGAACCTTGGAAGAGTTGTACGCGGGGTCCGACAGGTCGGTGTCGGGATAGTTGACGTAGCAGCCGTCGGTGCGGTCGTTGGGGACGGGCACGCCCCCGGTGGCGCCGTAGAGCTCGGCGTAGAACGCGCGGACCCAGGCCAGGTTCTTGGCGTCGTCGCCGGGAGCGGACCAGAAGGTCTGGCAGAGCGCCTGGAACGCCGAACTCCGGTGCGAGGCGGCGGTCGCGGCCTGGTCCACGGCGTTCACCTTCCCACCGTACGGAAGCAACAGCAGCATCGCGTTCGGGTTGTCGATCGTGGTGCTCGTGAGGTGCTTGTAGACGACCGCCACGTCCGCGTCGGTGAACGCCTTGCGGTGGTAGGCCGACTTGTGGTCGGCGCGTAGCGTCGGATTCGTCAGCATGGGCGAATTGGTCGCCAGCAGCCGAACCGACTGGAACCAGGGCAGCCGCTGGGCATTGACCAGCTGTGGCATCGCGCTGTATTCGCCCACGTTTCCGCTCAGCGGAAGCATCGTCGCCGACACGCCGTCGCGAATCTCGGTCACGAAATCCTGCAGCAACTGCTCCGCGTTCGGAACGTCGCCGTCGACCTGGACGAACATGCCCACGTTGCCGTTGGACTTGTGATTGAGGGCGAGCGAAGCCGACAATGCCGTACCCGGCGAATCCGGTGCGCTGTTGCGCTCGTGCCATCCGGTGAAGTTCTTCACCAGCCTGGCGAATTTCGCCTCGGTGAGTTCCGCCCAGGAGAACGACATTCCGTTGACCAGGACGGTCGACGGCGGTTTGGGCAGCGCGTTCGCCGGATCGGCACCGCTCACGCCGGGCGAGCGCAGCCAGTAGCGGGTGATCACGCCGAAGTTCCCGCCGCCGCCACCGGTGTGCGCCCACCACAGATCACGATGGGGATCGGCGGGCTCGCGGGTCGCCACGACACTGCGCGCCTTGCCCGTTTGATCGACCACGACGACCTCGACGGCGTACAGATGATCGACGGTGAGCCCGAGGCGCCGGGACAGCGGACCATCGCCGCCGCCGCAGATGTGGCCGCCCGCGCCCACCGAGTAGCACCGTCCACCGGGGAGGGTCACGCCCCAGCCCTTGTACAGGGTGGCGTACAGATTCAGCAGCCGCGCACCGGGTTCGACGGCGAAGGCCTTCATGTTCGGGTCGTAGGAGACCGAGTCCATTTCGGACATGTCGATCACCGTGCGCACGTCGGGATTGCTGACGAAGTCCTCGTAGCAGTGTCCGCCGCTGCGCACGGCGATCCGCCTGCCCGACGTGACCGCGGCTTGGACGGCGTCGACGACCTGCTGGGTCGAGCCGACCAGCTGGAAACAGTCGGGAGAACCCACCCAGCGCTGATTGTTGCCGGTGATCAATTCCCCGTAACGGGGGTCGCCCGGCTTGACGGTGAAGGGACCGAACGCGTCGGTCGTACGATCGGTCGCGTTCGCGGTCCCGGAGCCGAGGAACGGGAGCGCGGCGGCGCCGACGGCCAACCCGGCGCTTGCGCTGAGAAATGCCCGCCTGCCCTTTCCGCGCGCGGCATCGGCGATTCTTTCTTCCATTGTTTTCCCCACTGAAGTCATGTCGAATACGCGCTGTAGACCAGGGGGCAGAACAAGGACGACGGACGTCGTCATCGAGACGAGCCGTCGGAGAAAATGCGCAACTGCCCCCAACAACACCCCATCCTCGGCGGGCCCCCATGCCACCAAGTGAGCGCGAGCCTACCAGAGCACTGCGACGATTGGGTGCGCATTCGGAGTAGCCCGTAACAGGTGTCACGGGCAACGCACATGAGTAACGACTGGGCTACTATCGGAGGTGGCCTATGGGGGGTGTCCATGCGGTGAGTTCACGGCGTCCAGCCGGTATACCCGGAGCGGTTTCACGGAGTGAGACGCGCGGGGGCCGTCCATTATCGTTTCATCGACGGCTCCGTCAGGTCGCCCATTGTCTGCCGCGTCGATCCACGCCGTCTGGAATTCATCGCGAGTACACCAAACGACAATGTCCGACCCTTCAGGGGGAACTGTGCCACCAACCAACCGAGATGTTCTCGAGCCGGCGCAAGTAGAACCGAAACCGCAGGTCCGCGCCGACCAGGTGCTGATCTCGCGCCTTGGCCTGCGTATTCCGCCCAGCCTCACCTATGGCGACTGGGAACGAGCGGGACTGCAGCTTTCCCGGATCTTCGATTCATCGGCCTGGTGCCTTGGCGACTGGCTGGTCTGCGGTCAGGAGAACTACGCCGATCGCTATGTCCGGGCGATCGACGCCGCGGGCCTCGACTATCAGACCCTGCGTAACTATGCCTGGGTCACGCGCCGTTTCCAACTGGAGAGACGCCGTGAACTGCTGAGTTTCCAGCATCACGCCGAGGTCGCCGCACTCGACACCAGGGAACAGGACCATTGGCTGGACCGTGCCGAGAAAGAAAGATGGTCGCGCAATGAGCTACGCCGCCGGCTGCGGGGGATCAAAGCGAACAAGAAGACCGGTGCGGAGCCTGCCTCGGTGGTGCCGAGACTGGCCGTCGCCAGGGAACGCGTCGAGCGCTGGCGAGCCGCCGCACAACAGGCGGATGATCATCTGGAGAACTGGATGGTCCTGATACTCGACCGGGCGGCAGAGGATATATTGAGTACGAAATCGACGTGATGACGGTAAATGCCTGTCGGCGGCGCGGAGACGCTCACCGAAAGGGATATTACACGTGAACGCGGTTTTCACAGAGCCCGATCGACGGCCGGAGGTTCGTCCCGCTGGCGGGACGAACCTCCGGGACGGTCGCCTGTTCGGGCCGATGCGGGATTCGATCCAGCACGACTATTGCCGCTGAAGCGGTGGAGGACACCTCTCATGACGACGAAGAAAACACGTGTCGCTGTAGTGACCGGAGCCGGAAGGGGGATCGGCCTCGCGATCGTTCGCGCGCTGGTCGAAGACGGATACACCGTCGTCGCGGGCAGCCGCACCGTCACCGCCGGATTGAAGGAACTGACCGCGGACGCGCTCGAGGCCGATCTCGGCCATCCCGACGAGCCCGCCCGCGTCGTACGGCACGCTCTCGACCAGCATGGCGGAATCGACCTGCTGGTCAACAATGTCGCGGGCACGTCGACGCCGCCCGGCGGATTTCTCCAGCTCGACGACGAGGCTTTCCTGCACACCTTCAATGTGACGTTCATGTCGAATGTCCGTGCGACGCGGGCCGCGCTGCCGAGCCTTCTCGAGCGCCGCGGCGCGGTGATCAACATCAGTTCGGTCAACGCGAAACTGCCCCAGCCCCGGCTGGTCGCGCAATCCGCGGTCAAGGCCGCGGTGTCGAATCTCGGCAAGGCACTCGCCGAGGAGTTCGGCGGACAGGGTCTGCGGGTGAACACCATTTCACCCGGCCCGGTGTGGACCGATCTGTGGACTTCGCCCGGCGGTCCCGGCGAAATGATCGCCCAACGAGCCGGTGCCACGCTGGACACCTTCAAGGATCAGCTGCCCGCCACCGTCGGCACCTCGACCGGCGAGTTCGCCGACCCGGAGGAGATCGCGGCGCTCGTGGTGTTCCTCGCCTCCGGCAAGGTGGCCAATATGAGCGGTGCGGATCTGGTGATCGACGGCGGAATGATGAAGACCGTCTGAGCCGGTCGACCGAAAAGGCCCCTTTCGCCGAAGCGAAAGGGGCTTTTCCGCATTCTGTGGTGTGCGGGGCTTCAACGCCCCGCGGGGGATTTCTCCGCCTGCGCCGTCGAGACTTCCGCGGCGCGGGGCCGTCCCACGAACAGCGCGGACGCCACCAAACCGACCAGCAGGACCAACGCCGGCAGGTACATGGACTGGCTGAGCGCGCTGCTCAGCTTGTGCAGCACCGTTTCGCGCAGTTCGGGTTGCAGGTCGCGCACACTGGTGCCGTCACCGGTTTCGCCGATCGGACCGGCGGGAAGCCCCTGTGCCGCGATGCGCGTCGACAGCAGCGCGCTGATGGCGGCCGAGCCGAGCGTGAAACCCATTTGGCGGGTGGTCAGGAACACGCCGGAGCCTGCTCCCGCCTGATGCATGGACAGGTTCCGGATCGCGTTGGCCGCGAGCGGCGCCCAGACGAAGGCGTTCGCGATACCGGCGATCGCGCCGAGGACGACGAACAGCGCCAGGGACGAATCCGGCGTCATGACCCACGTGTAGCCGAACAAGGTCCCGGCGAACAAGGCGAAACCGATGGTCGGGATCATCCGCGGCGGCAGCCGATCGGCGATCTTGCCGACGAAGGGCGCGAGCAAGCCGGTGAGGATCGCCATCGGCGCGAAGACCATCGCCGACTTCGTCGGTGACAGGTCACGCACCTGCTGCAGATAGAAGTAGGCGATCACGAACAGGCCGTTCACCGCCGAGGCCATCGAAGTGACGGCCACATTGGACAGTGAGAAGTTGCGGTCCTTGAACAGGCTCAGCGGGACCAGTGGTTCCCGCGTGTTGCGGGATTGGTTGACGACGAACAGGATCAGCACGGCGACCCCGGTGACGATCAGCGCCCAGATGACGAGGTCCCAGTTCCTGGCGTTGCCCTCCTGGATACCGAACACCAGCAGGAACATGCCGATCGCGGACAGCGCCATCCCGGTGATGTCGAATTTGTGCTCCCGGGTCTCCAGCGCGGGCACCAGCCAGACCGCCAGTACGAAGGCGAGGATGCCGATGGGCACGTTCACGTAGAAGATCCATTGCCAGCCCTGCCAATCCACCAGCACGCCGCCCACGATCGGGCCGACCAGCGCCGCCAGCCCGGCCGCGCCACCCCAAAGCCCCATGGCCGCGCCGCGCTTGTCCGGCGGGAAGGTCCGGGTGATGACGGCCATGGTCTGCGGCGTCATCAGGGCCGCGCCCAGTCCCTGCACGACGCGCGCCGCGATCAGCATGTCGATACTGGTGGACGCTCCGCACCAGAGCGAGGCGCCGGTGAACACCACCAGGCCGAGCAGGTAGACGTTCTTGGGGCCGAAGCGGTCGCCGAGCCGTCCGGTGATCAGCAGCGGCACCGCGTAGGCCAGCAGGTACGCGCTGGTGGCCCAGATCGCCTGGGAGATGTCGGCGTGCAGATCCGCCATGATCGCCGGGTTGGCCACCGCGACGATGCTCATGTCCAGCAGGAGCAGGAAAAAACCGACGATGACCGCGTAGAGCGCGGGCCACGGGTTGGATTTCGAGGACATGGCTTCCGTTCTGGTCGTCTCCGCTGTACATGAAGGCCCCCTTCCTGTACCTAGGCGCAAGGAAGGGGTCCTTCATGTACTTCCGCTGGAGCCTTCAGCCCGCGCGCAGCGGCAGGAACACCGCACCGATAGGTACGGATCAGACGTTTCGCGCTCATTGACCGTCCTTTATGGATGGACTTGACCGGGTTCTGCTGCGGTGGGCCTGATCGGCCCAGTCTCGACTGAACAACCGCGTCATCGCATGCGAAGAAAGTCCCTTCATCCCAGGTGTTCCGGCCTGCGGCGCTTCTCGTTTCCCATGACCGAACGGACGACACGCGTGATCGGGTAGACGACACGCGTGACTGAACGGACGACACGGGCGCGACCGGGCTGCACGGCGGGTCGTCCCCCTGGACACGCGTGTCGTCCATCCCGTCACGCGTGTCGTCCCGCTGATCACGCGACATCGCCACCCACGCACGCCAAGACACGGGCGCGACCGGGAACCCGAGACGCCATACCAGGGCTCCGACCTCAGACGCGGCCGGCGCGAAGACCTTCTTCGCGGGCGAGCTCGCGTCCCTTGGCCAGCACCTGCTGGACGAGATGGGCGATCGTCGTGCGGCCGAGCCGTTCTTCCATGGCCTGTTCGGCTTCCCGGAACTCCGCGTCGAGCAGAGCGCGCATATGGCGGCCGACATCGCACGTCGTACTGGGCGGATGGGCATGGCGCGTCAGGATCGGCCCCTGCTCGACCGCGGTGTACGCGTCGTAGAGCGTGATCTCCCCCGGCGGACGCGCCAGCGTCCAACCGCCGCCACGTCCCTCCGTCGACCGCACCAGCCCGGCGTCGCGAAGGCTGCCGAGAATGCGCCGGACCAGCACCGGATTGCTCGCCAGACTGTCCGCGATCTCCGCGGAGGTCAGCGAATCCTCCCAGCGCGCCAGCATCGTCAGCGCGTGAATGGCCGCCGCGCTCCTGCTGCTGAGAGCCACCTCATCCCCCCTTCGAAACTGCAACCAGCATAGTTTCAGTTGGAGCAGGCGTCAACGACCGGCGAACTGCCGGATTCGTCGCCGATAGCGGGCGGGCCGCATTTGTCCCGCTGGCGAGACGGCGGGGAACCGCGGATCTACTCAGGTGCCCGGTGTTCTGATAGATTCGGTGATCGAATCCGCCGCGAAAATTCAGCGGTGTCTGGCGAGTGAATTCGCCGCTCATGCCCAGCGATTAAGTAATGGTCGAACGCCGCCGATCAAGCGATCGAATTCCGGCGAACTCGGCTCATTGGGGGAGGCTCTGGTGCGGAGTGATCTACCGGTGATTTCGGCCGAATCGGCTTTGCAACAGCCGGAATGGCCCGATCACCAGCATGCGCGAATGGTGAGAGAGATACTCGCCGATCGGCCGCCGCTGGTGTACGCGGACGATGTCCACAAGCTGGGTTCTCACCTGTCGAGGGTCGCGGCAGGGGAACTCCTGGTCGTGCAGACGGGCGACTGTGCCGAGGATCCGGCGGAATGCACGCCGGGGTACGTGGCCCGCAAGATCGCCTTGCTGGACATGCTGGCCGGGGCGTTGAAGATGGCCACCGGCAAACCCGTACTGCGAGTGGGGCGGATCGCGGGCCAGTTCGCCAAGCCGCGGTCCCGGCCCGCCGAGCGGGTCGGTGGCGTCGACCTGCCCGTCTATCGCGGTCACCTGGTCAACAGCCCGGAGCCGGATCCCGTGCTTCGCAGGCCGGATCCGGAGCGCCTGCTCGAGTGCTACGACGCGGCGAACGCGGCGATGGAGTACCTGCGCCTGCGCAACGGCGAACGGCCGGAGGCGTCGGTCTGGACCAGCCACGAGGCACTGCTGCTCGACTACGAGCTGCCGATGCTGCGCCGGACCGAGGCGGGCCGATGGCTCCTCACCTCGACGCATTGGCCATGGATCGGCAACCGCACCAACCAGCCGGACGGTGCCCACGCCGCCCTGCTGGCCACGATCGACAACCCGATCGCCTGCAAGGTGGGGCCGGATATGACGCCGGACGCGCTGGTCGCGCTCTGCGAGCGCCTCGACCCCTTCCGCGTCCCCGGCAGGCTCACCCTCATCTCCCGCATGGGCGCCGGGAAGGCGGCCGAGCGCCTGCCACCACTGGTCGCCGCGGTCCGCGAGGCCGGCCATCGGGCAGGCTGGCTCACCGATCCCATGCACGGCAACACCGTGAGCGGCCCGGACGGGCTGAAGACCCGGTTCGTGGAAACCGTCGTACGGGAGATCCTCGAATTCAGGAGTGCGGTGTCCGAAGGACGAGGAGTGGCCGCCGGGCTGCATTTGGAGACCACTCCCGACGAGGTCACCGAATGTGTCGCCGACGAGTCGATGATCGGCCATGTCGGCGACAAATACACCAGTTTCTGTGATCCGAGGCTCAACCCGAAACAGGCGATCGAAGTGGTTTCCGCCTGGCGCCGGTAGCACCAGGGCTGATTCGGATCCGTATTCCTTTCCTGTCGTCGTGTCAGCAGAATCGAGGGCTTTGTAATGGGCGGGACAGAGTGGGCGCACTACGTCGAGACGTCGATCGAGGTGGCGGGTGATCCGCTGGAGGTGTCGGCAAGGCTGGCCGAGGCGGGCCCGCACGGCGAATTCGTCATCTACGAGAAGGACGGGCAGTGGTCCTATGCGGGCGGAGTGCTCGCCGAAGTGACGCTCGACCGGGACGGGGCCCGGCTCGGCGGCGTGCGGACCGCGCGGCTGCCCTGGAGTGATCGGCCGTTGCGTCAGGTCAAGGAACTGCTCGGGATGGTGCCCGTCCGGGGCTGGCGGGCCTACGGTGCCGCGACGTTCGAGCTGTCCTACGCCAAGGACGGCGACCTGAAGCATGTGGACGACCAGCCCCTGCTGCATCTCGTGGTGCCCAAGAGCGAGGTGCGCATCGGCTCCGGCCGGGCATGGGTGCGCTCCACCGACCCCGACACCCTCGCCGTCCTCGTCGACCTGCTCGGCCGCCCCGCCGAAGGCCGTGAGAGCGACGCCGTTCCGCTGGACGTCAGGCAGACCGGCCGCGACGAGTACCGCGCCGCGGTCGCGGGCGCCGTACAGGACATCGCCGACGCGCGGCTGCAGAAGGTGATCCTGTCCAGGCTCGTACAGGTGGACGAGGACATCGACCTGGTCGGCACCTATGTGCTCGGCCGCCGCCGGAACACCCCGGCCCGGTCCTTCCTCATCCGGCTGGGCGGCCTGGAAGCCGCCGGGTTCAGCCCGGAGATCGTGGTCAGCGTGACCGAGGACGGCACGGTCGTCAGCCAGCCGCTGGCCGGCACCAGGGCGCTCACCGCGGATGCCGCGACCAACGACCGGCTGCGCGGGGAACTGCTGTCGGACGAGAAGGAGATCTACGAGCACGCGATCTCGGTGAAGGTCGGCAACGACGAACTGCTCACCGTCTGCGAACCGGACTCGGTGGGTGTCCGCAACCTGATGACGCTGGAAGAACGAGGCAGTGTCCAGCACATCGCCTCCCGGGTGACCGGCAAGCTCTCCGCCGGTCACGACGCTTGGGACGCCTTCTCCGCCGTCTTTCCCGCGGTGACCGCGTCCGGGGTGTCGAAAGAGGCCGCGTACGAGGCCATTCGCCGCTATGAGACCGAACGTCGCGGCCTGTACAGCGGCGCCGTGCTGACCGTGGACGAGTCAGGAGCGATGGACGCCGCGCTGGTGCTGCGGACCGTCTACCGCCAGGACGGCCGGACCTGGCTGAGGGCCGGTGCGGGCATCGTCGGCCGGTCGCAGCCGGACCGGGAGTTCGAGGAGACCTGCGAGAAGCTCGACAGCGTCGCGCGTTTCCTGGTCGCCGCCGAGATCAAGGCGGAGGTGCCCGCGTGAGGACGGAGGACGTCTACCTTTCCGGGATCGGCAGCGTCCTGCCGGACCGGGTGAGCACCGAATCCGCGGTGACGCGAGGCTGGTACGACGAGGCGGACCGCGAGGCGTCGGGGATCCTGTCGGTCACGGTCGCCGGGTCGACGCCCGCGCCGGACATGGCGGTCGAGGCCGCGAACGTGGCGATCCGGCGTTCCGGCCGGACCGCGGACGATTTCGGTGTCCTGTTCCACAGCCACGCCCATCACCAGGGCCCGGACGCCTGGTCGCCCGCGCACTACATCCTGAACAACACCCTGGACCGGCCGATCCCGGCGATCGAGGTCAAACAGGGCTGCCTCGGCGGGCTGGCCGCGCTCGAACTCGCCGCGACCCGGTTGCTGGCCAATCCGAGCCACCCGTCCGCGCTCGTGACCGCCGCGGACAACTTCTCCATCCCGCTGGTGGACCGCTGGCGCACCTCCTCGGCGTTCGTGCTCGCCGACTCCGCCGCGGCGGTGGCCCTGTCCCGCGGCGGCGGATTCGCCCGGCTGCTGGCGATCGGTTCGGTGTCCGACGCCCGGATGGAGGCGCTCGACCGCGGCGGCGACCCGCTGTTCCCGCCGGGGGTGACCGTCGGGGAGCCGTTGGACTTCACCAAGCGGCGGGAGTACATGCGCGAGCAATGGGCGCAGGGGGTCACCCCGCCCATCGGCTACTTCGGCGACAAGATCGTCGCCGTCACCGAGTCGGTGCTCAAGGAAGCGGATGTCACCTTCGACGAGATCGCGAGGGTCGCGCATCCCGGTTTCGGCTGGGAATCGCTGGAAACGATGTTCCTCGATCCGCTGGGGATCGACGCCGAACGCGGGATCTGGGACTACATCAGGAAGGTCGGGCACGCCGGGGTGACCGAGGTGTTCCTCGGCCTCGAACATCTGTGGACCTCCGGACAGGTCGGCCCCGGTGACCGCGTACTCCTGGTGTCCTCGGGAGCGGGCGCCTCCATGGGCGCCGCCGTCGTCGAAATCCTCACCGCCCCTCAGCCAGCGACGGAGAACTGACGTGTTGGAAGGATGCACCCCCTGGCCCGCCGATCCGGCGCGGCGCTACCGGGAAGCCCTGCTGTGGCGGGGCGAGACACTCGGCACCGTGCTGCGGACGGCCGCCGCCGAGTACGGCGACGCCATCGCGCTGGTGCACGGCGACCGCCGGATCACCTACGCCGAACTCGACCGCTGGGCGGATCGGATGGCGGCGGGCTTCGCCAGGTACGGCATCTCCCCCGGCGACCGGGTCGTGGTCCAGCTGCCCAATGTGCCGGAGTTCGTCGCGGTGTGTTTCGCCTTGTTCCGGCTCGGCGCCAAACCGGTGTTCGCGCTGACCGCGCACCGCTCGCAGGAGATCGGGCATCTGTGCCGGATCACCGGCGCGGTGGCGTATGTGCTGCCCGGGGTGCACCGCGGGTTCGACCACCGGGTGCTGGCGAAGGAGGTCCGCTCGGGAGCACCCTCGCTCCGGCTGTTGTTCAGCCTCAGCGGCAAGGGCGGCGATGTCATCGATCTGTCCACGGTGGACGCGGAACCGGTCGAGCTCCCCGGGCAGGATCCGTCGGACGCGGCGTTCTTCCTGCTCTCCGGCGGGACGACGGCCTTGCCGAAGGTCATCCCGCGCACCCACGACGATTACGCCTACCAGATCCGCGCCACGTCCGCGGTGCTCGGAATGTCCACTTCGGACGTTTACCTCGCGGTCCTGCCGCTGGAGTTCAATTTCACCTGGGGCTGCCCCGGAGTGCTCGGCACGCTGGTCTCCGGCGGCACGGTGGTACTCGCCGACGACCCGACGGCCGACGACTGTTTCGCCCTGATCTCACGCGAGCGGGTCACCGTGACCTCGGTGGTGCCGAGCATCGCCCAGCTGTGGCTGGAGGCGGCGGAGTGGTCCGAGGCGGACCTGTCGAGCCTGCGGGTGGTCCAGATCGGCGGCGCCAAACTGCAGCGGTCGGTCGCCGAGCGGATCACCCCGGTCCTCGGCTGCGAGCTCCAGCAGGTCTTCGGTATGGCCGAGGGGCTGCTCACCCTCACCAGGCTCGGCGACGCACCGGAGGTGGTACTGGGTACCCAGGGCAGGCCACTGTCCGAAGAGGACGAAATCCGGATCGTCGGCCCGGACGACCGCGATGTCGCCGACGGCGAGATCGGCGAACTGCTCACCCGCGGCCCCTACACCTTGCGGGGCTACTACCGCGCGCCCGAGCACAACGCGATCGCGTTCACCGAGGACGGTTTCTACCGCAGCGGGGACCTCGCCCGGCTGACCGCCGACGGCGATCTGGTCATCGAGGGCCGGATCAAGGACGTGATCATCCGGGGCGGCGACAAGATCTCCGCGGCCGAGGTGGAAGGGCACCTGCTCGGTTATCCGGGAGTGCTCCGCGCGGCGGTGGTCGGCGTGCCGGACGACCTCCTCGGGGAACGGACCTGCGCCTATCTCGTGGTGGCAGGCGAACGCCCGTCATTGCCCGACCTCAAGCGGGCCCTGCACGACTGCGGGCTGGCCGGCTACAAGCTTCCCGACCGGGTCGAGTTCGTCGACGAACTCCCGGTCACCCCCTTGGGCAAGGTCGACAAGGTGGCGCTGGTGCGGCTCGCCGAGCGATCCCGTCTGTCGGTAACGAACCGGAAAGGCTGACATGGACACCGATTCCCCGTCGAGTACGCAACCACCCGGCGAGCAGGAACTGCGCGAACTCCTGGCCCCGTTGCTGGACACCCGGCCCGAGGACGTTCCCGGCGACGCCAACCTGATCCTGCAGGGCCTGACTTCGATCGACATGATGCGGCTGGTCGGTCGCTGGCGCCGGGCGAAGGTGCCGGTCGTCTTCGAAGAGCTGGCTTCCGCTCCCACGCTGAACGGCTGGCTCGCCCACTTCGACGGACTGCGGAAATGAGCCGCGGCATGGTGGTCGCCGACCTCGACCAGGCGTCGGTGGTCCACGGCGTGCACGGCGCGGACGGCGCCTCCGAATGGAAGGCGTTCGCCCGCCGCCATGACCTGTTCGGCTCGTGGGAGGCGGTCGAATGGGCCGCGCTGCCGCCCGGCGGGATCAGCGGCGAACACGTGCACACCCGGACCGAAGAACTCTATTTCGTCATCTCCGGCACGGGGACCATGCTCCTCGACGGTCAGGAGCACCCGGTGCGGGGCGGTGACCTGATCCTGAACGGCATCGGCACCCGGCACGGCCTGATCAACTCGGGCGAAGACCGGCTGACCTGGCTGGTCGTCGAAGTGGTCGGCCCGCTTATGGCCGCCGTCTATTCCGAACACCAGAAACTGACCGAAAACGGGGGAAAACGATGAGCAACGCCGTGGTGATCAATCTTCGTGAAGTACGGGAGATCGACGCGCGTGTCTTCTTGAGCGGACCGCTCGGCCGGATCCGGCTGCCGCAGTTCGAGCCCGGCCAGCAGGAGACGCTGATCGCCGAGGACCAGGAGCACACCCTGTTCATCGTGCGCGGCAACGGAACCGCGGTGACCGGATCGACGACGGTGCCGCTGCGCGCCGGCGTCGCCCTGACCCTGCCGCTGGGCAGCAGTGTCACGGTGGAAGCGGGCGACGAAGGCCTGGAACTGTTCATCGCCAGCCTCACCACACCGCAGACCGCCGGGGCGGCGCGGTGATCGTCACCAACGCCGAGGGGCTGAGCCGGAGCCAGGACGGCGGCGCCTGGCGCTGTCTGGCCCGGCGCGGGATGTTGCACAGCGAATGCGAGGCCTTCGACTATCTCCGCCTGCCGCCGGGCGGGACGAGGGACGGGCGCGGCCGGGAAGGGGTCGACGCGGTCTGGTTCGTGCTCAGCGGCGAAGGAGAATTCAGGCCAGGTGCCGAGGATTCCGTCCCGCTGCACCCTGGCGACCTGGTGCTCTGGTCGGGCGGAACGCGCGGTTCGGTGCACAACCCGTCCACCGGTCACCTCGAACTGCTTTCCTTCGCGGTGCTGCCCACCGCGGTGACCGACCGGCTCCCCGCGCGGATCCCGGTGGCGCCCGCGCCGTTGACCGGAGCCGACCATGGCTGACCGGCTGACCGTCACGACGCTGGACGAGCTGTCCGAGGTCTACGAAATGCACGGCGGCGAGAAGGTCGCCCGGTGGAAATGCCTTGCCAGGCGGAACAATCTGTTCGGGGCATGGGAAGCGGTGGAGTGTTCCTTCCTGCCCGCGGGCGGGGCCAGCGGCGTGCACCTGCACAGCCGGACCGAGCAATTCGACTATGTGGTCTCCGGCAGCGGCGTGATGACGATCGACGGCGTCGACCATCCGGTCACCGCCGGCGATCTGCTCACCACCTGCCTCGGCACCCGGCACGGTATCCGCAATGTCGGTGACGAAGACCTGATCTGGCTGGTCATCGAGGTTTCCGGCCCGGGAATGGTGCCGGAGGTACCCGCACAGGACACCAGCGGCGACCGCGCCGAGGTGATCAAGCTCCGCGAGGTCCGCGATGTCGACGCGCTGGACTATCTGTCCGGGCCGCTTCGCCGGGCCCGGCTGATCGAGCTCGCTCCAGGGCAGGCCGAGACCCTGGTGGCCGACGAGCAGGAGCACGTGCTTTTCACGCTCGGCGGCACCGGATCCGCGAAATCCGGGTCCACCACCGTCCCGTTGCGCTACGGGGTATCGGTCGGGGTGCCGTTCCGCGGTTCCGTCACCGTCGAGGGCGGGCCGGACGGACTGGAGTTCTTCGTGGTCAGCCTGGTCGTCCCGGCTGACGCGGGAGGTGCGGAATGATCGTCTCCGACTCCGGCGACGGACTCACCCGGACCCTCGACGGCGACGCCGGGGAAGCGGTGTGGCGGTGCCTCGGGCGCCGCGGGATGTTGTTCAGTGAATGCGAATCCTTCGATTTCGTCCGCCTCGCACCGGGCGCGGTCCTCGACGGACGTGGCCGGAGTGACATCGAAGAAGCCTGGTTCGTGCTTCGCGGCGAGGCCGAGTTCGTCGAGGACGGCCAAGACCCGCTGCGCGCCCGCGAAGGCGAACTGGTCTTCTGCGCGCACGCGTCGGCCGGTCATTGGCGGAACGTCGGCGACTCCCCGCTGGAAATGCTGTTCCTGGCGTTGATGCCCGCTTCGGTGAGCCTGCGGTTGCCGACCCGCACCCCGTCCGACTGACCAGGGAAAGGAGAGTCCCATGAGTCACCAGCGAATCGAGGTCGACGTTCTCGTCGTCGGTTCCGGGCCGGTGGGCGCGACCTTCGCGCGCACGCTCGTCGAAGGCGGACGCAGCGTCATGATGGTGGACGCCGGTCCGCAGCTCTCCAGCCGTCCTGGCGAGCACCTGAAGAACCACTTCGCCTACCAGCACAGCCATGAGCGCTTCGGCGGTCTGGTCAGCGGGCATCTGCACCCGCTGTCGGTTCCGGCCGCCGAGCCTGCCGAGCCCGGCCGGTTGATCAGCCTGGACGCGGGCGTCGCCACCTATGCGGTCGGCGGGATGGCCACCCATTGGACCGGGGTGACCCCACGGCACCACCCGGCCGTCGAACTGTCCGACGCCTTCACCGCCGCCGAGTGGAACCGGCTCTACGACGACGCCGAGGCACTGCTTCACACCGGAGCCGACCTGACCGCGGACGCCGTCTCGCATCGGATCGTCCTGGACGCGCTCGCTTCGGAATACCGCGAGCTGCCCGACGCATACGGGGTCCGGCATCTGCCGATGGCGGCGCGACGCCGTGCCGACAACCCGCGGCTCGTGCGCTGGACCGGGACGGACACCGTTCTCGGCCCGCTCGCGGACGGCGGGCGGGACGATTTCGTGCTGCGCGAACAGCATCTGTGCCGCCGTCTCGTACCGTCGGCGGACGGCGGGCGGATCGAGTACGCCGAGATCGAGGACCACCGCGACTGGCGGACGCTGCGGGTCACGGCGAACACGTACGTCCTCGCCTGCGGCGCCGTGCTCACCCCACAGTTGCTGTACGCCTCCGGTATCCGTCCGCCGGCGCTCGGCCGCTACCTCACCGAACAGCCGGTCGCCTTCTGCCAGGTCGTGCTCCGCGACGACCTCGTCGCTCGCGTGGCGGCCGACGAGCGCTTCGCCGAGCGGGTCGCCGCCCACCGGGCGAGCCGTCCCGCCGATCCCCTGCCCATCCCGGTGGACGACGCCGATCCGAACGTCTGGATCCCGGTGTCGGCGGACCGTCCGTGGCACTGCCAGATCCATCGCGACCTGCCCTACGCCGATCTGGTGCCGAACCGGGAAATCGACAAGCGGCTGGTGGTCGACCTGCGCTGGTTCGGGCTCGTCGACCCGCGCCCGGAGAACCGGGTGCGGTTCTCCGACACCGAACAGGATGTCTTCGGCCTGCCGCGACCGGGCTTCGACTTCTCGCTCGGCGAACGGGATCGCGAACGGCAGCATCGGATGATGGCGGACCTCCGGCGGGCCGCGGCCGCGCTCGGGTCGTACCTGCCGGGGTCGGAACCACGGTTCATCGTTCCCACGCTTCCGTTGCACATCGCGGGAACCACCCGGATGGGCACCGACGCGGACACCAGCGTGGTCGGCCCCGGTTCGCGGGTCTGGGGCGTCGAAAACCTCTATCTCGGCGGAAACGGCCTCATCCCGACCCCCAACGCGAGCAACCCGACCCTGACCAGCGTCGCGATGGCGTTGCGGGCGGCGCGCGGAATTCTCGGCACTGAACATCCATCCTCGGCGGAAAGGCGCGCAGATGAGCGGCCCGGGCTACTTGTTCCTCGGTGACGAAGAGAAGGCGTTGGTCACTCGTGCGCTGGACACCTGGCAGCTGAACAGGTACCGGTTCGACGAGAACGCCGAACCGTCCATGGTGTTCACGCTCGAACGCGAATTCGAGCAGCGGACCGGCGCCGCCCACTGCTTGGCGGTGAACAGCTGCACCTCCGCGCTGCTCACCGCGCTCGCGGCGCTGGGCGTCGGCCCCGGCGACGAGGTGATCGTCCCCGGCTACACGTTCATCGCGTCCATCGCCGCCATCGTCCACCGCGGCGCGGTCCCGGTGCTCGCCGAGATCGACGAATCGCTGACCCTCGACCCCGAAGACGTGGCGCGCCGGATCACCCCCGCGACCAAGGCCATTCTCGCGGTGCACATGCTGGGAGCGCCCGCCGCGCTGGACGAGCTGCGCCGGATCGCGGACGACCACGGCCTGTTCCTGATCGAGGACGCCGCCCAGGCCACCGGCGGACGGTACCGGGGCCGCGCACTCGGCACCGTCGGCGACGCCGGCGCCTTTTCCCTCAACCTCTTCAAGATCATCACCAGCGGTGACGGCGGGCTTCTCACGATCGCGGACGACGAGGCCTACGAACGTGCTTTCGCCTTCCACGACCACGGGTTCAAACCGATGCGCCACGGCATCGCCGACGCCGACTCGCTGTTCGGGCTGAACCTGCGGATGCACGAGCTGAGCGGCGCCGTCGCGCTCGGCCAGCTGCGCAAGATCGATCTCATCCTGGAAACCCTGCGCAAGCAGAAGACCGCGCTCGCCGAGGCGATCGGTGAGCTGCCCGGCGTCGAGCGGAGGCGGCTCAACGATCCGGACGGCGAATGCCATTCCTTCTTCGTGCTGCGGTTCGAAACCGTCGAGACGGCGCGGGCGGTGGCCGCCAAGCTCGGCACCTCCACGCTCATCGATTCCGGCCGTCACTACTACGGGAACATGCCCCAGCTGATCAGCCGTCGCATGCCCACCGCGTCGGAACATCCTTTCGGCTGCCAGGCCCATCCCACCGAGGTCCGGTACGAACCGCACATGCTGCCGCGTACCGACGACATCCTCGGCCGGTCGATCACGCTGTCCGTCGGCGTGGTCGACGGCTATCTCGGCGCCGGATTCGGCATCACACCGCTCTCGACGGCCGACGAGATCGAGGCCGTCGCCACCGCAGTCAAATCAGCCGTCAACGAAGTGGTCGCGAGGACGTGAACATGCAACCGGTCGAATCGAAACCGGTGGAGACGGGTCCGCCCGCCCACCACTGGCGGGTCGAGGCCCAGCTCCCCGTCGACTACGAAGTCCGGCTGACCACCGGCGTACTCGACCCGTCCAACCCGGCGTTGCTCGACGCGGGCACCCTCGTCCGCGCCGAACGGCTTCGGCGGTTCGTCGTGGTCGACGCCGAGGTCTACGCCATCTACGGCGACAACGTGCGCAAATACCTGGAACACCACAACGTCGAATACAGCCTCTGCGTCCTGCCCGTCTCGGAGGAGACCAAGACGATGGAGTCGGTGTTCACCGTGGTGAACGACCTCGACTCGTTCGGTATCTCCCGCCGGAACGAGCCGATCATCGCCATCGGTGGCGGCGTCGTGCTCGACATCGTCGGCCTGGTCGGCAGCCTGTACCGGCGCGGGACCCCGTACGTCCGGGTCCCCACTTCACTGATCGGGCTGGTCGACGCCGGCGTCGGCATCAAGACCGGCGTGAACCACGGCGACCACAAGAACCGTCTCGGCTCGTACTTCGCGCCGACGGTGGCGTTGCTGGACCGCGATTTCCTGGCCACAGTGGACGGTCGGCACATCAGCAACGGCCTCGCCGAGATCCTCAAGATCGCGCTGATCAAGGACGCGAGGCTGTTCCGGCTGCTGGAGGACCACGCCGAGTTGCTCCTCGCCGAACGGCTCACAGGCCAGACGCAGACCGGCGACCTCGTCGCCGGCGAGGTGTTCAGCCGGGCGGTGGGCGGCATGCTGGAGGAGCTGCAGCCGAACCTGTGGGAGAAGCAGCTGGAACGGGTGGTCGACTACGGTCACTCGTTCAGTCCCACGCTGGAGATGCGGGCGCTTCCCGCGTTGCTGCACGGCGAGGCCGTGACCATCGACATGGCGCTGACCACGGTGCTCGCCGAGGCCCGCGGCCTGGTGTCCACAGTGGACCGCGAGCGGATCTTCCGGCTCATGCGTCGGCTGCGCCTGCCCGTCTGGCATCCGTTGATGGAGGCCGAACTGCTGGACCACGCGCTACGGGAGACGGTCCGGCACCGGGACGGGCTGCAACGGATGCCGATCCCGGTCGGGATCGGTGCGGCCTGTTTCCTCAACGACCTCACCGCCGCCGAACTCGCCCATGCGGCGGAGAACCTTCGTACGCTGCACGAGACGGGGGCGGACGAGGTGATCGTCACCGACGTCGGCGGCCGGTCCGACGCCGACGGGAACCGCCTGATCGACCGGGGTGGGCTGAGCAGCACCTGGCAGGCGATCCACTGGGCTTCGCTGCCGCCCGGCGGCCTCCGGGTGGAGGACACGCGGGCCGGGACCGACAAGTTCTGTTTCGTGCTGTCGGGCGAAGGTGCGCTGCGGGTCGACGAGGTGTCGCACGACTTGCGCCCCGGCGACCTGATCGCCACCCGAGCCGGTGCGGTGCACCGTTTCGCGAATCAGGGCACTGAACACCTGAACTGGCTGATGATCGAAGTGCCCGGCGGCGTGGCATGACCCGGCGGGGCATCCCCGGGGCCAGGGCGGTGCACCATGTCGCCTACACCGTCCCGGATCTGGAGCAGGCGGTCGAGTTCTTCGTCGAGGTCGTCGGCGCGGAGCTGATCTACACCGAGGGCCCGGTGCAGGACCGGGAAGGCGACTGGATGACCCGCAAACTCGCCGTGGACGCCTCGGCCGTCGCCAGGGTCGCCATGCTCCGGATGGGACCGGTGACCAACCTGGAGCTCTTCGAGTACACCGCGCCGGATCAGCGCCGCGAGCTTCCCCGCAACAGCGACTGGGGCGGTCACCACCTGGCGATCCACGTCACGGACGTCGACGCCGCCGCGGCCTATCTGCGGACCCGACCGGGTGTCCGTGTCCTCGGCGACCCGGAAACGATCACCGACGGGCCGATCGCGGGAGATCGATGGGTGTACTTCCTGACGCCGTGGGGGATGCAGATGGAATTGATCGACATCCCCGCGGGCGCGCCGTTCGAACAGGAGACCGCCGCGCGCCCGTACCAGTCCGACCGGCCATGGGCCAACCGCTAAGGAGCAGCATGACCGAACCATCCGCGCTCGTTCCCGCCGGCCACGGGCCGACGACCTGGTTCGACGGCAACGTCTACACCGTGAAGGCGAGCGCCGAGAGCACCAACGGCGCCATGTCCGTCCTGGAGTCCTCGATCCTGCCGGGAAGCGGTCCGCCGCTGCACGTCCACACGCAGGAGGACGAGGCGTTCTACGTCCTGTCCGGCCAGCTGAGTTTCACCGTCGGCGACGAGCAGTTCCTCGGCAAGGCGGGGGATTTCGTGCTCGTCCCCCGCGGCGTCCCGCACTGCTTCAAGAACATCAGCGCCCACGTCGCGCACACGATCTTCGTCTACACCCCCGCCGGGTTCGAGAAGTTCTTCCAGGAGGCGGGTGATCCGGCCGTGCCGGGCATGCCGGTCCCGAAGTGGGGGCCCGCGGAGTTCGAACGGGCGGCGGAGATCGCCGCCCGGCACGGCTGGGAGGGGCCGAGGACGGAGCAGGAGGCCGGCCGGTAGCTACTTCCTCTTCCCGGCTCCCGGCCACGGTCCCGGCGTCTCGGCGGGCAGTTCGGCCTGCTCGACCTCGGTGCGGAACAGCCGGAAGCCGCGCGCCTGGTAGTTCTTGAGCGCGGCCGGGCCGTCGGTGGTGCACGTGTGGACCGTGACGCGGCGCGCCGGCGCTTTGCCCGGCCAGCGCTCCGCGAGCGTCCACGCCTCCCGCAGCGCGACGGTCAGCAGATGCCCTCCGAGGCCCTTGCCGACGAAGGACGGCATCAGGCCGAAGTACGCGAGTTCCACTTCGCCCTCGACAGTGCCGTCGAGCTCGAAGTACCCGCACGGCGTCCCCTGCGCGTACGCCACCCAGGTCTCGACGCCCGGCCTGTCCAGCCACTCGATCCACTGATCCCACGACCAGCCGAGCCGATCGATCCAGAACCAGTCGCCGCCGACGGCGGTGTAGAGGTAGCGGTTCAGCTCCGGGCTGACCAGCTCGGCGCGGGTGACCGTCACCGGGACGGCAGGCGGCTTCGCCGCGCTCAGGTCGTCCGGTGAGGTCTGTTCGAGGTGCCAGGTGGTGATCTCCATGCGGGGATCATTTCAGCCAGACCCGCAGCGGCCCCAGCGCCGTGTAGCCGTCGCGGAGGGCGGCGTCGAGATCTTCGCCGCGTTCGTAGCCGGTGATCGGCAAGCCGGGGAAGCTCGCCGCGACGGCCGAGGTCGCGCCGCGCCAGGCCTCGTCCAGGTCGCCCTGAGTGTACAAATTGGACAGTCCAGCGAAGCCGCCGTCACGATTGGCCGTCACTCCGGCGACGCCGTTCGACCACACGGCGACGGACGGATCGTCGAACCGGTCGTCGACCCGGGCCCAGCCCGGTTCGAGCGGCACGTCGGCCATCCGCGCGATCCACGTCGCCTCGAAGAGCACCTCGAAACCTTCGCGCGCGAGATCCAGGCAGGCGAAGCTGTCCTTCACCGCGCAGCCCGGTGAGGCGTCGATCCCGTCCAGCACCTCCGCGACCGTCGCGTCGGGAGTCAGAGTCACCGCGTCGGGGTACAGCGGCGGCGTCCGGATCGGCGACTTCCAGACGCGAGCGGTGAAGGTGCCGGTCCGGCACACCACATCGCACCAGCGGGCGTTGACGCGCGCGGCGTCGGCTACACCCGCGCGAACCACAGCACGTCCGGTTCTCCTTGCGGCACCGGGATCTTCAGCTCCCGAACCTCGCCGAACCGCGCCCGCAGCCGTTTCGCGAACGACGGCACCGACTCGGCACTCCACACCGCGAGCACGCCGCCCGGCCGCAACCGCGCGGTGAGCATATCGAGACCGGCGTCGGAATACAGCTTCGCGTTGCCGTCGGTGACCGTCCACTCAGGACCGTTGTCGATGTCGAGACACAGCGCGTCGAACCGCTCTTCCGTACGGCGCAACCATTTCACCAGATCGGCCTCGACCACGGTGACCCGTTCGTCGGACAGGGCGTCGTCGTGGACGTCCTTGAGCGGGCCCTCGCGGTTCCAGCCGATCACGGCGGGCTCGCGCTCGACGACCACGACCTCGCCGACACCGGGGTGGTCCAGCGCGGCGCGCAGCGAATAGCCGACCCCGAGCCCGCCGATCAGCATCCGCGCCTTGCCCGGCACCAGATCCGCGGCCACCGAGACGAGCAACCGTTCGGATTCACCGTTACGGGTGTCCATCAGGAAGACGCCGTTGGCGATGACCTCGAAATCATCGCCCGCCCTGCGGAGCACCAATTCGCCGCTCTTCCCGGCCACCTTGTCGAGTACGTCGGTCATCCGGGCAGCCTATCGACGACGGTCAGAGCAAGCCCGCCAATTTGTACAACACCAGACTGCCGGCGACGGCGACGTTGAGGCTCGCGCCGGTGCCCACCATCGGGATTTCGACGACGGTGTCGAGAAGGTCGAGCGCTTCCGGCGGAATCCCCTGCTGCTCATGGCCGAGCACGGCGATCGTCCGCCCTCGCGCGGGCGGGAGATCGGCGAGGCGCACGGCCTCGTCGGCGAGTTCGACGCCGACGATCACCGTGCCCGCCGCCTTCTCCCGCGTCAGCCAGCCGGGTGGATCGTGCACCCAGTGCACACAAGCCGGACGCCGCAACGTGTTCCCCCGGCGCAGCGCCTCCGGCACCCAGGGAAACCTCGGTACGGCAAGGCAAGCGCCCACGGCGTCGCAGGTCCGCAGCAGGGTGCCGAGGTTCGCGCCGTGCAGCGGCCACAGCGGTGCCGCGACGAGATGCCCCCAGCAGGAATGGGATTTCCTTCTTCTGGCCGCACGCAGCTCCGAGGGCGTGCGGACCCGGATCGACGGGCTCACCGGACGTGAGGCGTCGCGCCTCCAAGGATTTCGAGGATCATGCCGACACTGTAGCGGGATCAGTCCGACGCTCCTAACCTTGAAACGTCGGAGGTGGTTCTCATGCAGGCGACCGTCGGAGACGAGATCCACGTGCACGGACGCACGGTGGGCTCGGCCGGACAACGCGGCGAGATCCTCGAGGTACGCGGCGAACACGGTGCCCCGCCGTATCTCGTCCGGTTCGCGGACGGACACGAAGGGCTGGTCTTCCCCGGCCCCGACTGCGAAGTCCAGACGCGCGCCGAGTAGTCGTCACTCGGCCATGGCGGGCTGCTTCACGCGGCTCCGCCAGCCCGCCACGACCACGGCCGCGCCGAGCGCGGTCAGCACCGCCGCGATCTCGGGCAGCAGGAGCGGCCCGCCGCCGCTGAGCACCGCTCCCCCGACCAGGCCGGAGAGGCCGACGCCGAGGTAGATCGCGGACGCGTTGAGCGAGAGCACGAGCCCGGCGTTCTGCTTGGACAGCTCGATCAGCCGGTGCTGGATCGGTGGGTTGACCGACCAGGTGGCCAGGCCCCAGAGGAAGAGGACGACGGCCGCGCCCGCGACGGTGGTCGCCACCAGCGGCAGCATCGCGAGCACCACGGTGATCCCGCCGAACACGATCAGCAGCGGTCCCCTCGCGCCCCAGCGGTCGGTGGCGCGGCCGCCGAGGACGTTGCCGAGCGCGCCACCCGCGCCGTAGACGAACAGCAGCAGGCTGACCGTCGTGCCGTGGATACCCGCGGTGGCCGACAGGACCGGCGAGATGAAGGTGTAGACGGAGAACGCGGCGAGGCAGCCGAGCACGGTCGCGCCGAGCATGGCGAGCACACGTGGATCCTTGGCGACGGTGAACCGTTCGACCAGCCGGACCGGGGGCGGCGCCGGGACGGCGGGCAAGACCATCCGGACGGCGAAGGCGCCGAGGAGCGAGAAGGCCGCGACGAGCGCGAAGACGGCCTGGTAGCCGACGCTCTGCGAAAGGACACTGCCGAGCGGGACGCCCAGGATCGTCGCGACGGTGAGCCCGCCGAAGACGAGCGCGACCGCGCGGCCCCGGCGTTCCGGCGACGTGAGCTCGGCGGCGACGGCGCTCGCGGCCGGGGTGAAGACCGCAGCGCCGATCGCGGTGACGACGCGCGCGAGCAGCAGGGTCACGTAGCCGGGCGCGAGGGCGGCGAGCGCGTTGCCGATGGCGGTGACGACGAGCGCGGCGACCAGGAGCGTGCGGCGCTCCCAGCGGCCGGTGACCGCGGCGAACAAGGGCGAGCCGACCGCGTACGCGATGGCGAAGGCGGTGACCAGCTGGGCGGCGGCCGTCTCGGAGACGGCGAGCTCGCCGGTCAGCGCCGGCAGCAGCCCGGCGACGACGTAGCCGCTGGTCCCGACCGCGAAGGTGCCGAGCGCCAGCACCGCGGTCCTGGGTGGTGCGAAAGTCATGACTCCCCAGCTCCAGACCCCACAGATCGCGTTTAGCCCGCTAAACGCAGGTCGGCGCCGGATCGCGGTTAGCCCGCGAAAGGCGACACGGGGTCGTTGTTCGATGGTTGTCGTAGTTCGATGGTGACCGTACTACGGATAGGCGGGAAGTTCGAGGGGCGTCGTACTATGGACGGATGGCCGCGACGCAGCAGTACGCCTATCCCGATCGGGACGAGATCCGGATCGAGGCGGTCCTCGCCGCGCTCGCGGACCCGGTCCGGCTCGACATGGTCCGCCAGCTGGCCGACGCCGGATCCGAGATCTCGTGCAGCGGTTTCGACGTCGCCGTGACCAAGTCCACACTCACCCATCACCTGCGCACACTGCGCGAAGCGGGCATCATCATGGGCCGCCAGCAGGGCACCGCCCGCTACAACTCGTTGCGCCGCAACGATCTCGACGAGCTCTTCCCGGGACTGCTCCAGGGCGTGCTCGCCGCCCGCCGCTGAGGGTGGTCAGCCTCACCCGAAACCGGGATGACAAACGCCCCCTCGATCCGTTGAACTGGACGCAGGACAGCTCGTCGACGCTGGGGCCGCACGCGCGCTGTCTTCTTTTGTGCCCGAGACCTAAATCGATTCAGCTCCCCATCCGCGACGCTGGGCGAGTAATCGTTTACTCACGTACGACCCCCGGAAGGAGAGCCGTGCCCGTCGCGCTGCTCGCGCTCGCCATCGGTGCCTTCGGCATCGGGACCACCGAATTCGTCATGATGGGCGTGCTGCCCGAAGCCGCCGCCGACTTCGGCGTGTCGATCCCGTCCGCCGGTTACCTCATCTCCGGCTACGCCCTGGGCGTCGTGGTCGGCGCACCGCTGCTCACCGCCGCCGCCGTCCGGCTGCCACGCAAGACGATGCTGCTGGCGATGATGGGGCTGTTCACGCTCGGCAACACCCTCTTCGCGCTTTCGCCGAACCAGGAGTTCGGTGTCGCCTTCCGCTTCCTCGCCGGCCTGCCGCACGGCGCGTTCTTCGGCGCCGGCGCGGTGGTCGCGTCCAGCCTGGCCAAGCCGGGCGAACGCGCGAAGGCCGTCTCGATGATGTTCCTGGGCCTGACCCTGGCCAACGTCGTCGGCGTGCCGCTGGGGACGCTGCTCGGCCAGAAGGTCGGCTGGCGCGCGACCTTCGGCGTCGTCGCCGTGATCGGCCTGATCGCCATGGCCGCGATCGCGAAACTGGTCCCCCACCAGGGCAAACCGGCCGAGCCGTCGCTGCGCGGCGAACTCGGCGCGTTCCGCCGTCCGCAGGTGTGGCTCGCCCTCGCGATCGTCACCTTCGGCCTCGGCGGCGTGTTCGCCTGCCTCTCCTACATCGCGCCGATGCTGACCGACGTCACCGGCTACTCGCCGTCGAACGTCACCCTGCTGCTCTCGCTGGCCGGGGTCGGTATGACGATCGGAAACATCCTCGGCGGCAGGCTCGCCGACAAGGCGCTGATGCCGAGCCTCTACGTCTCGTTGTTCGGCCTGGCCACGGTGCTGGCGATCTTCACCTTCACCGCGAACGGCAAGGTCGGCGCGGCGGTGACGATCTTCTTCGTGGGCCTCGCCGGGTTCATGATCGGCCCGATGATGCAGGCCCGGATCATGGAGAAGGCGGGCGGGACGCCGTCGCTGGTCTCCGCGGCCGTGCAGTCGGCGTTCAACATCGCGAACTCGATCGGCGCCTACCTGGGCGGACTGGTGATCGCGGGCGGCTTCGGCCTGGTCGCGCCGAACTGGGTCGGCGCGTCGCTGGCCGTCCTGGGGCTCTCGCTGGCCGTCGTGTCCGGCGGCATGGACCGCCGCGAAGCACGCCTGGCCCCCGCGATGGCGTCCTGACCTCTTAGGACAGGGGCCCGCCGGTGATCGTGAACGCGATGAAGAGGATCAACACCGACAGCGCGCCGTAGGTCAGGACGTCGACCGGCTTGCCCCGGATCGCCAGCAACCCGGCCTTCGCTTCGGGCAGCACCGCCCGGAGCAGGCCGGCGAGCAGCAACGCCCCGCCGATCAGCGCGGCCCCCTGCCGCCAGTGGTACTGGCCGATCCGCAGGGCGGCGACCGCCACCACCAGCATCACCAGCAGAAACGGCAGGTGATGGAGCAGTGCCCCACGGTCACGCCGCTGTCCGGCCACCGCCATCAGTCCTCGTCCTTCGGGGTCTCGCCGGCAAATCGGTTCACCCCGTCAGTATCCCGGGTGAGTGATCGGGCAGCAGGTCAGGGCGACTTCCGGGGGAGTCAATAGCGGCAAAACCCACATGCGGGGTGCACAGGAGCGCGGATACGGTCAAAATGTGACCGTGGCACAACCGACGACTCAGTTGAACGCGACCGAGCAGGACACCCTGGTCAAACAGATCGGCCTCGCCCTGCTGCGGGCCGCTCCGCGTGATTGGCGGAAGGTGACCGCCGAGTACCGAGCCGTCGGCAGGTACCACGAGATGACCGGCGAGATCATCACCGAGGACGGCACCTCGCACGAGTGGGTCGCGACGCACGACATCGCGACGCTGTTCGGCAGGCTCCGTGCCGGGATGTACCGCGACGGCCGCGGCACCTGGTTCAACGCCCGTTACCAGCTCGACCACCCGTCCAGCTACAACCTCGAATACAACCGCGACGAGCCGCAGTGGCGTCTCGCGCCGCCTCCGCAGGCGCTCTCCGACGAACTGCGCATGTTCCCCCGCTCCGAGGAGAACGTGCCCGAATGGCTGATCCGGCGCATGTCCGGCCTCGGCCCCGAGCAGCCAGGACCGCATTTCCGCATCGCCCGCATCTTCGACACCATCGGCCCGGCCGGACGTCCGGTGATCAACCGGCCCGACCTGGAGATCGAGGAGCAGGACAGGCTGCTCGAATACCTCGACCACGCGCCGCTGGTGGTTACCGAACGCGGTTACGACATCGACAGGCTCGCCCAGACGCCCGAGGCCACCGTCCCGGTCGCCTTCCACAGCGACGGGCAGTGGATCTGGCCCGCCGCCGTCAACTTCTACCTGCGCGAGTACGGCGTCTCGCCGGAGCTCGACCTGATCGACCACGTCCGGCAGAACGACTTCGCGCTGCCCGAGGTCGACGCCCCGACGCTGCAGGCCGCGGCGGGGTACCTCACCCGGGGGAATCAGCCCCCGCAGCAGCGCCCCGGCCCCGGTGGCCCGGGTGGACCCAACGGCGTGCCCGCGGGCCCGCCTCCGCAGGGCCCGCCGCAGAACGGCCCGGCGCCTTCGCAGCAGGCCGGTCCCGGCGCTCCGGGTCAGCCCGGTCCCGGTGGTCCGGG
>NZ_JBPQFM010000018.1:0-187027 GCF_051373225.1 Amycolatopsis sp. w19 | reverse complement strand
TGCGCATCCGCTGGGAAGTCCGCGACGACCTCCACCAAGGCTTCCTCACCCTCGGCTGCGCCATCATCTGCTGGCGCAGACTCAAAGCCCACTCATTCTGTTAGGACCCCTAAATGCGGGAAGGTCAGAGCTTCTTGCCGGCGGAGCCCAGCGACTGGGCGGCCTCGACGATGCGCGCGGCCATGCCGGCCTCGGCGGCCTTCAGGTAGCTACGCGGGTCGTAGACCTTCTTGTTGCCGACCTCGCCGTCGATCTTCAGGACGCCGTCGTAGTTCTTGAAGAAGTGGTCCGCGATGGGCCGGGTGAAGGCGTACTGCGTGTCGGTGTCGACGTTCATCTTCACGACGCCGTAGGACACCGCCTCGCGGATCTCCTCCGGCAGCGAGCCGGAACCGCCGTGGAAGACCAGCTCGAACGGCTTCGAACCCGCCGGGAGGCCGAGCTTCTTCGACGCCGCCTCCTGGCCGCCCTTGAGCACGTCCGGGCGCAGCTTCACGTTGCCGGGCTTGTAGACGCCGTGCACGTTGCCGAAGGTCGCGGCCAGCAGGTAGCGGCCGTTCTCGCCGGAGCCGAGCGCGTCGATCGTCTTCAGGAAGTCGCCCTCGGCGGTGTACAGCTTCTCGTTGATCTCGGCTTCGACGCCGTCTTCCTCGCCGCCGACGACGCCGATCTCGACCTCGAGGATGATGTTCGCGGCCGCGGCCTTGGCGAGCAGCTCCTGCGCGATCTCGAGGTTCTCGTCGAGGTCGATCGCGGAGCCGTCCCACATGTGGCTCTGGAACAGCGGGTTCTGGCCGTTCTTGACCCGCTCCGCCGAGATCTCGATCAGCGGGCGGACGAAGCCGTCGAGCTTGTCCTTCGGGCAGTGGTCGGTGTGCAGCGCGACGTTCACGTCGTACTTGGCGGCGACGACCTGGGCGAACTCGGCGAGCGCGACCGAACCGGTCACCATGTCCTTGACCTTCTGGCCGGACGCGAACTCCGCGCCGCCGGTGGAGAACTGGATGATCCCGTCGCTCTCCGCCTCGGCGAACCCGCGGATGGCGGCGTTCAGGGTCTCCGACGAGGTCACGTTGATGGCCGGGTAGGCGAATTCGTTCGCCTTCGCCCGGTCGAGCATCTCCGCGTAGACCTCGGGGGTGGCGATGGGCATCGTTTACTCCTCCTCGAAGCAGGCTGGTGCACCTCTCGGCCGCATCGTACGAGGTCGGCCGGGAGGTGCCTACAGCCGTCGCGTCAGAGGAGGACCGCGGCGAGCGCCCGGTAGACCGGCAGGGGGTCTTGGTTCAGTACCTGGATGTTGACGTGGTCCGCCCCGGCCTCGATATGCGCGGTGACGCCGCGGGCGACCGTCTCGGCGTCGCCGTGGACGGCCAGCGCGTCGACCAGCTTGTCGCTGCCCTCGCCTGCCAGGTCTTCGTCGGTGAAACCGAGTTTCCGCAGGGAGTTCGTGTAGTTGACGAGGCTCAGGTAGAACTGGACGCCCGGCCGCCCGATCTCACGGGCCTTCGCCGGGTCGGCCTCGAGGACGACCTTCTGCTCGGGCGCGAGCAGCGGTCCTTCGCCGAGGATCTCGCGCGCCTGGCGGGTGTGCTCGGGCGTCATCAGGTACGGGTGGGCTCCCGCCGTGCGGTCTCCTGCGAGTTTGATCACCTTCGGGCCGAGAGCGGCGAGAACGCGGCCTTCGACCGGCACCCCGGCGTCGTCGAGCGCGTCGAGGTACTCGACCAGCGCCGTGTACGGCTTCTTGAACTCGGCGGTGTGCTCGCGGTGCCCGGCCCCGATCCCGAGCAGGAAACGGCCCGGGTGTTTCGCCTCGATGCGCTTGTACGACTCGGCGACCGTGACCGCGTCGTCCTTCCAGATGTTGACGATGCCGGTGGCCACCTTGATCGTCTTCGTGGCGTCGAGCAGCTCCTCCGCCTTCACGAGGTCGCCGTCCGGTGAGCCGCCCAGCCAGATCGCGCCGTAGCCGAGTTCTTCCAGCTCACGGGCGATCTCCGGGGTGAAGACGGATTCGTGCTGCCAGATGCCGATCCTGCCGAGTTCGATTCCCATGTTCCGAGCCAACACCACGGGCGGGCGATGTCTTCCCTTATGTTCGAACCATGGCGAAACTCGGGAACACCGACCTCGACGTCCGTGGGATCAACCTCGGCGGCAACGTCTTCGGCTGGACCGCGGACGAGGAGCAGTCCTTCGCCGTCCTCGACGCCTACACGGCGGCGGGCGGCAACTTCATCGACACCGCCGACCTGTACTCCCAAGGCGGTTCCGAGACGATCATCGGCGACTGGCTGGCCAACCGCGGCCGCCGTGACGACGTCGTCATCGCGACCAAGACCGGTATGTGGGAGCAGCGCAAGGGGCTGTCGGCGGCGAACATCGCGGCGGCGGCCGAAGACTCGCTGCGGCGGCTCCGTACCGATCACATCGACCTCTACTACGCGCACATCGACGATCCGGACACCCCGGTCGAGGAGACGATGCGAGCCTTCGACGCGCTCGTACGCGCGGGCAAGGTGCGCTACGTCGCGGCGTCGAACTACTCCGCCGAAAGGCTGAGCGAAGCACTGTCCATTTCGGACCGCGAAGGGCTGGCGAAGTACGTCGCGCTGCAGCCGCACTACAACCTCGTCGAGCGGGACTACGAGCAGGATCTGGCGCCGACGGTCGAGCGCGAAGGCCTGGCCGTCCTACCGTATTTCTCGCTGGCCAAGGGTTTCCTCGCCGGAAAGTACCGCTCGAAGGACGACCTCGGGGACAGCCCACGCGCCGCTCGCGCTTCGTCCTATTTGGACGAACGGGGCGAGCGGGTGCTCGCGGCGCTCGACGAGGTCGCGGCCTCCCGCGGCGTCCCGGTCGCGGCCGTTTCGCTCGCGTGGCTGTTCGCGCAGCCGACCGTCACCGCGCCCATCGCGAGCGCCCGCTCGGTCGAGCAGCTGAACGACCTCCTGCCCGCGGCCGACCTCGCGCTGACCACCGAGGAGGTCGACGCCCTCACCGCCGCCTCCGGAAGCTGACGACCCTCGCGTTTCGTCCTCTGAATGCGGTAGTTGGCACCACGAACTACCGCATCCAGAGGACGAAACGCGGACTTACTTGCGGGTAGCTTACTCCGGGTAGGTTGGGGTACCGTCCGAAAGCCTTAGGGCTCGGACGAGGAGGCAACGTGGCCAAGAACAGCGTGAACGGCAAGGTCGTCCTGATCACCGGCGCCGCGAGGGGCATCGGCGCGGGGCTCGCCGAGCGCCTGGCCGCGCAGGGCGCGAAGGTCGCCTTGGTCGGCATCGAAGCCAAGGAACAGCAGGCGGTCGCCGACAAGATCGGCCCCAGCGCGCACGCGTGGGAAGCCGACGTCACCAGCTGGGACGACCTCGAACGCGCCACCACGGGCGTCGTCGAGCACTTCGGCGGGATCGACATCGTCATCGCGAACGCCGGCATCGCGACCTCCGGTTTCGTCCGGTCGGTGGATCCCGCCGCCTTCGAGAAGGTCATCGAGGTCGACCTCCTGGGCGTTTGGCGCACCTTCCGCGTCACCCTTCCGCATGTCATCGACCGCAAGGGCTACCTGCTCGCGATCTCCTCCCTGGCCGCGATCACCCACGCGCCCGGCATGGCGAACTACGCCGCCGCGAAGGCGGGCGTCGAGGCGTTCTGCAACAGCTTCCGCGCCGAAGTCGCCCACCTCGGCGTGAAGGTCGGCGTCGCGCACCCCACCTGGATCCGCACCGACCTCGTCGAGAGCGCCGACCAGCACCCGGTCTTCGGCAAGCTCCGCGCCGGCATGCCCGGCCTGCTCGGCAAGACCTACCCGCTGTCCGTCGCGCTCGACCACCTCCAGGCCGGGGTCAACAAACGCGCCCGCACCGTGCACGTGCCCCGCTGGGTCGGCGGCCTGAAGCTGATCCGCGCGTTCCTGCCGCCGATCATCGAGATCGGCGCGAAGGGCCGGATCAAGAAGGCCGACGCCGCCGCGCTCATGGACATCAAGGAGCGCGGGGCGTACGAATCTTCAGTGACCGGTCAGGCAGGCCGGGCCGCCACACGAAAGGGCTGACGTATGTCCCGTCGCGACCAGATCCGCATGTCACCTGACGAACTCGCCGCCTACCTCGACGAGCAGAAGGTCATCAACGTCGCGACGATCGGTCCGAACGGCCGCCCGCATCTGGCGCCGCTCTGGTACTACCCGCACGAGTCCGGCGTCGCGACCTGGACCTACGGCACGTCCCAGAAGGCGAAGAACCTGGAACGAGACCCCCGCGCCACCGTGCTCATCGAGGACGGTGAGAGCTACGAGAAGCTGCGCGGGGTCTCCCTCGAAGCCGACGTCGAGGTCATCACCGATACGGCTGTGGTCACCCAAATGGGTATCAGCCTCATGCAGCGGTACGCGGGCGCGAAGCCCGGGGACCCGGTGCCCGACGAGCTGTCCGGATTCATCGGCAAGCAGGCCCCGAAGCGGATCGGGCTGATTTTCCGCCCCACCAAGATCGTCAGCTGGGACCACACGAAACTCGGCGGCACGTACTGACGGGTAGGTAGTACTAGCAAGTAACTGTTACTTCAGGTAACGTCATCTGCGCAAGAAAGCCTCGACGTGGAGGGCGCAGATGACCGAGCGATTCAAGGTCGTGATCGTGGGCACCGGATTCTCCGGGCTCGGCCAGGCCATCCAGCTCGAAAAGGCCGGGATCTCCGACTACGTGATCCTGGAGAAGGCGGACGAAGTCGGCGGTACGTGGCGCGACAACTCGTACCCCGGCTGCGCCTGCGACGTGCAGTCCCACATGTACTCGTTCTCCTACGAGCAGAACCCGGACTGGTCGCGGTCGTTCTCGCCCGCCCCCGAGATCTTCCAGTACCTGAAGGACGTCACCGACAAGTACCGGCTGCGGCGCAAGATCCGCTTCGGGGTCGAGCTCACCGGCGCCACCTGGGACGACACCGCACGCCGCTGGCACGTGCACACCAAGTCGGGCGAGTTCGAGGCCCAGTTCCTGGTCTCCGGCGTCGGCGGCCTGCACATCCCGCAGGTGCCCACGCTGCCCGGGATCGAGAAGTTCAAGGGCCAGACCTGGCATTCGGCGCAGTGGAACCACGAGTACGACCTGCGCGGCAAGAAGGTCGCCGTGGTCGGCACCGGCGCGAGCGCGATCCAGTTCGTCCCGAAGATCGCCCCCGAGGTCGACGAGCTGACGCTGTTCCAGCGCACGCCGCCGTGGATCATGCCGAAACCCGACCACGCCATGCCGGGCTGGGCCAAGACCGCGTTCCGCCGGATCCCCGGTGTGCAACGGCTTTACCGCAACGCGCTGTACTGGTTCCTCGAAGTGCGCGCCGTCGGCTTCAACGGTCACCCCGCGATCATGAAGGCCGGCGAGGTGATCGCGAAGCGCCACATCGGCAAGGCCATCAAGGATCCGAAGCTGCGCGAGAAGGTCACCCCGGACTACACCATGGGCTGCAAGCGGGTGCTGATCTCCAACGACTACTACCCGGCGATCGATCGGTCCAATGTGGACGTCAACACCGAAGGCGTGCGCGAGGTCAAGGCGCACGGCGTCGTCGATGGGAACGGTGTCGAGCACGAGGTCGACGCGATCATCTACGGCACCGGCTTCAAGGTCACGGATGCCTTGGAATACCTGGACATCACCGGGATCGACGGCCGCGACCTCGCCAAGGAATGGGCGACCGAGGGGATGCACACGCACAAGGGCATCAACGTCGCCGGTTTCCCCAACCTGTTCTTCCTCCTCGGCCCGAACACCGCGCTGGGCCACAACTCCGTGGTCTTCATGATCGAGTCGCAGGCGCGGTACGTCGTCGACGCGATCAAACTCGCCGACTCGCGGGGCGCCGCCGCGCTCGACGTCCGCCCCGGCGTGCAGGAGAAGTTCCAGCGCGAGATCCAGGACAAACTCGTCAAGGGCGTGTGGGCCCAGGGTGGCTGCAAGAGCTGGTACCTCGACGCGAAGGGCGTCAACCGGACGATCTGGCCCGGCTTCACCTGGCGCTACTGGCTCGACACCCGCAAGGTCGACGCGAGCGACTACGAACTCAGCGGGAGGTCATCGTGACCGACCACGAGCAGATCGTCCTGCACGCCCGCGACGTCGAGTTCGACTGGGCGTCCCTGCCGATGCACTGGATCCCCGGCGAACCGCAGGCGACGCACACGATCAACGTGCTGCATCTCGCACTGCCGGAGGGCGAACGCTGGTTCGTCGAGGTGTTCAAGCAGGCCGTGCCGCTGATCCGCGACGAGCGGCTCAAGGAGGACGTCCTCGGCTTCATCGGCCAGGAGGCCATGCACGCCGAGGCGCACGACGGCGCGGCTGAACACCTCGAAGCCGCGGGCGTCCACGTGCGGCCGTACATCGCGCAGATGGAGTGGATGTTCCGCCGTCTGCTCGGCGACCGTGAGCTTTCCGCCAAACGGCGCGAGGAATGGCTGATCGAACGGCTCGCCGTCATCGCCGCGATCGAGCACTACACGGCGTTCCTCGGCCAGTGGATCCTCGACGCCGAAGCGCTCGACAAGGCCGGCGCCGATCCGACGATGCTGGATCTCCTGCGCTGGCACGGCGCCGAAGAAGTCGAGCACCGCTCGGTCGCCTTCGATCTGTTCATGCACCTCGACGGCCGCTACGCGCGCCGTGTGCGCAGCATGCTCGTGGTGACGCCGGTACTCGCTTGGGTCTTCTTGCGGGGCACCACGTTCCTCATGAAGAACGACCCGACCCGGCCGGGCAAGACGAGTTTCCGGACCTACCTGCGCGTGGCGAAGCTCGGGCTGCTGCCGTCGGGCAGGCAGTTGCGGCGCGAGATCCGGCCGTACTTCCGGAAGTCCTATCACCCCACCGAAACCGGCAACACGGATCAGGCCGTCGCGTACCTCGCGAGCTCTCCGGCCGCGCTGGCCGCCGACGAACCCCGGTGATGACACCGCCGAGGCCGCTGCGGCTCGACGGCAGCGGGCGCACCGACCGCGCGATGGCGTCGCTGACCGGTGTCGTCGCGCTCTACCGCAGGCTCAGCGGGGTGAGCGGCCGTCGCCGTCCGCCTGTGGTCGCCGTCGACCGTGACCTCCCGCTGGTCGTCGACGACCTCCGCGCCCAGGCGGACGGCGTCGCCGTCCTGCGGCTGGTGCACGAACGCGGCGAACCGCTGCCTCGGTGGCGTCCCGGCGCGCACATCGATCTCTCGCCGCGGCCAAGCCTGGTCCGGCAGTACTCCCTGTGCGGCGACCCGGACGACCGCTCGGCCTACCGCGTCGGGGTCCGGTTGCTCGGCGAGGGATCGACGGCGATGCACGCGCTGAAGAAGGGGGCGCGGATCACCGGGCGCGGCCCGCGCAACGCCTTCCCGTTCGTCGAGAGCCCGGCGTATCTGTTCATCGCGGGCGGTATCGGGATCACGCCGATCCTGCCGATGGTGCGGCAAGCGGCCGCTTCGGGCGCGGACTGGCGACTGGTCTACACCGGTCGCGACGAGGCTTCGATGCCATTTCTGGAGGAATTGTCCGAATTCGGCGACCGCGTTTGGATCCGGCCGGACACGGACTACGGGATCCCCGCGTCGGGCGCGGAATTGCTCGAAGGGGCACCGAAGAGTGCCCCGATCTACTGCTGCGGCCCGGTTCCGATGATCGTGAGCGTCCGGACGGACGCGGCGCTGCACGGCTCGGGGCCCGTGTTCTTCGAACGGTTCTCGACGCCGCCGATCGTCGGCGGCAAGCCGTTCCGCGTCGAACTCGCGCGCAGCGGCGTGACCCTGGACGTGCCCGCCGACCGGTCGGCGCTCGACGTCCTGCGCGAGACCGTGCCCGGTATCGCTTATTCGTGCCGCCAGGGGTTTTGCGGGACGTGCGAACTGCCGACGGTGACCGGCGACCGCGTCCGGGTCTGCGTCGAACGCGAGCCGGTCACCCTCGATCTTTGAGAGCTCAGTCTTCCTTCGGGATCCAGGCGCCGATCACCGGCTTGAACTCGCGGACGGTTCGCTCCGCCACGACACCTTCGAGGTGGTACGGGTCCTGGTCGATGACGTCGAGCAGCGCGGCCTCGTCGGCCGCCTGGTACATCGAGATGCCGCCGGAGCCGTCGCCCAGCGGGCCGCCGAGCGCGACGACGCCCTGGTCGGCGAGGGCGGAGAGGAACTTCCGGTGCCGGGGACGCACGTCCGCCAGCTTCTCCTGCACGTACGTGATCTCCACCAGGAACCAGGCCATCGACATCTCCAAGGTCGTTCCGACAGACGCCTCCCAGCTTCTCAGGATCCGACCAGGCAGGAGTCACGCCCCACCCGATACGCTGATCGAGCGCCACGCACAGGTTGTGCTTCAAAGGGGTAAATGAACAGGTAGGGGTACATGCTCGAGGGCAATGCGGAACGCAGTGTCGAGGCGACCCTCGGCCACTTGCGCACCATGGACGGACCGGTCACGCCACCGCCGCCTGCGGCACCGCTGACCCTTGAGGATCTCTATCGCCAGCACCGGATGCGGCTCGTGCGGCTGGCCATCCTGCTCGTGGACGAACCGGCGACCGCCGAAGACGTCGTCCAGGAGGCCTTCACCGGGCTGCACCGCAACTGGGGGCGCCTGCGCGACGCCGCCGCGGCCGTCGGATACCTGCGCACCGCCGTGGTCAACGGCTCACGCAGCGTGCTGCGCCGCCGCAAGACCGCGCGCGAGTACGTCGCGCCGCACGCCGTCAACGCGCGTTCGGCCGAAAGCCTCGCCATGCTGTCGAGTGAACATCAGGCCGTTGTGAGCGCTTTGTCCAAACTGCCCCCTCGCCAGCGCGAGGTTTTGGTCCTCCGTTACTACGGTGGGCTGAGTGAGGCCGAAATCTCGGAGGCCGCCGGGATTTCGAAAGGTACCGTTAAGTCAACCGCCAGCCGGGCGCTCGAAGCACTGCAGAAAGCGATGCAGTCACCGAACTGATGCCCGGCCTTCATCTCGACCGCTGGGTTGTGCCGCCATGCTTGGTCCAGACCAATATATGCTGGGGGGCGTGAGAGGCGCCGGAGATTTCGTGATCGTGGGCGGCCGGGTCGTCGCCCCGGACCGTGTACTCGACGACGGCTGGCTGGCTATCGCCGGCGGCAAGATCGTCCAAGTCGGTTCCGGGACACCCCCGGACATCGATCGCGTCGACGTCGACGGGTGCCTGGTCGTGCCCGGCTTCGTCGACACCCACTGCCACGGCGGCGGGGGCGGATCGTTCTCCAGTGCGAACCCCGAGGAGCTGTTCCGCGCGGTCCGCGCGCACCGGCGGCACGGGACGACGACCATGCTCGGCAGTCTGGTCTCGGATCCCATCCCGGTGCTCAGGGACCAGATCGCGGCCCTGCGTGAGCTGGTCCAAGAGGGTGAACTTGCCGGAATTCACCTTGAAGGACCCTTCATCTCGAAGGCGCGATGCGGGGCGCACGACCCGGCGACGCTGATCGAGCCGGACACGGCGACGGTCAACGCGTTGCTCGCCGCGGGCCGCGGTGACATCCGGATGGTCACCCTCGCCCCCGAACTGCACGGCGGGATCAAGGCGGTCCGGCAACTGGCCGAATCGGGCGTCATCGCCGCCATCGGGCACACCGACGGCGTCGAAGACCAGATCATCCCCGCGATCGACGCGGGCGCCTCCGTCGCGACACACCTCTTCAACGCCATGCGGCCGCTCCACCACCGCGAGCCGGGCCCGATCGGCGCCCTCCTCGACGACGAGCGCATCACCGTCGAACTGATCTGCGACCTCGTCCACGTACACCCGACCGTGCTGCGGCTCGCCGCGCACCACGCGGGCAAGGGCCGGACGGTGCTCATCACCGACGCCATGTCGGCCACCGACGCCGCCGACGGCAGCTACATCCTCGGCCGCCTCGAAGTCGACGTCCGCGACGGCGTCGCCACCCTGGCCGGGAACGGTTCGCTGGCAGGCAGCACGCTGACCATGGACGCGGCCTTCCGCAACCTCGTGCGCGGCGCGGGCATCGACCTGCTCGACGCGGTCCGCGCGACCTCCGGGCGCCCCGCCGAACTGCTCGGCATCGCCGACCGGACCGGCTCGCTGCAGGCGGGGCTCGCGGCGGACGTCGTCGTGCTCGACCGCGACCTGCGGCCGGTCAAGGTGCTTCGTCAGGGCGAGTGGGTCCAGGACGACGCTGCGGCTACATTGAGCAGCGCCATCGAAGGCGGCGTGTCGGTCAGCGACGGGTAGCGGCGAAAGGAGTCCCGGATGAGCGAGCCCAAGGACCCGGAGAAGCTCCTAGCCGATGCCCTGCGCGCTCAAGCCGTCTTCGCCCCTTCGGCGGAGCGGCTCTCCGAGACGACCGCGGACAAACCGGCCGAAACGGACACCGAGAGTAATCTCGGTTCCGCCGGCGAACACGAACTGCCGCTGCAGTACGGCCTGCTGTCCGGTGCCGGCGCGGACTCGCTCGAACGAGAGCGCGTCGCACTGGAGGACGCGGAAACGGCCAGGTTGGCGGAGCGCCCGACACCGCCTCCTGCGCCTTCGCCGGGCAGCCCGCCGCTGCCCGCGTACTGGGTGTTGCTCCTGGCTGTCCTGCTGGGGCTCGCCGCCGGTTCGGTGATCGGGCTGCTCACGCTGATCTGAGCGGGGTCTCCCGCCGGGTCAAGGCACTCTGCGTCACCCTGTACCGTTTTGGTGTGATCCTGGCGCAGAACAACGTGACGACGATGGGCCTCCTGCCGGAGTGGCTGGACCCGCAGCACCTGCTGAGCGGGCTGACCGTCCCGGTCATCACCGTGCTCTGCCTGATCATCTTCATCGAGAGCAGCATCTTCCCGGTGCTGCCCGGTGACTCGCTCCTGTTCACCGCGGGCCTGTTCATCGCGAACGGTTCGATCGAGGCGCCGCTGTGGCTGGTGTGCGTCCTGGTCACCGTCGCCGCGCTGCTCGGCAACGCGGTCGGGTACGGCCTCGGCCGGAAGGTCGGCCCCTGGCTGTTCCGCAAGCCGGATTCGAAGTTCTTCAACCAGAAGTACGTGGACCAGACCCACGCCTTCCTGGAGAAGCACGGGCCGAAGGCGGTCGTGCTGGCGCGGTTCGTGCCGTTCGTGCGGACGTTCATCACCTGGATCGCCGGCATCGGCAAGATGGACCCGAAGAAGTACTTCACCTACACCGTCATCGGCGGCATCCTGTGGGCCGCCGGGATCACCGCGCTCGGCCACCTGCTCGGCGGCGTCGCGTTCATCCGCGACAACGTCGACGCGATCTTCATCCTGATCGTGCTGGTTTCGGTGGTGCCGATCGTGATCGAGTACCTGAAGGCGCGCCGCGAGAAGAAGCACGAAGCCGCCGCCCCGGCCGCGGACATGGACGCGACGCAGCAGATCCCGCGCGTCCGCGACTGATCCGCTTCTCCCCGCTCTCGTGCCATGAAAGGTCCTTTCCTTGCAAATTTTGCAAGGAAAGGACCTTTCATGGCATTCAGGAGCGTTTCGGGCGGGAGGCTGCCCGGTGACCAGGCACCGCACTCGCGTGCTCAGACCCGGAACTCGCGTGATTGGAGACCGAACACACGAGTGCGGCCTTCAAGCACGTGAGTTCCGGGTCCAAGCACGCGAGTCACGTCCCTGATCACGCGAGTCACGGTGTTCAGAGGGAGAACATCGAGCCCGGGTTGAAGAGGTTCCCCGGGTCCAGTGCCCGCTTGATCTGCCGGTGAACCTGGATCCCGACTTCGCCGATCTCCTTGGCCAGCCACTCGCGTTTGATCCGGCCGATGCCGTGCTCGCCGGTGACCGTCCCGCCCAGCGACAGGGCCACGTCGAGGATCGCGTCGAAGGCGACCCGCGCGCGAGCGAACTCCTCTTCGGAATCGTGCGCGTAGACGATCGTCGGGTGCATGTTCCCGTCACCGGCGTGACCGACGACGGCGATCCGCAGCCCCACCTCTTCGCTGATCCGCTCGCAGCCGGCGATCAGTTCGGCGATCCGTGTACGCGGCACGCAGACGTCGTCGGTCAGCCAGACGCCGTACATCTCCAGCGCGGTGAGCACGACCCGCCGCGCCTGCAGCAGCATCTTGCCCTCTTCGAGATCCTCGGTGGCATAGGCCAGATCCGCGCCGCAGTCGACACAGATCTGTTCCAGCACCGCGAGTTCCTTCCGCGCGACCTCGCCGCCGGAGTCGGATTGCGCCAGCAGCAAGGCTTTGCAGTCCGAACTCGTGCCGAGGTCGGTCTTGAGGTACGCCTCGGCGGCCTTGATGGACGTCGCGTCCATGATCTCCATCAGCGACGGCACCAGACCTTCGCGCACGACCCGCGCGACGGCCTCGCCCGCGGCCTCCGTGCTGTTGAAGGCGGCGACGAGCGTGGAAGGCAGCTGCGGCAACGGTTTCAGCGCGACGGTCGCCTGCGTGATCACGCCGAGCGTGCCCTCACTGCCGACGAAGAGCCGCGCGAGGTCGTACCCCGCGACGCCCTTCACCGTGCGGCGCCCGGTTTTCAGCACCGAGCCGTCGGCGAGCACGACTTCCAGTCCCAGCACGGAATCCGTGGTGACGCCGTACTTCACGCAGCAGAGTCCGCCGGCGTTGGTGGACAGGTTCCCGCCGATGGTGCACCAGTCGTAGCTCGACGGGTCCGGCGGATAGAACAGGCCGTGTTTCTCCACCGCGTTGCGGAAATCGAGGTTCACCACGCCGGGCTGCACGACGGCGAGCCGGTTGCCTTCGTCGATCTCGACGATCTGGTCGAGCTTCGTCAGCACCAGTACGACACAGCCGTCGATCGCGTTCGCGGCGCCGGACAGACCACTGCCGGCGCCGCGGGGCACGATCGGCACCTCGAACTCCGCACAGGCCTTGACCACGGCCTGCACACCTTCCACGTCGGACGGCAGGACCACCGCGAGCGGCTTGCCACTGGCGGCCAGCGGCATCATGTCGCGCGAGTAGGCGTCCGTGACGTCGGTGTCGGTGAGCACCGCGGCGTCGCCGAACTGCTCGCGGAGGCGAGTGACCAGGGCATGGTTGTTCATTCCCTCATCGTAGGCCGGATCAGCTCCGCACTGCGGAATTTTTTTTCCGATCTAGCAGAACAAAGGCCTGAACACCTGTATAGACGAGCACGACCACGCCCGCCCATGCGGTCACGTGCATCCCCTGGGTGAAGGCCTCGCGAGCCGATTCCAGCAGCGCCTGTCCCGCGGCGGGGTCGAGCTGCTGCGCGGTCGCGACCGCGCCACCGAGCGTGTCCCGAGCGGATTCGGCCGTACCCTCCGGCAGACCGGACCGGTAGACCGCGGTCGCGACACTGCCGAGGATGGCCGTGCCGAGCGCGCCGCCCAGCTCGAACCCGGTCTCGGAGATCGCCGAAGCGGCACCGGCCCGTTCGGCCGGAGCGGCCGAGATGACCAGGTCGTTCGTCAGGGTCTCGGACAGGGCGACACCGCCCCCGAGCAGCGTGAACGCCACCACGACGTACGCGAGCCCGCCGCCGGACGACACCTGCGTCAAGGCCAGGAAACCGACCGCCGCGACCAAGAGACCGCCACTGACCAGCAAGGACACCCGGATCCGCTTCGCGAGCCAAGCCGCGAGGAGCGCACCGGCGATACCTGCGACCGTCGCCGGCAGCATCCACAGCGCGGCGACGACCGGGCTCAGCCCGAGCACCAGCTGCAGGTACTGCGGCACCAGGAACAGCAGGCCGACCATGGCGAACACGCCGAGCATGTTCGTCACGACGGAGCCGCTGAACGCCCGGTTCGAGAACAGCTTCAGGTCGAGCATCGGCTCGTCGAGGCTGTTCTGCCTGCGGACGAACACGACACCGAGTCCGAGGCCGACCAGGACGCTGACGGCGGCCTTCACCGTGAAACCGTGTTCGGCGACCAGCTTGATGCCGTAGACCACCGGCAGCATCGCGGCCAGCGACAGCAGCGCCGACAGCGGGTCGAAGCGGCCCGGCTTCGGGTCACGCGCCTCCGGCAGCACGAACGGTCCGACGATCAGCAGCACCAGCATCACCGGGACGTTGATGAGGAACACCGACCCCCACCAGAAGTGCTCCAGCAGCCAGCCGCCGAGCACCGGCCCGAGCGCCATCCCGCCGGAGAACCCGGCGCTCCACACCGCGATCGCGATCCGGCGCTGTTTGGCGTCGACGAAGATGCTGCGGATCAGCGAGAGCGTCGACGGCATCAGCGTCGCGCCACCGACGCCGAGCAGCGCCCTGGCGATGATCAGCATGAACGCGCTGGTCGAGAAGGCCGCGAGCACCGACGCGGCACCGAACGCCGCGGCACCCATGAGCAGCAGCTTGCGACGGCCGATGCGGTCGCCGAGCGTGCCCATCAGGACCAGCAGGCCCGCCAGCATGAACGAGTAGATGTCGACGATCCACAACTGCTCCGCACCGGTGGGCGCCAGATCCTCGGACAGGAACGGCAGCGCGAATCCGAGCACCGTCATGTCCACGCTGATCAGCAGCACCGGAAGCACCAGTACCGCCAACGCCCACCACTGCTTGCGCCCCGCCATGGCGCACTCTCCTTTAGCTAAACCGTCCGGACGGTACAGTTACCGCCTCGTTCGAAGGTAAACCGTCCAGACGGTATAGTCAACTGATATGGCGAAGCCCACCGCGAAGGAACGCATCCTCGACTCGTACGAGGAGATCCTCATCGAGCAAGGCCCCGGCGGGGTCACCCTCGACGCCGTCGCCGCGCACGCCGGGGTGTCGAAGGGCGGCCTGCTCTACCACTTCGGCTCCAAGGAAGCCCTGGTCGACGGCCTGATGGAACGTCTCGCCACGCTGTCGGAAGCGGATCTCGAAGAGGCACAGAAGGCCCCTGAAGGTGTCGTTTCCTGGTATCTGCGGACGGCGATCACCGACGTCACGCAGCAGAAGGCACTGCATCGCACGACCATGGCGACGATCCGGATCATGCTCAACGAGCCCCGGGTCTCCGAGGTCGTACAGGTCTACAACCAGAAGGTCCACGACCTGATCAGCGAGCACGTCGACGACCCGCTGACCGCCGAACTGGTCATCCTGGTGGGCGACGGCCTCTATCTGCGGGCCGCGCTCGGCCGGGACGACGCGAGCCCCCTCCTCGACCGGCTCGACGAGATCAAGGCCCGCATCGCCGGCTGATGCATTTAGTCCTCTGGATGCGGGCGGTTACATCTGGATCCCGTAGACGCGCTCGATCGGGATGGTCAGCAACACCCGCTGGTCGGCGACCATGGCGTCGCGGAACTCGTCCCAGTCCGGATGCTCGCCCCGCGCCCGCCGGTAGTGGTCCACAAGCGCGTCGACAGTCGCGTCGTCACGCGAAGCGGCGGTCGGCGTGAGCACCGCCGGTCCCTCGACGACGACGTAGCCGTCGCCGCTCTCGGTCGAAACGTGGAACGTCGCCCGCGGGTCGCGCTGAAGGTTCTTGGTCTTGGCCCGCGGCGCGGTGATCGAGATCAGGATCGCGCCGGCGTCCGCGTCGTAGAGGTAGTTGACGGTCGACAGCTGCGGCCGCCCATCACGCTTGATCGTGGCGAGGGTGCCGAAGTTTCGTCGGGCGAGGATCGCGTAGAGCGCGGAGTCGGTCATGACTCCATCAAAGCAAAAGTGCAGCTCAGGGCGAATCGGACAAACATGCACGAATAAATGTGCTTGCATGCGGCAACTAAAGTGTCATCCGACACACAACATCGCTTTCTCCTTGCGAACCTCCTTTGAGAGGAACATTCTTGCTCTAGACAACTAGTTGCAGTGACCAAGCAACCGGCGAGAGAGACCACCATGACACCCACGACACCCGGCACCAGGTCGAAGTCCGACCTCGATCTGGCCGACACCCTCGGGCATGAGCTCGTGCGGCTCGTGCGCCTGGTCAACCGGGCCAAGTCCCAGGTGTCCAAGCAGGGGCCGGACGGCATCGAGCGGGCCGCGTACGCGATCCTCTTCTGCCTCATCCACGTCGGCCCCCAGCGGACCAGCAAACTCGCCGAGTTCCTGCACTCCGAGATCTCGACCATCAGCAGGCAGTCGAGTTCCCTCGTCCAGCACGGACTGGTCGAACGCCTGGCCGACCCCGAAGACGGCCGCGCCTGCCTGCTCGCACCGACCGCCGAAGGGCTCCGGGTGTTCGAGGAGAACCGCAAGCAGCGGAACCAGTGGCTCGCCGAGGTGCTCGGCGACTGGTCCGACGACGACCGGAAGACCCTCAACTCGCTGTTCCACCGGCTGAACGACGACCTCGAAAAAACATCTCCACAGTTCGCCGACCCCGCGTCGGCGTCGAAGGCCAAGGGGGCCTGAAGCAATGAGTTCCACCGTAGAAAGTCCGCCAGCCATCCACGAAGATGGTCCCCGGCTCAGTCACCGTCAGATCGTCACGATCCTGATCGGCCTGATGTCGGGCATGTTCCTCGCCGCGCTCGACCAGACGATCGTGGGCACCTCGATCGTCCGGATCGCCAACGACCTCAACGGTTTCGACCTGCAGGCCTGGATCACCACGGCCTACCTGATCACCTCGACGATCGTCACGCCGATCTACGGCAAGCTGTCCGACATCTACGGGCGCAAGCCGTTCTACATCGCGGCGATCTCGATCTTCCTGGTCGGCTCGATCGCCTCGGCGTTCGCGACGTCGATGTACGAGCTGGCCGCGTTCCGCGCGATCCAGGGCCTCGGCGCCGGCGGTCTGATGTCGCTGGCGATGACGATCATGGGCGACATCGTGCCGCCGCGGGAACGCGCCCGCTACCAGGGTTACTTCCTCGCCGTGTTCGGTATCTCCACCGTGCTCGGCCCGGTGCTCGGCGGCTTCTTCGCCGACTTCGACAAGCTCGGCAGCGTCTTCGGCTACGACATCGCCGGCTGGCGCTGGGTGTTCCTGATCAACGTGCCGATCGCGATCGTCGCGCTGTTCGTGGTGGCCCGCGTGCTCAACGTGCCGCACCAGCGCCACGATCACAAGATCGACTGGTGGGGCGGGCTCGCGCTCGTCGTCGCCGTGGTGCCGTTCCTGATCGTCGCCGAGCAGGGCAACAAGTGGGGCTGGGGCTCGCAGAACGCGATCATCTGCTACATCATCGGCGGTATCGGCGTGATCGCCTTCATCTTCATCGAGAAGCTGATGAAGGACGCGGCGCTGATCCCGTTGCGGCTGTTCAAGAACTCGACCTTCACGGTCGCGATCGTCGGCGGCATCATCGTCGGTGTCGCGATGTTCGGCGCGATCATGATGATCCCGCAGTACATGCAGGTGGTTCAGGAGTTCTCGCCGACCGAATCGGGTCTGCTGATGATCCCGCTGATGGCGGGCATCATGAGCGGTTCGATCATCTCGGGCCAGATCACCAGCAAGACCGGGCGCTACAAGGTGTTCCCGGTGGTCGGCACGCTGCTGATCGCGGCGGGCGCGTTCTTCTTCGCGCAGGTCGAGTACAACAGCGCGCTGTGGCACCCGCTGGTCGCGGCCGCGATCATCGGTCTCGGCCTCGGTGCCTGCATGCAGACGCTGATCATCGCGGTGCAGAACGCGGGCCCGCGCAGCGACATGGGCGTCTCGACCGCGTCGGCGACGTTCTTCCGGCAGATCGGTGGTACCGCGGGTGTCGCGGTGTTCCTGACGATCCTGTTCAACGTCCTGCCGGGCAACATCACCAAGGCGTTCGGCGGCAACCCGCCGAGCGGCCCCGGCGCGGCGGCGCTGGGCGACATCCAGTCGAACACGAGCGGTATCGCGAGCCTGCCCGAGGCCATCAAGACCCCGGTGCTGATCGGCTTCACCGAGTCGATCACCACGGTGTTCTACGTGGCGGGTGCGGTCGCGCTGCTGGCGACGCTGGTGCTGATGTTCATGAAGGAGATCCCGCTGCTCGGCGGCTCGGCTCCTTCGGCGGCCTCGGCTCTCGAAGGCGGCGAAGCACTCCTCGAAGAGGAAGACGTGCCTGTCGAGACGGCTTCCGAGAAGACCGTCGTGACCGCCCCGGTCGAGCCCGGCAAGCACGCCATGACCAACGGGAACGGCGCCTACCGGGCGGGATCCGCGCAGATCAGCGGGCATGTCCGCCGGGACGACGCCACGAACGTCGCGGGTGCGGCGCTGACCCTGATCGACCACAACGGCAATCAGGTGGCCAGGACGCACACCAACGAGAACGGCGTCTACTCGTTCGCCGGCATCGTGGGCGGGCGGTACACGATCGTCGCCAGCGGCCGCTGGTTCCGGCCGGTCGCGGCGACGCTGACCGCCACCGGCTCCGGGATGCTGCGTCACGACGTCGAACTGGTCAGCACGATCCTGCTGAGCGGGGTCGCCCGCACCGACGGCGACCGGGTGGTGCCGGACGCGCGGATCACCGTGCTCGACTCCTCGGGCGGCGTCGCCGCCGTGGCGAGGACCGACGCGGAGGGCAACTACACGGTCAGCGACCTGCCCGCCGGGACCTACACGGTGATCGCCAGCGGCTACCCGCCGGCGACCAGCCGGGTGGAGCTGCTGGGCGGTGACCAGGCCGAACACGACGTCCGGCTGAGCTATGACCAGGCGCTGGACGAGCTCGTCGAGCACTAGCCCGGCTTGCAATGAAGGGGCCTTTCATCGCAAATTTCGCGGTGAAGGGCCCCTTCGTCGCATCTGGGGTTTCGTCGGGGGTTTCCCGTGCTTGAGGGGACGACACGGGTGATCCGACGGACGACACGCGTGACGGGATGGACGACACGCGTGCGTCGAGGGGTCCCGCCGTGTGTCGTCCCCTCAAGCACGCGAACCCGCCCGACGGGAACGCGCGGAGCGGGTCACAGGGCCGTTGACACCCCGATTCCACCGTTCGGTGAAGTGCGGTTCGCCGAGTACACGTAGGCTCGCGTCGTGAGTGAGGTGTACACCGAGGCCGCAGGCATCGGGGTGAGCTGGCTCGACACCGCCGGGCCGGTGCTCGTCTGGGTGATCGTGCTGAGCTTCATCTTCGTGGAGTGCGCGCTGATCATCGGGCTGTTCCTGCCCGGCGACTCCCTGCTGTTCGCGGCCGGAGTCGTCCTCGCGCAGCACGGCTCCGACCTGAACGCGTGGCTGCTCTCGGCCGCCGCGCTGCTCGTCGCGATCCTCGGCAACCAGGTGGGGTATTACATCGGCCGGGGCACGGGCACGAAACTGATCGCCCGCCGCGGCGGCAAGGTGCTGAACCGGCACAACCTCGACCGCGCCAGGGCGTTCCTGGATCGCAAGGGTTTCTTCGCCATCGTCGCCGCGCGCTGGATCCCGTGGATCCGCACGCTGGCGCCGCTCATCGCGGGGACCGCGCGGATGGATCCGCGGCGATTCGCCCTCGCGACCGCGCTCGGCGGACTGCTCTGGGTGCCGACCTTGGTCCTGCTCGGCTACTACGGCGCCGGTCTGCTGGACCAGCTGCCGTGGGTCAAGACTGCGGCTTTGTGGATCAGCATCGCGTTCTTCGTGGTGGGTACGGCCTACGGCTTCATCCGCTACCGCCAGGAGATGCGGCGTCCCGCCGAAGAGCCGGAACAGAGCACCCCCTAGACCTCGGGGTCGGCCCAGATCTCCAGCTGGATCCCATCGGGGTCGCGGAACACGATGACCGACGAACCCTCCAAGGTCCGCGATCCCTTCGACGGCGAATAGACGACGCCGTATTCCGAGAGCCGCGCTTCCCATTCGGCCAGTTCCGACCGCGACGAGACCTTGAACGCCACGTGGTCCAGACCTGTCCGTCGTTCGTCGAACCGCGGCCGCTCGGTGTCCTGATGCTCGACGAGAACCACGGCGAAACCTTCGCTCGGCGACCTGAGCACGACCTTCCGCAGTCCCGTCTCCGGGTCCTCGCGACGCGTGAACTCCTCGAGTTCGAGCACACGGGCGTACCAGGGCACGCTCCGGTCCACATCGGTCACGGTGAGTGCCAGGTGGTGCACAGACATGAGCTTGGACATCGGGGATGACCGTCCTGATCAAGAAGCTTGGGGGCGCCACCAGGGTGACACAGGCGCCTCTGGCCACGAGGTGATCCGCCGACTTCCCACATGAATCGTGATATCCGCCGGGAAAGGGTGTTAAAAAGTGGCTGAACCGCACGCGGACCCGATATCGCCCCGTGACCGGTCCGTGGCCCCGGGTGTCAACGTCCTCCGCCGACGGTCAGCACCGTCCCGGTGGTGTACGACGCCGCCGGGGAAAGCAGCCACAGCACGGCTTCCGCGACTTCGCCGGGTTCACCCGCCCGTCCCATCGGGATGGTGGGGGCGATCCGGTCCATGCGGTCGGGCATCCCCGCCGCGGCGTGCAATCCGGTGTGGATCATGCCCGGCGCGACGGCGTTGACCCGGATGGACTCTTTCGCGACTTCTTGCGCGACGCCGTAGGTCATCGTTTCCACCGCCGCCTTGGTGCCCGCGTAATGGACCCATTCCCCGGGTGAACCGGTTTTCGCGGCGGTGGACGACAGCGTGACGATCGAGCCGCCCGCACCGCCGTACCGGGTGGACATCCGGCGGATGCCCTCGCGGACGCACAGGAAGACTCCCGTGACGTTGACGTCGACCACGCGGCGGACGACGTCGACCTCGTACTCGTCGAAGCGGCCCGGGGTGTTGCCGGTGATGGCCGCGTTCGCGACCACCCCGGCGAGCGGGCCGAGTGCGACGGCGGCGTCGAACAGGGCCACCACGTCGTCTTCGGACGCGACGTCACCGCGCTGGGTGATCGCTTGGACGCCGTGCTTCCGGACGCGCGAAGCGACGTCTTCGGCCGCTTCGGCGTCGCCCGCGTAGTTGACGACGACGTCGTATCCGCGCGCGGCGGCCAGTTCGCAGACCGCCGCGCCGATGCCCTTGCTTCCGCCGGTGACGACGAGAACCCCAGTCATGACCGGATCATATGGCGAAGTTGACCAGCGGCAGATTCTCGAGGACCAGATCGGCCCGGTCGCTGGTGGACGCGATCAGATCGGCGTTGCGCTGGTCGGAACCGAGCGCGCGGCGACGCGCTTCGACCAGCGAACGGCCGTAGCGGCGGTGCCGCGAGACGAGCCGCTCGATGCGCTCGGGTTCGTCCGGCGCGAGGAACCACGACTCGGCGAGGATCGGCTTCACGCCACTCCACGGGTCGTCCTGCATGAGCAGGTAGTTGCCCTCGGTGATGACCAGGGGGACGTCCGGCGTGACCGCGACGGCGCCGGCGATCGGCTCCTCGATCTCCCGGCGGAACTCGGGCGCGTAGACCGTCTCGCGGCCTTCGGCGAGCCTGCGCAGCAGGTGCACGTACCCGGCGGCGTCGAAGGTGTCCGGCGCGCCCTTGCGCTCCACCCGCCCGAGCCGCTGCAGTTCGACCTGCGCCAGGTGGAACCCGTCCATCCCGACCACGGCCGCCCGCGTACCCAGCGCCTTCGCCAGGCCCCAGGCCAGTGTCGTCTTGCCCGACGCGGGGGCGCCGACGATGCCGAGCACACTGCGCTGTCCCGGCTTCGCCAGCGTCTGAGCCCTGCTCAACAGGTCCTCGAACACCGGAGGCATGGCACTCATGGCTGTCCTTCTCCCATCTTCGCGACCGCGGCCGTCCACGACCTCGGTCCTTCATGCCGCACCCGTTCGGCGGCCACCTCGTTGGCGAACCCGATCCAGCCCGGGACATCCCCTGTGCCCCTGGCGACCGCGTACGCGAAAGCCCCGTGCCAGACGTCGCCCGCGCCCAGCGTGTCACGCGCCCGCGCGACGGGAACGGGAACTGCACCGGATCCGTCCTTCGTCGACCAGCGGACCGGCTCGGGTCCGGCGGTCGTGACGACCACCGGCACGCCGTGCTCACGCGGATCGTCCCCGCGGTACAGCGACGAGCACGCGGCGACGTCGACCAGCGGGAGGAGTTCGGGGAAGACCGGCTTCCAGCTCCCGGCGTCGAGCACCACCGGCACCTTCCGGTCCTTCGCCCAGCGCGCGACCGCCAGCGCGACCTCCGGATGGTGCCCGTCCAGGAGCACACACCCCGGCATTTCGTCCTCTGAATGCGGTAGTCGCGCGTGCAAGGACCGCATCGAGAGGACGAAACGCGAGGAAGCGTGGGCGTTGCGCGAGACGACGGTGCGTTCCCCGTCGGAATCGCGGACGACGATGGCGCTGATCGCGGGCGGATCCGGTCGTTCGGGATCGAGGTCGACCAGGTCGACGCCGTGCGCATCGAGGTCGGAGCGGGCGAGTGCCGCCAGCGGATGCGCACCGGCGACCGTCAGCAACGTCGCCCCGGCGCCGAGCGCGGCCACGGTCACCGCCGCGTTCGTCGCCGGCCCCCCGGCGGCGACGTACATCGACAGCGAACGCACCTTCTCGCCCGGCGCCGGGATCTCGGCGACGCGCTGAATCTGGTCGACGGTGCACAAGCCCGCCAGCAGCACTCGCATCACTACAGTCCAGTGTGGACGGCTGAAGCGACCTCTTCGACCTCGCCGTTCTCACCGATCTTCAGCGCACCCGTGAGCAGGCCGACGACCTGGTTCATAGTGTGCGTCTTCGGTGAGACCACCGCGACCCGCTTGCCGAGGCGGTGCACGTGGATACGGTCGGCGATGTCGAACACGTGCGGCATGTTGTGGCTGATCAGCACCACCGGCAGGCCGCGTTCGCGGATGCGGTTGATCAGGTCGAGCACCTTGCCCGATTCGGCGACGCCGAGCGCGGCGGTGGGCTCGTCCATGATCACCGCCTTGGTGCCGAAGGCCGCCGCCCGCGCGACCGCGACACCCTGGCGCTGCCCGCCGGACAACGTCTCCACCGGCTGCGTGATGGATTTGATGTTGATGCCGAGCTCGTCCAGGATCCGCTGCGCGTCGGCCCGCATCGCGGCGCTATCCAGTTTGCGAAACACTCTCCCGAACAGGTCCGTGCGCCGCTTTTCCCGGCCGAGGAACATGTTCGACGCGATGTCGAGCGCGGGGGCGACGGCGAGATCCTGATACACCGTCTCGATCCCGTAATGCCGAGCGTCCAAAGGGGACTTGAAGTGGACGGTCTGACCGTCCACTTTGATCTCTCCGGCATCCGGGATCACCGCGCCCGAAAGGGCTTTGATGAGGCTCGACTTCCCGGCGCCGTTGTCGCCGACGACGGCGAGCACCTCACCGGGGAACAGCTCGAAGTCGGCGCCGTCGATGGCGGTGACCCGGCCGTAGCGTTTGACCAGTCCCTGAGCGGACAACGTGGGCGTCGTCATGACTGCTGCCTCCTCGCGAACCGGTCGACGCAGACCGCGCCGATGAGCAGGGCGCCGGTGGCGACGTCCTGGTAGAGCGCGTCCACCCCGAGCTGGGTCAGCCCGGACCGCAGGACCGCGACGACCAGCGCGCCCATCATCGTGCCGAGTACCGAACCCCGGCCGCCGAACAGGCTCGCGCCGCCGAGCACCACCGCGGTGATGGAGTCGAGGTTGCCGAGCTGGAAGGCGTTCGGGTCGGCGTTCGGCACGCGGCCGAGCGCCTGCCAGGCGGCGATCCCGACGATCACCCCGGCGACGATGTACACCGAAAGGATCGTCCGGTTGACCTTGATCCCGGACAGCCGCGCGGATTCCGGCGCGTTGCCGACCGCGTAGACGTGCTTGCCCCACGGCGTCCGCGTGAGCGCGTACCAAAGTCCCAGGTACATCAGCAAAGCGAGCGTCATGCCGTAGGTGATCGGGATGCCGCCGAAGAGGTACCGGCGGGTGCCGAGCCATTTGAGCAGTTCGTCGGCGACCGGGACGGCCTGCCCGCTCGCGAACAGTTTCGCGGCCGCGGTGAGCACGGTCAGCAGGCCGAGCGTGACGATGAACGGCGGCAGTTTGATCCGGGTGACCAGCGAACCGGTGACCATCCCGATCACCACCGTCGCCACGATTCCCAGCAGCAGCGCCCAGATCCCGGAGACGCCGCCGACCACGAGCTTCGCCATGATCAGCGTCGCGAGCACCATCGCGGCCGCGTTGGCCAGGTCGATACCCGCGGTCAGGATGATCAGCGTCTGCCCGAGCGCGAGCGTGCCGACCACCAGGGACTGTTGCACCACAAGGGAAAGGTTGTCGAGGTCGAGGAAGGTGTCCGTCGACAGCGAGAACACCACGATCGCGACGAGCAGGGCCAGCGCGGGCCCGACCGCGGGCGCGCGCAGGAAGAACTCACCGATGGACGGGCGTTCGTTGCCTTTGAGGGTTGCGGTAGTCACTTCGTCCCCCAGCAGTTCTCGAGGCCCCACTTGGTGTCCTGGCTTTCGACGCCGGGGATCGGCTTGTCCGTGATCACCGCGGAACCGGTGTTGACGAACCCGCTCGGCTTCTTCCCGGTCTTGGCGTATTCGACGGCGGCGAGGACGCCCTGCTCGGCCATCTTCTTGGGGAACTGCATGACCGTCGCGGCGTACTGGCCGTCGCGTACGTTCTTGACGCCTTCGCAGCCGCCGTCGATCGAGCCCATCACGATCTGGTTCACCAGACCGCGGGCCTGGAGCGCGGCGTAGGTGCCGCGGCCCATCGGCTCGTTCATCGTGTAGACGGCGTTGATGTCGGTGGTGCGCTGCAGCAGGTTTTCGACACCCTGCTGCGCGAGGCTCTGGTCGCCGTTCGCGGGCGTCTTGCCCTTGATCTCCGGCGACGCGTCGGTGAGCCCGATGCCCTTGAGGAATCCGGTGTGCCGCTGGGTGTCCACTGTGGACCCGGCGGTGCCGTCCACCATGAACAGCTTCGGCGGCTTGCCGTTCAGGGCGGCCTTGACGTACGCGCCCTGCTGGCGTCCGGCTTCGAAGTTGTCCGTGGCGAAGGTGGCGTCGACGGCGGTGTCCGGTTCGGTCGCCGTGTCGAGCGCGATGACCAGCACCCCGGCCTTGCGGGCGCGGTCGATGGCGTCGAGGACGCCGGTCGAGGAACTCGGCGTGATCAGGATGGTGTTCGCACCCTGCTGCATGAGGTTCTCGATGGCGCGGACCTGACCGTCGTTGTCGCCGTCGAACTGTCCGGCGAGCGCGCTGAACTCCGCGCCGTTGGCCTCGGCGGCAGCCTTGGCGGCCGCTCTCAGCTCCACGAAGTAGGGATTGGTGTCGGTCTTGGTGACCAGGCCGACCTTGGCCTTGCCACCGCCGCCTGCGTTCGAGCCGCCACCCCAGTGGCGTTCGACGGTGCACCCGGCCGTGGTCACCGTCAAGGCGGCGGCCAGGGCGAGCGCGGCGAGACTGCGCTGTCTCATGGGGGATGCCCTCCGATTCAAGGCTGTCCGTGATGGACCGGAAGGTAGACAGGGTTATGCTCAGTCGCAAGCGTTTGCGCAAACGCTTGCCAGCTGACTTCACGAGGATTGGTAATGCCGCCGTCTCGCTCGTCCCGTCCCACCCAACGCGACATCGCCGAGCTGGCGGGAGTCTCGATCACCACCGTTTCCCACGTGGTCAACGGGACGAGGGCGGTGGCCGAGGACACCAAGCTGGCGGTGCTGCGCGCGATCGAGCAGACGGGCTACACCGGCGACGCCATCGCCCGCTCGCTGGTGACCGGCGGGACGCGGTCGATCGGCGTCGCGATCTCGCTGATCGCGAACCCGTACTTCGCCGTGCTGATCCAGGCGATCGAACGCGAGGCCGCGCTCGCCGGGTACACGGTCTTGCTCGCGGACACGCACGACACCGTCGACACCGAGCGTGAGACCGTGCGGACGCTGCGTTCGCGCCGGGTGGACGGGTTGCTGATCACGCCGTCGCCGGGCGACGGTTCGGTGATCGGCGAGCTCGTCTCGCTCGACGTCCCGACCGTGCTCATCGACCGGCTCTCCACGCGCACCGACGTCGACCAGGTCGGCGCGGAGAACATCCAATCGACGTCGGCACTGACGGCGCATCTGGCGTCGCTCGGGCACCAGCGGATCGGCATGATCAGCGGCACGGCCGGGCTGAGCACCAGCGAGGAGCGGATCCTCGGCTATCGGCTGGGGCTCGGGCGCTCGGGTTTGACCTGGTCGGAGGACCTGGTCGCGTGCGGGCAGTCTTCGCAGGCCGGTGGCGCGCTCGCGCTGAGCACACTGCTCGCGCTCCCGGAGCCGCCGACGGCGCTCGTGGTCGCCAACGACACCATGATGGTCGGCGTGCTGCACGAACTGCGGCGCCGCGGCCTGCGCGCGGGTGTCGACCTGCCGGTGGTGGTCTACGACGACGTCGAGTGGGCCGATCTGGTCGATCCGCCGCTGACCACGATGGCCCAGCCGATCGAGGAGATAGGCACACAGGCGGTGCGCCTGTTGCTCGCCCGCATCAACGATCCCGCACGCAAGGCCCAGACGATGCGGATTCCGCCTACGCTCCGCCATCGCGCGTCCTGCGGATGCGCTCTCGTTCACTCACATTGATGATTGTTGGGAGACTTTCCGGTCTCGCCGCCGAGTGACGCTCCGTCAGCCGTTACCGTCATTCAAGCTCGGATGAAGGCGTGGAGCGATGACCGCATTGTCCCCGGCGTTACCCCTGTGGGAGGACACCCCTGTCACCCACCGGTTCGGGGTGGCCATGGCGATGCACGCGAATCCGTATTCGGGTGAACTCGTCCGCGCCATCCGCCGCGCCGCGCGCCGTCACGGCTGCGAGATCACCCTCGCCGACACCGGCGACAGCGTCGCCGAAGAAGCCGCGGTCATCCGCGCGCTGCGGGCGGACCGCGTCGACGGTGTCCTGCTCGTCCCGGCGGCCGGCGACGAAGCGGTGATCAACGGGCTGGTCCGGATGGGTGTGCCGACCGTGCTCGTCGACCGGATGGCCGGACGCAACGACGTCGACCAGGTGGGCTCCGAGAACATCCAGGCCGTGTGCGCGCTCGTGCGGCACCTCGCGGGGCTGCGGCACCGCAAGATCGGCTTCATCTCCGGCGAAGAGGACGTGACCACCTACGAGGAGCGGGCGCTGGGCTACCGGCTCGGCCTCGGCCGCTCCGGCCTGCGGTGGACGTCGCAGCTGGTCGCGTGCGGGCGGTCGACCCCCGGCGGGGCGGCCGCCGCGACCGCGAAACTGCTCGACAGCTGGCCGTCGCCGACCGCGCTCGTGGTGGCGAGCGAGGCGATGATGATCGGCGTCCAGTACGAGGCGCACCGGCTCGGCATCCGGATCGGGCGCGACCTCGCGATCGTCGGCTACGGCGACATGGAGTGGGCAGGCCAGGTGACCCCGGCGGTCACCACCATGGCGCAGCCGATCGAGGAGATCGGGCGCAAGGCCGTCGAACTCCTGCTGGCCCGGATCACCGACCCCGAGCGACGACCCGAATCCGTACGGCTCGCGCCGCGGTTCATCCACCGGCAGTCGTGCGGCTGCTGAATCACAAGTCGCTGGTGAGAAGCCCGCCGCCGGGTGATGATGGCGGAATGACCGACCTGTGGACCGTGCACACCGCCGACCTCGAAGCAGGCGTGCTGACCGCGGCACGCGCTCTGCTGGACGACGCTTTCGACGGCGATTTCAGCAACCACGACTGGGAAAACGCCCTCGGCGGCATGCACACGCTCGTGTGGGAGGCCGGTGAGCTGATCGGGCACGCGTCGTTGGTCCAGCGGCGGCTCGTGCACGACGGACGGGTCCTCCGCACGGGTTATATCGAGGCGGTCGCCGTCCGGTCGGATCACCGGCGGCGCGGGCACGGCGCCGCGATGATGGACGCGCTGGAGCGGGTCCTGAGGAAGGCGTATGACCTCGGGGCGCTTTCGGCGTCCGACGAGGCGCTGGAGTTCTACGCGTCGCGGGGCTGGCTGCTGTGGCGCGGGACTTCGTCGGCCATGACGCCTACGGGCATCGAGGCGACGAAGGAGGAGGACGGGTCGATCCATGTGCTGCCGGTGGGGGTCACGCTGGATCTGGACGGGGAGATCACCTGCGACTGGCGGGCGGGCGACGTCTGGTGACCCGCGTTCCCTGACGTTGCGAAAGCCACTTTCGCAACGTTGAAGGTTGCGAAAGTGGCTTTCGCAACCCCGCTACCTCCGCCTCATCCCCGCATTCAGAGGACTAAATGCGGTGTTCCAGGGTGGCCGCGGCTTCGAGCAGCATCCACGCGCTCACCTGGACGGACAGGTCGCGTTCGGGAGCGTCGGCGGCGAGGGGCAGCGAAGGCGCCGGAGTCGCCCAGTCGGCGCTGAAGAGCGGCCCGTGCGGCGTCTCGGTGGCACCCGACCAGCACGCGTCAGCCGACCGGATGACCAGGTCGCGCGCCACCCCGCTCGGCAGCAGCGGCGCCGCGAGCGCCAGGTACCGGGCGAGGATCCCGCCGAACAGGCCGCCGTCGCCGCCTTCCTGCCCGCGAATCACGCCGTTCGGCGCGACGTGTTCCGCGACCGCGTGGATCGTGTGCTCCACTCTGTCCATTTCGGACAGTTCGAGACAGGCGCCGAGGTAGACCCCTTGGCAGTACGTGAAAATATGCTTCACCAGTTCGCCGCTGCCGACGCGCAGGCCATCCCACACCAGCCCGGATTCCGGGTCGACGAGCCGCTCGGTCATCCAGTCGGTCAACCCACGAGCGTGCTGCGTGGAGCCTTCGCGGGCGTGGAAGATCGCGGCCGGGCCGTTCGTGGGCGCGTTCTTGAAGTCGTCTCCGACACGCCACCAGATCCCGCCGCCCGCGTCGTCGGTCCAGCCTTCGCGCAGCCGCGAACTGATCGCCTCCAGCCCGCCGCGGACGTCCAGCCCGAGATGCCCCACACGTTGCAGCGCGAGGCCGAGCCAGGCGATGTCGTCGTAGTAGTCGTTGATCCACTTGCCGAAGTTGCGCAGCCGCACGGACACCACGAACCGGTCGATCAGCTTCAGCCGATCCGGCGACGGATCCCGCAACTGGGCGTCGACGAGGGTCTCCAGCAGATGCGCCTGCCACCAGTAGTTCCAGTGCCAATGGACGCGCTGCCCCGTCGAGGGCGGCCAGCCGCTGCGGCCCAGCACGGTCCCCGGCAGCCCCCACACGCGGCGCAGATGCCGGTCGCGGATCGCGCGCTCGGCGGTCGCGGCCCGGTCGGCGAGAGCAGTCATCGGGCCATCATCCCTTGCCCGCTGACATACCGCTCAGTATGTTGGGATGATTCCCGGACCCGCGAGGTGCTTCATGACCACGGCGCACGTGACCTGCCCGCTTTGCGAAGCCACCTGCGGTCTGGAGGTGACGATCGACGAGAAGAGCCTGGTGACCCGGGTTCGGGGCGACAGCGAGGACGTCTTTTCGAAGGGCTACATCTGCCCGAAGGGCGCTTCGCTCGGCGCGCTGCACCATGACCCGGACAGGCTCACCGCGCCGCTGGTCAAACGGGACGGCGAGTTCGTCGAGGTCACCTGGGACGAAGCGTTCGCCGAGATCGACCGGCGGCTCCGGCCGATCATCGACGAGCACGGCCGGAACGCCGTCGCGGTCTACGCCGGCAACCCGACGGTGCACAACTCGGCGCAGGTGCTCTACGGCCGCGTGTTCTTCAAAGCCTTGGGCACCAGGAACTTCTACACCGCGACCACGGTCGACCAGATGCCGAAGCACTTCTCCTCCGGCTACCTGTTCGGCGACCCGCAGACCATCCCCGTCGCGGACCTCGACCGCACCGAGCACCTGCTGATCCTGGGCGCGAACCCGTTGGTGTCCAACGGAAGCCTGATGACCGCCCCGGACACCCGCGGAAAGCTGCGCGGGATCCAGAAACGCGGCGGCAAGATCGTCGTCCTCGATCCGCGCCGCACCCGGACCGCGCAGCTCGCCGACGAGCACCACGCGATCCGGCCCGGCACCGACGCCTTGTTCCTGTTCGCGCTGGTCAACATCCTGTTCGCGGAGAACCGCGTCCGTCCCGGCGAGCACGTCGACGGTGTCGACGAGGTCCGCGCGCTCGCGGAGCCGTTCACGCCGGAGGCGGTCGCGCCCGCGACCGGGATCGACGCCGCGGAGATCCGCCGCATCGCGCTCGACCTCGCGGACGCCGAACGCGCCGCGGTGTACGGCCGGATGGGCACCACGACCCAGGCGTACGGCACCATCGCGAGCTGGCTGGTCGACGTCCTCAACACGCTGACCGGCAACCTCGATCGCGAAGGCGGCGTGATGTTCCCGCTGCCCGCCCTGTGGCGACCGCGCCGGTCCTCGCCGTTCACCAGTGGCCGCTGGACGAGCCGGGTGCGCGGGTATCCCGAGGTGCTCGGCGAACTGCCGGTGGCCACGCTCGCGGACGAGATCGAGACGCCCGGCGAAGGCCAGGTGCGGGCGCTGGTGACCATCAGCGGCAACCCGGCACTGAGCACGCCGAACTCCGCGCGGCTCTCGGAAGCGTTGCGGCAGCTGGACTTCATGGTCTCGCTCGACGTGTACCTCAACGAGACCACACGGCACGCCGACGTCATCCTGCCCGGGCCGTCGCCGCTGGAGCGGCCGCATTACGACGTCGCGCTGTACGCGCTCGCCGTGCGCAATGTCGCGAACTGGACGCCGCAGACGCTCGAGACGGACATGCCGCAGGAGTGGGTGACCCTGCTGCGGCTGGCCGGGATCGCCGCGGGCCAGGGCCCGGACGTAGACGTCGCCGCCTTCGACACGATGGTCGCGGGCGAAACGGCGCGGCGCACCGGCGTCGATCTCTCGCTGGCCGAAGGCCGTACGGGACCGGCGCGGATGATCGATCTGATGCTGCGCGGCGGGCCGTACGGGCTGAGCCTGGCCGACCTCGAAGCCGCCCCGCACGGCATCGACCTCGGCGCGTTGAAGCCGCGGCTGCCCGAGGCGCTCGCCACCGCGAGCGGGAAGGTCGAACTGGCCCCGGAGGCGATCACGAAAGACGTGCCGCGGCTGCGCGCGGAGCTGGACAAGGCGCCCGACGGCGGGCTGCTGCTGATCGGGCGACGGCATCTGAGCTCGAACAACTCGTGGATGCACAACCTGACACCGCTGGTGCGCGGCGGGAACCGGTGCACCGTCCAGGTGCATCCGGACGACGCGTCCCGGCTCGGGCTCATTGACGGCGGGCTCGCGTCGGTGACTTCGCGGGCGGGCAAGCTCGAAGCGCCGGTGGAGGTCACGGCCGACGTCCGGCCCGGCGTGGTGAGCATGCCGCACGGCTGGGGGCACGACCTCGACGGAACGCGGACGAAGGTCGCAGCGGCGCACGCCGGGGTCAACTCGAACCTGGTCGCCGACGAAACCCTGCTCGACGTGCCGTCCGGGAACGCCGTCCTGAACGGGATCCCGGTGGAGGTGGCCCCCGTCTAGCCCGCGTTTCGTCCTCTGAATGCGGTAGTTGCACGCGCAAGGACCGCATTCAGAGGACGAAATGCGGGGGTCACCAGGCTTGGGCGAGGTCGGCGTGCTGCCGGACCCAGGCGTGCATGACGATCCCGGCGGCGACGCCGGCGTTGATCGAGCGGGTCGTGCCGAACTGCGCGATCGAAACGACCAGTGACGCCGTCTTCTGCGCCTCGGCCGACAGCCCCGGCCCTTCCTGGCCGAACAGCAGGACACACTCGCGCGGCAGTTCGGCGGTCTCGACGGGCTGCGAACCGGGCGTGTTGTCGACGGCGACCACGGCGAGGCCTTCCGTCGCGGCGAAGGTCAGCAGGCCGTTGACGTCCTCGTGGTGGAGAAGGTGCTGGTAGCGGTCGGTCACCATGGCGCCGCGCCGGTTCCAGCGCCGCCGCCCGACGATGTGCACCGCCGCCGCGGCGAACGCGTTCGCCGTCCGGACCACGGTGCCGATGTTGTGGTCGTGCTGGAAGTTCTCGATCGCCACGTGGAACGGATGCCGCCGCGAGTCCACATCGGACACGATGGCCTCACGCCGCCAGTAGCGATACGGGTCGACGACGTTGCGGCGATCACCGTTGGCCAGGAGTTCGGGGTCGTAACGCTCGTCCGCGGGCCACTCGCCCTCCCACGGACCGACGCCGACCTCTTCCCGCGCCACCCATTCGGTGGGCCCGGCTTCTTCCGAGTTCACCCGGTGATTGTCACTCAGCCCATGCTGACGCGGTGCGCCGGTGCGTCTCCGTCGTGGTGGCGGTGACGCCAGCGCTGGTACGCGCCGACGTAGGAGACGATCACCGTCGCCATCGCGATCACGACGACGACCGGCAGCGACGAACGCGGGAACACGGTGTCGTAGAGGTAGTAGGCGTTGAAGCCGCCGGGCAGGTCGCCGAGGCCCTGCTGGTGCCGGAAGGAGTTCTCGGCCGCCGTCAGCGGGCAGGGCCAGGGGAAGACGTTGACGAGAACACCCCATGCGGCGAAGAACACATGCACGAAGATCACCTTCGGCCACCGCCACGCCAGGAAACCGCCGAATCCTATGAACAACAGTGCGAAAATGTGCACCGCGACTGTCACGTTCGCCAGGAAACCCGCCACCTCAAGCCCCCTTTCACACCCCTACCAGCGACGTTACCCCTCTCGTATTGAGAAACGCTCACGAAAAAACGGGGCATCCTCCGTTCGCACAGAGGATGCCCCGTTCGGGAGACTTTACTCAGGACAGACCGAGATCGTCCTTGTTCAGGATGTAACGGTATTCGAGGCCTTCCTTCTCGATGGCCTCGCGCGCTCCGGTGTCCCGGTCGACGACCGTCGCGACACCGACCACGTTCGCTCCGGCCTCGCGCAGCGCCTCGACGGCGGTGAGGACGCTGCCGCCGGTGGTCGAGGTGTCCTCGACGGCCAGCACGCGCTGCCCCAGCACTTCGACGCCTTCGATCCGGCGCTGCATGCCGTGTTCCTTGACGGCCTTGCGGACGACGAACGCGTCGAGCACGACGCCGTCGGTCGCCGCGGAGTGCAGCATCGCCAGCGCCACCGGGTCCGCGCCGAGGGTCAGGCCGCCGGCGGCGACGTAGTCCCAGTCGTGCGTGAGCTGCCGGAGCAGCTTCCCGATGAGCGGCGCGGCCGCGTGATGCAGCGTCGCCCGCCGGAGGTCGATGTAGTAGTCGGCTTCCTTGCCAGAGGACAAGGTCACCTTGCCGTGCACGACGGCGAGTTCGCCGACCAGTCTCGCCAGTTCGAGTTTCGCCGCTTGATCCAACCCGGGGTACGCCACGGCCGAGAGTCTTACACACGGCCCGCCGGGTCCTTCGACGGTAGCTCTAGTCACTGCCGGCCGTCGCCGCGTCCACGGCCTGGCCGCGGGTGGCCGCCCAGGCCGGGACCAGGGTCGCCGCCAGCGCGAGGGCCGCGGCGAGCCCGATGATGGTCAGGTAGATCAGCGGCGAGCCCATCGGCAGCAGCGAATCGGCCGCCACCAGGCAGAACGGGACGATCGCGCCCGCCGAGACGACGGTGCCGAGCACGATCCCGACCAGTGCGACGAGCCCGCCTTCGAAGCCGGCCATCCGCAGCACCTGCGCCCTCGTCGAGCCGGTGAGCCGCTGGAGGCCGAACTCGCGGCGCCGCCGCACGGTCGCCATCACGAGCGTGTTGGCGACCGAAATCACCGTGTAGGCGATGATCATCCCGACCAGCAGGTAGTTCACCCACGCGCCGACGGCCTGGTCCTTGTCGTGCGCCGCGACGAGCGCCGCCCGATCACCGACGGACACCGGCAGTCCGGCCGTCGCCTCGCGGAGCCGCTCGGTGAGCACCGCCGGATCGACGTCCGGGGCGGCGCGGACCAGCATCTGCGGGGCGAGCCCGGCGGTGGTGTGCGGGGCCAGGAGACCGGCCGGGAGCAGCAGGCTTTCGAAGCCGGGGCGCTGGCTGGTCACCGCGACGACCTTGACGTCGACGGGCACGCCGTCGCCGAGCCGCAGGCTGAGCGTGTCGCCGAGGCCGCGCCCATAGTCCTTCGCGAAGACCTCGGGGAGCGCGACGGTCAAGCCGGTCAGCGCCGTCAGATCGCCCTGGGTCACCTTGGTGTCGGTCGTGGCGGCCGCGCCGGAAGCGGTGAGGCCGATCGCCGGACGCCCCTCGTCGGAGGAGTCGTACGGCTTCTCGAGGAACACGCTGCTGGTGACGTACTCGGACGCGCCGGCGACGCCGGGCACGGCCTGGATGCGCTGGACGAGGTCCGGGGACAGCCCGCCCGCGACGGAACCGATCACGGCGTCCGCCCGGACGTCTTCGGTGAAGGCCTGGTTCGCCAGCTCCTGCTGGGTGGTCTGCAGGTAGATGTTCGCGGTCGCGATGCCGACGGCGAGCATGATCGGGGTGACCGCGCCCGCCGCCCGGACGATGCCGGCGCGGGTGTTGAGCACGGCGAGTTTGGCGTCGATGCCGCCGAGCAGGCGCATCGGCCACTGCAGGATCGCCGTCATCACCTTGGCGACGCCGGGCGTGATCATCGCGACGCCGATCGCCCAGAGGATCACCGCGGGGCCGGCGGTACTGGCCGCGATCGGTCCGGTCATCACCGCGACGGTCACGATGGCCAGCGCGGTGCCGCCGCCGAAGCAAAGAGCGGCGACGATGAAGCGCGTCGGGGTCAGCCAGCGGCGGGTGACCGCGGCCTCGGCGAGCGCCTCGGTCGGCCGGATCTTCCCGGCGCGACGGCCGGCGACGAAGGCGGCGATGAACACCGCGAGCATCGCGGCACCCGCGCCGACGACGGCGGGCAGCCAGCCCTGGTAGAACCGCAGGACCGGGGGCACCACGCCGTTCTCGACGAGCTGCCCGAACAGCCATTCGCCCAGGACCGGGCCGAGGACCGCGGCGAGCGCGGTGGCGAGCAGGCCGACGGCCAGCGCTTCGCCGAGCACCATGCGCCGCAGCTGACGCGGGGTCGTGCCGATCGCCCGCATCAGCGCGAGTTCCCGCGAACGCTGCTGGGTGGACAGGCTCAGCGTGCTGGCGACGACGAACATCGCGACCATCACCGAAAGCCCGCCGGACACCGCGGCGATGACGATCAGGTTGGTCCCGCTCGTATCGGCCTCGGGGAACTCCGCGACACCGCGGTCGATACCGGTCAGGACGTTCGCCCCGGACGCGGCCTCGGCGACCTTCGCCCGCACCGTTTCGACGTCGGCGCCGGGATCGGTGAAGACACCGATGACGTCGGCCTTGCCGGGATGCCCGGAGAGCCGGGCGGCGTCGGCGGCGGAGAAGAACACGGCGGCCTGCGTGATCGAACGCGGCGCACCGGCCACCCCGGCGACGCGGAACGACTCGGTCTTGCCGCGCGCGGCGACCTGCACGACGTCACCGGGCTTCGCGCCCGACGAGGACTCGACGACGACCTCGCCCGCGACCGGCGCGGCACCCGCGACCAGCGCGTACGGAGTCAAGACGGCGGAGTCCCAAGCGTGGCCGAGCGCGGGTTTCCCGCCCGCCGCGAGCGGGAAGCTCACTTCGCCGACGACGTCCGAGACGCCGGGGACGGACCGCAGCCGGGAGACCAGGCCGTCGTCGAGGCGGACGCGTTCGGGAAGCCGCGCGTCCTCGAACTTGCGCTTGTCGTCGGGTTCGAGGGAGGCCGGGTCCTCCTTGGGCAGCTCGAAGGTCTGGCCGCCGGTGACGAGGATCGGGGCGGCCGCGAGCCGCTGCGGTTCCGCGTTGCCGCGGATCCCCGTCTCCATCAGGCCGCCGCAGGAGGCGACGATCAGCGCGCCGAAGAAGACGGCGATGAAGGTGCCGATGAAACCGCCCTTGCGCAGGCGCAGGGTCCGGAAGGCGAATCGCAACATCACGCACCCGCCCTGGCCGGGCTGCCCCAAGCACCCAGGTGGGTCATGCGTTCGGCGACGACGTCCGCGGTCGGGGCGTGCAGTTCGTCCGCGATCCGGCCGTCGGCCAGGAAGATGACGCGGTCCGCGTACGAGGCCGCCATCGGGTCGTGGGTCACCATGATCACCGTCTGACCGGTGGTGCGGACCGAGGCTCGCAGCAGTTCGAGGACCTCGGCGGCGGTGCGGGTGTCGAGCGCCCCGGTCGGCTCGTCGGCGAAGACCACCGCGGGCCGGGTGACCAGTGCCCGCGCGATCGCCACGCGCTGTGCCTGCCCGCCGGACAGTTCACCGGGAAGGTGCTTGCGGCGGCCGGAAAGCCCGACGCGGGCCAGCATCTCCTCGACGACACGACGATCCGGCTTGGCACCGGCGAGCTGCTGCGGGAGCGTGACGTTCTGTTCGACGGTCAGCGCCGGAAGCAGGTTGAAGGCCTGGAAGATGAAGCCCACCCGGTCGCGGCGCAGCTTCGTCAGCTTCGTCTCGCTCATCCCGGCCAGCTCCTGCCCGTCGAGCACGACGGAGCCCGACGTCGGCCGGTCCAGCCCGGCCGCGCAGTGCAGGAAGGTGCTCTTGCCCGAGCCCGAAGGCCCCATCACGGCGGTGAATCCGCCACGCGGGAACGCGAGCGTCACCCCGTCCAGCGCGACGACGCCCTTGCCGTATTCCTTGCGGACGCCGTCGAGCCGGACCGCGTCTCCGTTCCACCCAGGGTTCATGGTGAAAACCCTAGGAATCCCAGGTCGGAAGCACCCTGGGGCGAGCGTGCGTCTCCTTGGTGGGGCGGGCCCTACCTGACCGCCCCGGTCTTGGCGTCCACGTCGAGGTCGTGCTGGACCCCCTTGCCGTCACGCAACCCGACCTGCCAGACGAGGGCACCGTCGGTGGCGCGGTCGATCTCCATCTCGTCGAGCTCACCCGGCTGCCGTTGCTGCGCGGTCCGCAGCGCCTTGACCGCGTCGACGTCCGCCTGCGCGATCTTCGCCAGGTCGTCGCTCGGCTTCGCCGTCTGCTGATCGCCGAGGACCTGACCGCCGTCCCGGCTCACGCGGATCTTGTGTTCCTGCCCGCCGGACGCGACTTTGATCTCCCAGCCGTCGTTCGCGGGCTCCACGTCGAACACCCGCCCGCCGGGCACGGCGGCCGCCGCGGCTTGGATCGCCTTCACCGGCTGGGCTTCCGGCCCCGGAGCCGCGGGCCCCGGCGGTGGCTCGGTGGAACAAGCGGCCAGCGTCAGCACGACCGCGATGACGAGAAGTGATGACTTCATGATCCGCGCGTACCCGCCCGGCGCGAGCTCGAACCGTCGCCGGACCGGATGGCACTGTGGGGCGATGGTCTCGAACGGACAGGGCTGGCTCCAGATCGGCGAGCTGACGACGGCGTTCGCGCTTTCGGCGGCGATCGGGCTGGAGCGGCAGATCAGGGGCAAGAGCGCCGGGCTGCGGACCCAGACGATCGTGGGCACGGCGTGATCATCACCAGGCAGGGCGCGATCCGGGGACTCACGACGGCCGCCGCGGTCTGGGAGACCGTGGCCATCGGGATGGCGGCGGGTGCCGGATTGCTGCTGCTGGCGGTCGTCGTGACGGCCATGCATTTTCGTGGTGGTACTCGGTTTCACCTGGCTGACCGAGCATCTTCCGGGCGGCGCGGGCACGACCAGGCTGCGCGTGAGTTACGCGGACGGGCAGGGTGTCCTGCGCGATCTGCTGGCGCTCTGCACGAGCCACCGATGGTCGATCACGTCCTTGCGGATCACCGACGACCGCGACGGCGAGGTGACGGTCTCACTCGACCTCACCGGCCCCGATCACGCCACCGCCCCGACCGTGCTCGCCGCGACCGAAGGTGTGCGGTCCATCGAAACCGCCGATGACGATTAGGTTCGGCCTTTACCGCCGAAACCGCCGCCGAGTTTGCGCAGCACCGCCCTCGGCAGCAATCCGCCGACCGCGACGAGCGCCTTGTACTGCAGGCTCGGCACCGAAATCACCTTGCCGCGGCGCAGATCCGCGAGCGCCTCGTCGACTACCTGGTCGACGCCGAGCCAGAACGCCTTCGGTCCTGGCTTGTCCAGCCCCGCCCGCTCGTGAAACTCCGTGGTGGTGAACCCGGGGCACAGCGCCATCATGCGGATGTTCTTCGGCAGCGAGGCGGCGATGCCCTCGGTGAACGAGGTGACCCAGTTCTTGCTGGCGGTGTACGTCGAGCCGCGGCCGCTGAAGAAACCGGCGACCGAGCTGACGTTGATGATCGCGCCCTCGCCGCGGTCGATCATGCCCGGGAGCGCGGCGCGGGTCAGCCGCAGGACGGCCGTGACGTTGACGTCGAGCTGACGCTGCAGCGCGTCCGGCGGGATGGTCCAGAAATCGCCGTTGAGGCCGAAGCCCGCGTTGTTCACCAGCAGGTCCACCGGCTCGCCTTCCAGGCGGGCTTCGACCAGCGCACGTCCGTCCACTTCGGACAGATCGGCGGGCAGGACGACGACGTCGACGCCGTGCGCCTCGATCAGTTCCGCCGCGAAGCCCTCCAGCCGGTCGACGTCGCGGGCGACGAGCACGAGGTCGTACCCCTCGGCGGCGAGCCGGCGCGCGAACTGCGCACCGATGCCGGCGGTGGCACCGGTGATCAGGGCGGTCTGTGTCATGCCGCCGAACCTACTCCTCGGTCGGATTCCGGGAAGACGCTCGGATGAGGCGAGCGTGGGGGTCACCCACCGTGGGGATTTGACGTGCAATGGCCGGAGTCGGGAAGTATCGTCCGCCCCCATGGGGAAGCACAGCAGGCGCAAGCCGAGCTACCTGCCCAAAGTCGCGGTCGGCGCGGCGCCGCTGGCGTTGTTGCTCGCCGGCCCGGCCACCGCGATCGCCGCCCAGACCGACCCGTCGATCCCGCTGCCCCTCGATCACCAGCGCGAAGGCAGCCTCGACCGCGGAGCCGGCTTCACCACCGAAGGCGACACATCCGTCTTTCGCGGTTTCTTGACCAACACCGAACGGAACGTCTTCGGCAAGGACCTCGGCGACGCGAAGGTGGTCGCGGACGTCCGCCGCTCGGTCAGCGAAACCGTCGAGACCCGCGAGAGTGTCACGGCCCGCCCGGACAAGGTCGGTGCGCTCGGCGCGGAGAAGACGGCCGAGACCCTCAAGCAAGGCCAGCGCGAAGCCGTGAAGGTCGACCGCTACGGCAGCGTCGTCGCCGGGAACGAGACCGAACTCGAGCGGACCGGCTCCCGGCTGACCGAGCTCGCGCTGGACCCTCGCACCGGCGTCCCCACCTTCGTCTCCCAGGACGGCCGCGGTCTCCGTGCGGCCGAGGGGACCTACCACGCCGTCCGCCCGCTGCCGGGGATCGGCGTGATCAACGAGACGGACCAGCGAGCAGGCGGCACCCTCGACCGCGCCGTCCGCCTCGACGGCGGGTTCACCGGCGACCTCGGCGGTGTCCTGGAGGCCGGTCGGTCGTCGGGCCACGCGGTCGACTTCGGTGACCTCGCGTCCGTCGGGACGACGTCGACACAGCACGGCAACGGCCGATTCAAGGGTGTACTCCCGCTCGACGTCGGCTCGGGCGGCGCCTTCGGCCAGGAACACGCGTTCGGCGGCACCGTCGGCCCGGGGACCGGCCTGGTGACCACCGGACAGGACGTGGATCTGGCGCAGCACGGCGGCGGATTCACCGGAGCCGGTTCGCACACCATCAGCGGCGACCTCGGCATCGGCGAGGTCGCGTCCGCCCGCGGCACCACGACGTCGTCCGTGCGCGGGGTCCTGCCCACCGCCGATCCGGCGCGGGCGGGGCATGTGACGCAGTCCGGGACGCTCGACCTGACGTTGCTCGGTCAGCCGGCGCACACCGGCTACGTCGCCGGAGCGCTCCCGGTGGAACTCAAGCAGTCCTAGGCCTGGGGCTCGATGTCGTCAGGGGTCTCGGTCTGCCAGTGGCGGCCCGGGGTCGGGGCGTTGTCGTACTCCTCGTCGAACGGGTCGACGATGTCGGCGATCTCGCCGAGGTCCCGCAGCAGCCGCTCGAGCCGCGACGGCCCGGCGTTCGGGGCGACGCTCGCGAGCACCCACTCGTTCTCCAGCCACGCCACGCCGACGTCGCCGCCGAGCGAATCCGCCGCATCGACGAGTTCCTGCGTGATCACCTTGCGGGCACCCTCGGAGTCGTCCGCGAAGGCGTAGCGCTGACCGATCGGGCCGAGCATCTCGGGCATGTCCTGGCGCTGGAACGGCACGCTGGACAGCCACATCTCCAGCGGCGTCTCGTGCACGCGGTTGCAGCGCACGGCGACCACGACGGCCGGGATCTGGCCCTCGGTCTCGATGTCGAAGATGAAGACGGGGCGCCGTCCGTCGGAGGTGAAGGTGGACCCGGCCACGACGTTGACCGCCAGCTGCGCGCCGAAGTAGCCGATCGCGCCGTTGGACCACTGCCGCGGCAACCGCTCGTCCTCTTCGACGAACTGCCAGCCGCGCAGCTCGGCCCAGCGCATGCGCTCGCGATTGCGCGAGCCCTCCTTCGCCCGGTCGGCCGCGAGCAGCGCCAGCCCCGCCACCAAGGCGACGGCGGCGATGACGAACCAGATCCACGCCGGAATACCCACGACGGTCAGGGTATCCCCCTGCCCTCACCGGATGTGATCGCCGGGCGCCGTGTCGCGCGCCCCTTTCGGTGCGGCACCCGGGAAAGACCACGAAAGACGCAAGGAAAGGTCGACAAATCGCCGTATCGCCAACGCTATGAAAGGTCCTTTCCTTGCGAAATTTGCAAGGAAAGGACCTTTCATAGCACTCAGGCGAGGGAGACCAGGTGCCTCGACCACCCCGGTGCGGCGATCACACGTGATCAGCGACGTGACTCGCGTGACCGAAGCCGGAACTCGCGTGATCAGAGGCGGAACACCCGAGTGCGGCCTCCAATCACACGAGTCACGTCCCTGATCACGCGAGTCACGCCGCGCCTGTGTGCTCAGTCCACCCGCGTGACCGTCAGGGCGTCCGACGCCTCCTGGGCCGGGATGTCCACCCGGACCGTGTCGCCGTCCCGGATCTCACCGGCCAGCAGCTGTTTCGCCAGCTTGTCGCCGATCGCCGACTGCACGAGCCGCCGCAGCGGCCGCGCGCCGTAGATCGGGTCGAAGCCGTTCAGCGCGAGCCACTCGCGTGCCCCGTCGGTGACCTCCAGCGTCAGGCGGCGCCGCGAAAGCCGCGTGGCGAGCCGCTCGATCTGGATGTCCACAATGGACGTCAGCTCGTCGGTGCCCAGCGCGTGGAAGACCACGATGTCGTCCAACCGGTTCAGGAACTCCGGTTTGAACTGCCGCTGCACCACCGACATCACCGCGTCGTTGCGCTGACGCTCGTCGAGCGCCGGGTCGGCGATGGCCTGCGAGCCGAGGTTCGACGTCAGCACCAGGATCGTGTTGCGGAAGTCGACCGTTCGGCCCTGGCCGTCGGTGAGCCGTCCGTCGTCGAGCACCTGCAGGAGCACGTCGAACACGTCCGGATGCGCCTTCTCGACCTCGTCCAGCAGCACCACCGAATACGGCCGCCTGCGCACCGACTCGGTCAGCTGCCCGCCCTGGTCGTAGCCGACGTAGCCCGGGGGCGCACCGACCAGGCGCGCCACCGAGTGCTTCTCGGCGTACTCGCTCATGTCGATCCGCAGCATCGCGCGCTCGTCGTCGAACAGGAACTCCGCCAGCGCCTTCGCCAGCTCGGTCTTGCCGACACCGGTCGGGCCGAGGAACAGGAACGAACCGGTCGGCCGGTCGGGGTCGGCGACGCCGGCCCGGGTGCGGCGCACCGCGTCCGAGACGACCTGCACGGCCTCCTTCTGCCCGACGACCCGCTTGCCGAGCTCCTCCTCCATCCGGAGCAGCTTGCCCGTCTCGCCTTCCAGCAGCCGTCCGGCCGGGATGCCGGTCCACGCGCTGACCACGTCGGCGACGTCGTCCGCGCTGACCTCCTCCTTGAGCATGACGTTCTGCTGGCTGACCTCGTTCGCCTCGGTCGCGGCCTGGAACTCCTTCTCCAGCGCGGGAATCCGGCCGTAGCGGAGTTCGGCGGCCTTGCCGAGGTCGCCGTCGCGTTCGGCGCGTTCGGACTCGCCGCGCAGCTGCTCCAGCTGCTCCTTGAGTTCGCGGACGCGTTCGATCGAGCCCTTCTCGTTCTGCCAGCGCGCGGTCAGGGCCGTCAGCGTTTCCCGCTTTTCGGCCAGTTCCGAGCGCAGCGCGGCGAGGCGCTCCTTGGACGCGGCATCGTCCTCTTTGGACAACGCCATCTCCTCGATCTCCATCCGCCGCACGGCGCGCTCGACCTCGTCGATCTCGACGGGCCGCGAGTCGATCTCCATGCGGAGCTTCGAAGCGGCCTCGTCGACCAGGTCGATCGCCTTGTCCGGCAGGAACCGGGCGGTGATGTAGCGGTCGGACAGCGTCGCGGCGGCGACCAGCGCGGCATCGGTGATGCGCACACCGTGGTGCACCTCGTACCGCTCCTTGAGCCCGCGCAGGATGGCGATGGTGTCCTCAGGGGACGGTTCGCCGACCAGCACCTGCTGGAAACGCCGCTCCAGCGCGGCGTCCTTTTCGATGTGCTGGCGATACTCGTCGAGCGTGGTCGCGCCGACCATCCGCAGCTCACCGCGGGCGAGCATCGGCTTGATCATGTTGCCCGCGTCCATCGCGCCCTCACCGGTCGCGCCGGCGCCGACGATGGTGTGCAGCTCGTCGATGAAGGTGACGACCTCGCCCGCGGAGTCGGTGATCTCCTTGAGCACGGCCTTCAGCCGCTCTTCGAACTCACCGCGGAACTTGGCGCCCGCGACCATCGAGCCGAGGTCCAGCGCCACCACGCGCTTGCCGCGCAGCGACTCCGGCACGTCACCGGCGACGATGCGCTGGGCGAGCCCTTCGACGATGGCCGTCTTGCCGACGCCGGGTTCGCCGATCAGCACCGGGTTGTTCTTGGTGCGGCGCGAGAGCACCTGCACCACGCGGCGGATCTCGGTGTCACGGCCGATCACCGGGTCCAGTTCGCCCGCCCGGGCGCGCTCGGTCAAGTCGACGCCGTACTTCTCCAGCGCCTTGAACGTGCTTTCGGGATCCGCGCTGGTGATCCGCGCGGAGCCGCGCACCTTGGCGAACGCCTCGCGCAGCGCGTCCGGGGTGGCGCCGTGCCGTTTGAGCAGCTCGGCCACCGGCCCGCCTTCGGTGGCGAGGCCGACGAGGAGGTGCTCCGTCGAGACGTATTCGTCGCCGAGTTCGGTCGCGAGCTTCTGCGCGTGCGTCAGCGCCTTGACGGCGTTCGTGTCGAACTGCGGGCTCGACACCGTGGCGCCGGTCGCCGACGGCAACGCCGCGATCAGCGGCTCCAGCTCCTTGTGCACCTGCGCCGGATCGGCCCCGACCGCGGTCAGCAGCGGTGCGGTGAGCCCCTCACCCTGCGCCAGCAGGGCGCCGAGCAGGTGTGCGGCCGCCACGTGCGGGTTCCCCGCCATCGTGGCCGCCTGAGCCGCCGACGAGATCGCCTGCTGGGTCTTCGTGGTCGGGTTGAAAGCGTCCATCCCTCACCTCGTACTAGGTCTTGCAAAGCTCTGTCGACAGGTACAACGTCAGGAAAGTTGAGTCTGTTCCACTCAACCCTGAAAAGTTTCAACTCCCCGTCGGCGAGACGGCTTCCGCGGGCAGACGAGGACCCACCCGGCCGAGGCCGACGACGGCCGCGCAGGCGCACGCGGCCACGAGCACCCACGGGATCCAGACTGCCACGGAGAACAGCGCGACGACGGCCGGAGCGATCACCGCGGCGAGCGTGAACGCGTATTGGAAGGCCGCCAGATACCGGCCCCGCGCCTCCGGTGGCGCCGCCGCTTCGGCCAGCGCCCCGGAGCGCGGACCGAACGCGAGATCGCCCGCGGCCAGCACGAGGGTCGCGCTGAGCAGGTAAACCGGCTGGAACACCTTCGGCACGAACACCACCATCAGGCAGGCGAGGCACCACACCGCGAACAACGCCGAACCGGCGCGCATCGCGGCGATCCGGGTCAGCTTCCTGGTCAGCCGCAGCCCGAGGACTCCACCCAGACTGGTGACGACGGTGAGCAGCGCGATGATCGCGCCGGGAAGCCATCGAGGCCCATGCAACGCGTTGAAGACGTACACGGGCATCCCGATGAGGAAGAAGTCCATCGTGAGCGCGAAGAGGCCGCTGAACACGATGAGCGCCAGGTACGGGCGGTCCCGCCAGACCCGCACGGACCCCGAACGCCGCGGCAGATGCCGAGGGGCGGGCGTGACGAGCGTCGAGAGGATGGCCGCGGCGATGACGAACGTCGCGACGTCCAGCATCACGGCGACGTAGAGGCCTTCGCGCCCGATCCAGACCAGCAGCCCTGCCGCCGCGAGCCCGCCTAGCCCGAAGCCCGCGGAGCGGACCATCGCGGCTTCGGCGAACGGCCGGTCCTTCGGTCCTTCGCCCGCGACGTCGGCGATGAGCGAGAACTGCGAGCTGTAGAACAGCTGCTGCCCGGCCGCGAGCATCACGGACGCGCCGACGACCCCGGCGAACCCGCGGGCCAGCAGGAAGGCGCCCACCCCGGCGGCCTGTAGGACATGGGCGCAGATCATCACCGTCCGCGGGCCGATCAGGTCGACGAGCCGTCCGGCGAACGCGGGGACGAGCAAGCCGGCCAGTGCACCGAGAGTGACGGCGCTCCCCGCCTGAGCGAGGGGCAGACCCACCACCCGGATGACGAAGACCAGCCCGAGCGGGAGGAAAAGTCCCGAGCCGAAGTTGTCGATTCCCAAGGCGACCAGCAATGCGACCCGGTTACGCACTGATACGACGCTACCGGCGTCACAGCGCTACGAAAGGTCCGTTCAGTCAAGACCGGCGGGTAGTAACGGCCTGGGTCAAACGTCGCAGATCCGTACGGACAGGGCGGCGCGGACGTCGGCGTTCATCTCCGCCAGGCGCGTGGTCAGTTCGAGGACCTTTTCGTCGTCCCAGCCGCCCAGCGCGCGCTCCATGAACTCCAGATAGCCGGCCCGCCTGCGGCCCAGCTCCGCGCGCCCGCGCTCGGAGATGCTGATGATCGACGCGCGGCCGTCTTCGGGCGCCGGACGGCGGTCGACCATGCCCGCCGCGGACAGCTGGGAAATTTGACGACTTACGACCGAAAGGTCCACGAAGCGTCGTTTGGCCAATTCGGAAGGGCGTGCCTCGCCGTGCTTCGCCAGATCCGACAGCAGCATCGCGGCCGCCGGATGCAGCCCGGGGTCGTCCTGCCACGCCTGCATTATCCAGGCGTGCTGCAGCTGCGAGGCGGCCTTCAGCTCACGCATCAGCTCGACCCTGGCGTCGTCCGCGGAGCTCATCGGTCCCTCCTGGCTACTTGTACAGTACAACTTTATTCGGCAACACTTGCGTAAGACAACTATTTACCTCGTGAGATCGCCCACTGTGGACCGGCTTCGAGTACACCCGTCCGGAGCAACGATGCGGGCAAAAGGTCTCTCGGCGGCTAGTCTCGCGAACGAGCCGGAACTCAGCCGACCGGCCGACAGCCACTGACCGGAGAGGTGAATGATCCGTGAATTCTTCTCCAGTGGACCCTCGTACGTGAATCCGGGGAACTGTCTTCCGGTATGCGCTTCCCGATCAGCGACTCCCAGCCCGTGACGGCCGACGCGGTCAGCCCGGTCCCGCGGTCTTCGGCGCCGCGTGAAGCACCGCCCGCCGTCACCGCGATGGTGCGGCTCATCCGGGACACCTGGGCGAAGTCGGAACCCTTCATCCCGGAGATCTCGCAGTTCTTCTACGGGATGCTGTTCACCCTCGCGCCGGCCACCCGCGACTTCTTCCCGATCAACATGGAGGTCCAGCGCGGCAGGCTCGTCCGTGCGCTGGTCCACATCGTGCAGATGGTCGACCGGCCGGACGACCTCGTCCCGTTCCTGACCCAGCTCGGCCGCGACCACCGCAAGTTCGGCGTCATCCCGCGGCACTACGAGGCCGTCGGCACCGCGCTGCTCGCCTCGCTCAAGAACCACCTCGGTCCGGACTGGACACCCGAGGTCGAACGGGCCTGGGCGGAGGCGTTCACCATCGTCGCCCGCGCGATGCAGGAGGCCGCCGCGGCCGACGTCAACCCGGCGTCGTGGTCGGCGACCGTACTCGAACACCGGCGGCTCACCTGGGATCTCGCCCTGGTCCGCGTCCAGCCCGAATTCCCGGTGCCCTACCTGCCCGGCCAGTACATGAGCGTCGAGGTACCGCAGCGGCCGAGGCTCTGGCGCTACCTTTCGCCGGCGAACGCGCCGCGCGAGGACGGCGGCATCGAGTTCCACGTGCGCGCGGTCGACGGCGGCTGGGTGTCGCGCGCCATCGTGAGCCACACGCAGCCCGGCGACGTCTGGCGGCTCGGACCGCCGCTCGGCAGGCTTTCGGTCGACCGGACCGACGGCCGCGACGTCCTGATGATCGCGGGCGGCACCGGTGTCGCGCCGCTGCGCGCCATCTTGGACGATCTGGCGCAGTGGGGCGAGAACCCGAAGGTGCAGTTGTTCTACGGCGGACCGTCGCGTGAGGACCTCTACGACCTCGACGAGTTGCGCGCCCTGGCGGCCACGAACCCGTGGCTCACCGTGACCCCGGTGGTCGAGCACGGTGAAGAAGCCCCCGGCTGCGTGCAGGGCACGCTCGCGGAAGCCGTTACACAGCAAGGATCCTGGCCGGGACACCGGATCCTCGTCGCCGGCTCGCCCGCGATGATCCGGGCGACGGTGTCCCGGATGCTGGTCGCGGGCAGCGCGCTCGACCAGATCGCGTACGACCCCTTCACCATCGACTAGGCAATTCGATTCCACAATGGTGTTCGGCCGCGTTACGTGATCTCGTAAGCACGGAGAAAAACCCACCCGATCGGCCGATCACGCTTTCCTTTACTTAGTGCCAGACGGGGTTGACGGCGCGTATATCGTTTGCTCCGTTCGAGCGGGAAACAAACATTCTTGGATCCTTTCGCGACTTTCGGGCATACAGTCGAGAACCCTCGGGGGAACACGAGCACGATGACATCGGGTCTGGAGAATATGCCCGATCCAACTGGAGAAAATCGTTCACCCATGACTGCCGAAACAGTGAAGTACGAGCATCCGCCCAGTTCGTCCAGATCCTCACCGATTCCCGTCCCGCCCTTGATCGAGACGCCGACGGCGGACAAGTCCGTCCAGCTGGCCAAGCTCATCAGGGAGAGTTTCGCCGCCGTCGAAACGAAGTCCGAGGAGTTGTCCCAATACTTCTACGGGGCGCTCTTCTCCGTTTCGCCCGACGCCAGGGCGCTCTTCCCGATCAACATGGCCACGCAGCGAAATCGTTTGCTGCGCGCTCTCGTCTACGTCGTGCAGATGGTGGACCGGCCCGACGAACTGGCCACCTTCCTCGGCCAGCTCGGCCGGGATCACCGGAAGTTCGACGTCCTCGGCCGCCATTACGACGCCGTCGGCGTCGCGCTGATCGCCGCGTTGAAAAGGTTCTTGAAGGACGACTGGACTCCCGAGGTGGAGGACGCCTGGGTCACCGCGTACGGCGTCATTTCGAAGAGCATGCGCGAGGCCGCGGGCAAGGAGGTCGGGCCTGCATGGTGGAAGGCGACCGTCATCGAACACCGCGTCGTGTCCCGTGACGTCGCCATCGTCAAGGTGCGCACCGATCAGCCGCTGCCGTACCGAGCCGGCGGCTACGTGAGCGTCGAGGTTCCGCAACGGCCGCGGATGTGGCGGTACTTCTCGCCCGCCACCGCGCCGCACGACGACGGGACGATGGAGTTCCACGTGCACGCCGTCCGCGGCGGCTGGGTTTCGCGCGCAATCGTCCACCACACCCGGTTCGGCGACGTCTGGCGTCTCGGCCCGTCGCTCGGCGCGCTTTCGGTGAGTCACACGGAAAGCCGTCCGCTGCTGATGATCGGCGGTGGCACCGGCGTCGCGCCTTTGCTCGCCCTGCTCGACGACATGTCGCGCTGGAAGAACAACCCGCCGGTGCACCTCTTCTTCGGCGGGCGCCGTCCGGAAGACCTCTACGCCCTCGACGAACTCCGCGGGCTCACCGTCACCTGCCCTTGGCTGACGGTGACACCGGTGACCGAGGAAGGCGCCGTCACCGGCGGTGATCGCGGCACGCTGGCCACGGCGGTCACGCAGCGCGGGGACTGGAAGGAGCGTGACGTGTACGTCGCCGGGTCGCCGTCGATGATCCGGGCGACCATCGCGAAACTGCTCGCCGCGGGCACGGACCTGAGCCGGATCAAGTACGACCCCTTCACCCTGGACTGAGGTGATACTTCGTTCGTATTAGGCCGATCGGCTGTTCCACCTGGGCCCGACGCAGCAGTAGGTCAGTGAATCATTGACCACGGTCACCGGCGGATTTATGGTCTAGACCACATTGCTCCCCCTCACGGGAACACCGTCGTTCCATCCCCAGGAGCCGGCATGACCGTCAAACGCAAGCTCGTGGCAGCCGCCGCCGGTGCGATCCTCGCCCCGATCGCCATCGTGGCCATCCCGCAGGTGGCCAGCGCCCACGGCTATGTGCTGTCCCCGCCCAGCCGCCAGGCGAACTGCGCCCAAGGCAAGGTTTCCGGCTGCGGCGCCATCGTCTACGAACCGCAGAGCGTCGAAGGCCCCAAGGGGCTCCGCAGCTGCAACGGCGGCCTTCCCGGATTCGCCGAGCTCAACGACGAGTCGAAGCCGTGGCCCGCCGCGTCGGTCGGCAACAGCGTGACCTTCAACTGGAAGTTCACCGCCTACCACCGGACCACGAACTACGAGTACTACATCGGTGGCACCAAGATCGCCGACATCAGCGGGAACAACTCCGCGCCGAAGGACCCGACGTCGCACACGGTGAGCCTGAACGGCTTCAGCGGCCGCCAGAAGGTGCTCGCCATCTGGAACATCGCGGACACGCCGATGGCCTTCTACAGCTGCATCGACCTGCAGATCGGCGGCGGCACCCCGCCCACCAGCACCAGCAACCCGCCGACCACCAGCAACCCGCCCACGACGTCGAACCCGCCGACCAGCACCGGCAACCCGCCCACCGGCGGCACCTGGGCGGCCGGGACGTCCTACGCGGTCGGCAACACGGTGACCTACGGCGGCGCGACCTACCGCTGCCAGATGGCGCATACCGCGATCCAAGGCTGGGAACCGCCGAACACCCCCGCCTTGTGGACCCGGCAGTAAGGGGGACGTGCCAGTGAAGCTGGCCCTTGTTCTCGTCGCCGGTCTCGTGGCCCTCGCGGGCTGCGGGGCCGGTGATGGCTCATCCACCAACGCCGGCGCCCCGATCTCCCCGGTTCCCCAGTCGGCCGGGGCGTCCGCGGAGTACAACGACGCCGACGTGATGTTCCTGCAGATGATGATCGCCCACAACGACCAGGGCGTGGAGATCGTCAAGCTGGTCAAGGCCAAGCAGGGGCAGAAGCAGGAGCTCAAGGATCTCGCGGCCGCGATCGAGGCGACACAGCAGACCGAGACGACCGACATGCGGAACCGGCTGAAGGCCTGGGGCAAACCCGAGACGGGTTCCATGGACCCGAAGGCGCACCACCATCACGGTGGCGACGGGCTCACCGACAAGGGTCTGCTCGAAGCACTGTCCAAAAAGGATGGTGCGGAGTTCAGTCTGGACTTCGCCGACATCTTCGTGGCGCACCAGCACAACGGGGTCGCGCTGGCGAGGACCGAGCTGAAGGACGGGAAGAACCCCGAGTCGAAGGCGCTGGCCCAGCGGATCCAGGACTCGCGCACCGGCGAGGTCCAGCAGATCCGGACCCTGGTCCCCGGCCAATGACGCATTTAGAGGACTAAACGCGTGAAGTACGTGAAGGCCCCCTTCATTGCGTCTAGCGCAGTGAAGGGGGCCTTCACGTACTCACGAGGGCTGGCGACCCGCGGCATTCAGAGGACTAATTGCGTTTTTTGGGCTTCCAGACCACGAGGGCCGTCTGCTGCCGCAAGGGGACGAGATCCTTGCGGTAGGAGGCGTGCACGGCCGCGGCCGTCTGTTCGGCGGTGAGGTACGCCGCCGTGAGCTCCTCGGTCAGTTCGGCGATGCGCGCGCGGAGCGCGTCGACCTGGTTCTCCAGCTCGATGATCCGCTTGATGCCCGCGAGGTTGACACCGTCCTCTTGGGACAGTCGCTGCACTTCGCGCAGCAACGCGATGTCCCGCATCGAGTAACGCCGTCCACCACCGGAGGTCCGGCCCGGCGACACGAGACCCTGGCGGTCGTAGGACCGCAGGGTCTGCGCGTGCAGGCCGGAAAGCTGTGCCGCCACCGAAATGACGAACACCGGGGTGTCCTCGTCCGCACCGTGCGGCAGCCCGCCGAACATCGTGCTCACCTGCCTTCGAGAAGTTCGGTGATCTCCGGTCGCGGGTCGTGGCCGGCCATGGCTTCCGCGTACGCCTCCAGCGCCTCACGGGCCTTGTCGTCCAATTTGGCCGGGATGGCCGCCTGCAGGGTGACCAGCAGATCGCCCTGCGAACCGTCACGCTTCGCGATTCCCTTGCCTCGCACGCGAAGCACGCGACCGCTCGCCGTACCCTGCGGCACCTTCAGCGAGACCTTGCCCTCGAGCGTCGGCACGGTGATCGTGCCGCCGAGGGCGAGTTCCGTGAAGGACACCGGCACGGTGATCGTCAGGTCGAGGTCCTTGCGCCCGAACAACGTGTGCGGAGCGACGTGCACGCGGACGTACAGGTCGCCCGGCTGCGCGCCGCCACGGCCGGGTTCGCCCTGGCCCGCCAGCCGGATCCGCTGGTCGTCGGCGACGCCCGGCGGGATCCGCACGGTCAGCGTGCGAGTACGGGTGCTGACGCCCTCGCCCGCGCATTCCGGGCACGGGTCGTCGATGATCTGGCCACGGCCGCGGCAGTCACGGCACGGCTCGGAGAACGCGAACGCGCCCTGGCTACGGCTGACCAGCCCGCTGCCCTGACAGGTCGCACACGTCCTCGGGGAGGTCCCCGGTTTCGCGCCGTTGCCACCACAGGTGGAACAGGTCGCCGGGCTCGACAGCCGCAGCGGCAGGGTCGCGCCCTTGACCGCCTCGGCGAAGTCGATCCGGACGTCGGTCTCCACGTCCGCGCCGCGTTGCGGCCGGTTCGCCGTGGCACCGGCCGCGGCGCCGCGACGGCCGAACAGCCCGCCGAGGATGTCGCCGAGCCCGCCGAAGCCGCCCTGCTGCTGCCCCGCCTGGCCGAAGATGTCGCCGACGTCGAAACCGCCGCCGCCGGCACCGCCGCCCGGGAAGCCGAAGCCACCGGGACCGCCGGAGCCGAAGAGGCGGCGAGCCTCGTCGTACTCCTTGCGCTTGGCCGTGTCGGACAGCACGCCGTACGCCTCGGAGACCGCCTTGAACTTCTTCTCGGCCTCCGCGTTGCCCGCGTTGGCGTCGGGGTGGTTCTCCTTGGCCAGCTTGCGGTAGGCCTTCTTGATCTCGTCCGCGGTGGCGTCGGAGGAGACGCCCAGTTCACGGTAGAAGTCCTTACCGATCCATTCCCGTGCACTCACCGAACGTCTCCTCCTTTCACGCCGTATCGCCGATCAGCGGTTGTTCTCATCGAAAAGTTCGCCCTCGAGCGGCAGCTCGCCGCCCACCGGCGGGTCCACCGGGGCGCCACCCGGCTCGTGGTCGGTGACCCCGACCATCGCCGGACGCAGCACACGCTCGCCGAAGCGGTAACCACGGCGCATGACCATGGTGACCGTCGGCCCGGCGACGTCCGGAGACGTGCTGTGCTGCACGGCCTCGTGCACGCTCGGGTCGAAGGGCTCGCCCTCGGTGCCGAACGCCTCGAGGCCCGACCGCTGCAGGCTTCCGACCAGCTTCTCGCCGACCGACTTGAAGGCACCGGTCAGATCGCCGTGCTGCTCCGCGCGCTCGAGGTCGTCGAGCAGCGGGAGCAGATCGCCGACGACCGACGCCTTCGCGCCGACGACGACCTGCTCGCGGTCGCGGTCCACGCGCTTGCGGTAGTTGGCGTACTCCGCCTGGAGGCGCTGGAGGTCGGCGGTGCGTTCCGCCAGCTCCTTCTCCAGACCGGTGGCCACCGACACCGAATCGTCCACAAGGGACTCCCCGAGGCCGGGGCCCGCGTGTGCGGCGGGCTCCGGCTCGGTCTGCGCGGTGGCCTCTTCGGCCGGGGCGGCGTGCTTCGGGCCGTCCTGGGGTTCGGCGGCCGGGGCGGCCGGGCGGACCTCACCGGTCAGCGGGTCGATCCGCCTACGGTCCCGCACGACCACCGGTTCCTCCGGGCCCCGGCCCTCGGTTTCGTCGTAGCGTCCCGTCACTTCTTGTCCTTCTCGTCCTCTTCGACGATCTCGGCGTCGACGACGTCGTCCGCCTTGGCCTGCGAACCGGTACCCGCGCCCGCCGCACCGGCGGCGCCTTCACCGGCGGCACCTTCGGCGCCCGGGGTGGCGTTGGCGTAGAGCGCGGTGCCCAGCTCCTGCGAAGCGGTGTTCAGCTTCTCGATGGACTCGCGGATCTTCGCCGAGTCGGTGCCCTTGAGCGCCTCGTTGGCCTCGTCGATCGCGGACTTCACCTTGCCCTTGAGCTCGTCGGGCAGCTTGTCCTCGTTGTCCTTGACGAACTTCTCGGTCTGGTAGACCAGCGTCTCCGCCTGGTTGCGGGTCTCCGCCTCCTCGCGGCGCTGCTTGTCCTCCTCGGCGTGCGCCTCGGCGTCCTTGACCATGCGCTCGATGTCGTCCTTCGGCAGCGCGGAGCCACCGGTGATCGTCATCGACTGCTCCTTGTTCGTGCCGAGGTCCTTCGCGAGGACGTGCACGATGCCGTTGGCGTCGATGTCGAAGGTGACCTCGATCTGCGGCACGCCACGCGGGGCGGGCGGGAGACCGGTCAGCTCGAACATGCCGAGCTTCTTGTTGTGCGCCGCGATCTCACGCTCGCCCTGGAACACCTGGATCTGCACCGACGGCTGGTTGTCGTCCGCGGTGGAGAAGATCTCCGAACGCTTGGTCGGGATCGTGGTGTTGCGCTCGATGAGCTTGGTGAACACGCCGCCCTTGGTCTCGATGCCCAGCGAAAGCGGAGTCACGTCGAGCAGCAGGACGTCCTTGACCTCGCCCTTGAGCACACCGGCCTGCAGCGCCGCGCCGACCGCGACGACCTCGTCCGGGTTGACGCCCTTGTTCGGCTCGCGGCCGCCGGTCAGCTCCTTGACCAGTTCGGACACGGCCGGCATGCGGGTGGAACCACCCACGAGCACGACGTGGTCGATGTCGCCGACGGCGACACCCGCGTCACGGATGACGTTGTTGAACGGCTTGCGGGTGCGCTCGAGCAGGTCCGAGGTGATCTTCTGGAACTCGGCGCGGGAAAGCTGCTCGTCGAGGAACAGCGGGTTCTTGTCCGCGTCCACGGTGATGTACGGCAGGTTGATGCTGGCCGAGTTCGAGCTGGACAGCTCGATCTTCGCCTTCTCGGCGGCCTCACGGATGCGCTGGAGCGCCATCTTGTCCTTGGTGAGGTCGATGCCGTTGGACGACTTGAACTTGTCGACCAGCCAGGTGACGATCCGCTCGTCCCAGTCGTCACCGCCGAGGTGGTTGTCACCGGAGGTCGCGCGGACCTCGACGACACCCTCGCCGATCTCCAGCAGCGAGACGTCGAACGTACCGCCACCGAGGTCGAAGACCAGGATGGTCTGTTCCTTCTCGCCCTTGTCGAGGCCGTACGCCAGCGCCGCCGCGGTGGGCTCGTTGACGATGCGGAGCACGTTCAGGCCGGCGATCTGCCCGGCCTCCTTCGTGGCCTGCCGCTGCGCGTCCTCGAAGTACGCGGGGACGGTGATGACCGCGTCGGTGATGGTCTCGCCCAGGTACGCCTCGGCGTCGCGCTTGAGCTTCATCAGCACGCGGGCGCTGATCTCCTGCGAGGTGTAGGCCTTGCCGTCGATCTCGGTCTTCCAGTCGGTACCGATGTGCCGCTTGACCGACCGGATGGTCCGGTCGACGTTCGTCACGGCCTGGTTCTTCGCCGGCTGACCGGTCAGCACTTCGCCGTTCTTGGCGAAGGCGACGATGGACGGGGTGGTGCGTGAACCTTCCGAGTTGGCGATGACCGTCGGCTCGCCGCCCTCAAGGACAGCGACGACCGAGTTGGTCGTGCCGAGGTCGATGCCGACCGCTCGCGCCATGGTGTGATCCTCCTGCTAGTTCGTGACCTGCACGTTCTCACCCACCTTGAGTGGGCTCAACGCAAGTTGTATCGGGATGGTGGGGCTTCCGTCAAGCCGGACTTGAGTCACCCTCACTCAACCTTGTATCCGGCTCAACGTGCGGCACGGTCGTCTTGTTCCCGGACTACCGGCAGACCGTGCCCGGAGCGGGTGTGACACCGCTCACCAGGTACTTCACCTCTTCGGAGCGCACGCAGGCCGAGTTCAGCAGCCCCGTGTGCCCGTACCCGGCGTCGACGAGCAACGTCGAGTTCTCGATGTTCCTCGCGAGCCCCTTCGCCCAAACGAGCGGCGTCGCCGGATCGTGTTCACCGCCGACCACGAGGATCGGCGCCGCGCCGCTCACCTTCTGCGGCCGCGGCAGGTACGCCGAGGGCACCGGCCAGGCCGCGCACCCGCTGGCCATGTCCCAGAACTCCGAGTACCGCCAGCCGTGCGGCGAGAGCGTCTTCACCAGTCCTTGCATCGCCCTCATGTCGGCGTAGGAGGTGAACGGCGAGCCGAAGTCGTGACAGCCGATCGAGCGATACGCGCCATAGGACGGGTCGAGCTGCGAATACGGCAGCAGTCCGTCCGCGTCGCCCGCCGTCGCGGCGTCGATCGCCTTCGCCAAGCCCGGCCAGAACGCGGGCAAGATGAGGTTGCCGTAGACCCCGGACGCCATCTCCTCGGCGGTCACGTTCCGCCCGAGCTGTTTCGACGGCACGCCGCCGGGCGTCCGCATCAAGGCGTCATAGGTGGCGAGGGCGTCCTTGCCGCGAAGCACGCAGTCGGCCGACGTCGTGCACCACTTCGCGAAGTCCTTGAGGGCGCCTTCGGTCGCGACGGCTTCTTCGAGGACCGCCTGCCTGGTCGGCCGCGAGTGGTCGACGGCGCCGTCGAGCACCATCGTCCGGATGCGGTTCGGATACTTCTCCGCGTACACGGCGCCGAGTTCGGAACCGTAGGAGACGCCGAGCCAGTTCACCTTCGGCTCGCCGAGGGCGCCACGGATCGCTTCGATGTCGTCCGCGGCGTGCCAAGTGTCCATTGAGGACAGTGCTCGCCCGGTCCGCTTCAGGCATTCCTCGCCCGACGCGCGGTTGTGCGCAAGGAGCTTGTCGTAGTCGGCGCGGCTCCGCGGGAACCGGCCGACCGCCGGATCGTGCAGATCCGGCCCGCAGGTGATCGCGGGCGTGCTTTCGCCGACGCCGCGCGGATCGAATCCGATGACGTCGAACCGCTGCCGCACTTCGGCCATCTCCGGCTTGTCCAGCGCGAAACCGCGGCCGCCGTACTTGAGCACGGTGACCCCGGAACCACCCGGCCCGCCCGGATTCGTCAGCAGCGAACCGATACGGCGCCCGGGATCGGTCGCGGGCAGTTTCGCCAGCGCGATCGAAAACCCGCCGCTCACCCGGAGATTCGCGCATTCCAGCGTCGGCGCGTACTCGGTCGCGCACGGCTTCCAGTCGATCCCGGACGCGGCGGACGCCGGCAGCGCGGTGAGCGGAAGCAGGGTCAGCGCGGCGACGGCGGCGAGCGCCTTCATGCGGGCTTCACCGTGATCGAGCCGGTGCCGGACTGGAGGTCCAGGACGTTCGCCGAAGCCTGGTCCTGCCGCACGCCACCGGTCTCGACCTTGCCGGTCTCCGCCTTCGCGCGGACCTGGTACGCGCCGTCGGGAACGGTGACGACGACCTTGCCGACCTCCGCGTTCGCGGTGACCGCGCCCGGCTTCGCCAGGCCGATCTCGATGTCGCCGGTGCCGGTGCGCAGGTTGACCGGCCCGGACGTGCCCATCACCTTGAAGTCGCCGACGTCGCCCTTCAGGTCGACCGAGGCGGCGCGGGCGAGGGTGATCTTGCCGGTGCCGATGGACCCGGAGATCGCCAGCTCGCGCGGCACCACGACGTCGTAGTCCACGCCGCACTGCTGACAGCCGCCGAGGACCAGCGTGCCGTTCTCGACGCTGTACGTCTTTCCGGGATTCTTGCCGTTATAAGTCACTTCGCGGCGCAGCGAGACGGGCGCGCCGTCCTCGACCCGCAGCGTGACCGCGCCGACCGGCACGTCCACCCGGATCGCGGTGATCTGCTCGGTGACGGGCGCGCCGTCACTCAGTTTCTGCTGGAATTCCCCTGTGCAGCCGACGATCCCGAAGGCGGTCAGCGCGCCGAGAGCGAGCGCGCCGAGAACGCGCTTCTCCTTGTTCCCCATGAGAAAGTATTCCCCCGATAAGTCTGTCAGGCCGCTTTGACCGTGACGCTTCCGCTGTCGGTGTTGAGATCGAGCTTGTGCTGGGCCGAACCGGACTGGTTCACGCCGATGTCGCGGTGGCCGCTGCCGGTGTCGCCGGTGACGTTGTACTCACCCGACGGGACGGTGACCTCGACCGAACCGCTGTCGGTCCGCGCGGTGACGTCGGCACCCTTGAGGAGTTCGAGTTCGATACGGCCGCTGTCGGTCCGCGCTTCGACGTTGCCGCCGAGCCGTTCTCCCTTGATACCGCCCGAAGCCGCCTGCACCGTGACGGCCTGCCCGATGTTCGCCAGGTCGACGCGACCGGCTTCGGACCGCACCTTCACAGTGCCCGGCACGTCGCGCACCTCGACCCGGCCGGAGTCGACCGTGACGTCCACAGTGGACGCTCCGGCGATGTCGAGCGCCCCCGAGTCCAGCTTGCCCGAGACCGGGATACCCGCCGGGACCACCACGTCGTAGGCGACCTCGCAGGACGAGCCGCAGTCGGCGAGGACCAGGGTGTCGCCGTCCACGCGGAAGGCGTCGCCCGGTTTGCTCCCGCGGTACTCGAACTGCTGGTGGATCCGCACCGGCCCCTCGCCCGCGTGAACCTTGACGCGGCCCTCCTCGTTGTCGATGCGCACACTGCGGATCGGCTGGGCCACCTCCGCGGTGGCCTCCGCGTCGGACGGCCACCACCAGCCGAGGCCGGTGAGGACACCGACGCCGATCAAGGCGATGCCGCCGATTGCGAGGAGTGGGCGCGCCATGGTCTTGAGTCCCTCCAGAGCAGGTTTTCGTGTAACCCGACGCTAAGGGCACCACGACGGCTTGGACATAGGGGTAACCCCCGGATTCGTCCCTGAACCCGCGCCCGGGTCCTCGGGGTCCCAGGCACTGTCCGGCAAGTCATGTTCGCGGTCTTCGCGCCCAGGCGGTCCCTGACGGCACGGGCGGGCTCGGCCGAGTACGACCCGGTACGAGGCCGACCCGCCCGCGCCGCCAGGAACCACCTGGATCACAAAGCCCATCGAACAGACTTACAGGACACGGCCTAGCCTGGCTCCGTCATCTGTTCAACGACCAGGAGGACGCATGCCGCAGGCACCCGATCCGTACAGCTTCCTGCCCGATCTGCCTGCCTTCACCCTGAGCAGCACCGACATCGAAGAAGGCGGCTTCCTGCCGACACCCCAGCTTTCCGGGATCTTCGGCGCGGGCGGCGAGGACCGTTCCCCGCAGCTGTCGTGGGAGGGGTTCCCCGCCGAGACCAAGAGCTTCGCCGTGACCTGCTACGACCCCGACGCCCCGACGGCGAGCGGATTCTGGCACTGGGCGGTGTTCGACATTCCGGCGTCGGTGACCGCGCTGGCCGCGAACGCGGGCGACGAAGCGGGCTCCGGTCTGCCGGAGGGCGCCGTCACCCTGAAGGGGGACGGCGGCGTGAAGCAGTTCCTGGGCGCGGCTCCGCCGCCCGGACACGGGCCGCACCGGTACATCTTCGCGGTGCACGCCGTCGACGTCGAAAAGCTGGAAGTCGGCGAAGACGCGACGCCGGCGTTCCTCGGCTTCAACCTCTTCGGCCACGCGATCGCCCGGGCGTCGCTGACGGCCCTGCACGAGAACAAGGGCTGAAGGACGCTTTCCCTGCATGGCACGCGGTGAAGGACGCTTTCACCACGTCTCATGCGGGGAAGGTCCCCTTCAGCACTGCCCGTTCGCCCGGCCCCGCTCCATGTACTGCCCCTCGGGCGGGTCGCCGAAGCCGAACTGCCGGTACAGCCCGTGCGCGTCGGCGGTGTGCAGCATCCACCGGAACTCCGCGCCCGGCCCGTTGTCGATCATCTCCCGGACCAGTTCCTTGCCGAGCCCCGCGCCACGCGCCTCATCGACGACGAAGACGTCCGCGAGATAAGCACTGCCGATGGTGTCCGAGAACGCCCTCGCGAAGCCGACCAGGCGACCGGTCGAGGTCTCGTACGCGCCCACGACGCGCCAAGCGTTCCTGAAGACCTTCTCGACCAGTTCGCGGTCTCGCCACTTGCCCCAGTAGACGCCGGTGGACAGGTGCTTCCACACCACGTCGAGGTCCACCCGTGCCGGGTCGTCATCCAGTTCGTACGCGCCGACGATCCTCATGTTCCGAACGCTACCCAGCAGGTCAACGAGGTTTCAGCAGGTAGTCCACCACCGGCCGCAGTTCCTCCGCGGACGGCGGCTCGTCGTCGATGAGGCCCTGGATCAGCAGACCGTCGATCCCGGCGAGGAACACCCGGAACGCGACCTCGTCGTCGTGCCGGACCATCGAGGTCAGCACGTCCAGCCAGCGCCGGGCGGCCGGCCGCAGCTCGGGTTTGCGCGCGGCCAGCAGGTACAGCTCGTACTCCGCCATCGTCCGCCCCCGGCGCGGGCCCAGCGCCTCCGCGAGCAGCCCGGCGACCTCTTCCGCGCCGCGGCTGCCGCGCGACCGGGCGCGGTCGATCATCCAGTAGACCTCGGTCGCCATATCCCGCGCGCACGAGATGAGGGTGGCGATCAGCAGGTCGTCGAGGCTCGAGAAGTGATAGGTCGTCGAAGCCGTCGGCACGCCCGCCTCGGCGGCGACCGTCCGATGGGTGACGCCGGCGACGCCGTCCCGTTCGATCACCCGCAACGCGGCCGCGATGATCTCCTCGCGCCGCTTCTCACCCCTGGCCTTGCGGCCGTCGACCTGGATCTTCACTTAGTGCGCGCTCCCTGCCTCGATCAACACGACGCCGCCGACCACCAGTACCAGACCGGCGATCACGGAGAGGTTGACCGGCTCCTTGAAGAACACCATCCCGACGGCCGCCACCAGCGCGACCCCGGCCGCGGCCCAGATCGCGTACGCGACGCTCACCGGCACACCCGCCTTCAGTACATACGCGAGCGCGACGAACGCGACGGCGTATCCGACGACCACGACGATCGACGGCCCCACCTTGCTGAAGCCCTCGGAATGTTTCAACGACACCGTCGCGGATACCTCAGCGGCGATGGCCAAAGCCAGAAGGAGATACGCACCCATGTCACAAAAACTACCTGGACGATCGTCTTAAAACCAAGAGAGGCGTACACCACATCGGTGGGACTTGGGCGCGGTCAGTGGGTTACCCATCAGTAAGAAGCATTAGTCTGCCTCCACCACCACAGCTTCACTCGGACGAAAGGCACCCGACAATGGGCGCTGTACAGCTGACGCTCGGCGGGATCGCGGTCCTGCTCGGCGTCGTCGCCTGGGGAATGTTCTTCGCGACCATCGCCCGCTTCGTGCGGGTGATCCGCCTCGGTCAGCCGGACTCGACCCGCAACGGCCCGTTCATCCCGCGCATGAAGACCTTGATCAAGGAATTCGCCGCGCACACCCGCATGAACAAGGTCAAGAGCGTCGGCCCGGCGCACTGGCTGGTCATGTGGGGCTTCCTGATCGGGTCGCTCGCGCTGTTCGAGGCGTACGGCGAGGTCTTCGTCCCGACGTGGGGCTGGCCCATCCTCGACGACTGGTCGCTGTTCCAGCTGCTCATGGAGCTGCTCGGGGTCGGCACCATCGTCGGCATCCTGGTGCTGATCTGGGTCCGGCAGAAGAACCACCCGCGCCGCGCCGACCGGCAGTCCCGTTTCCAGGGCTCCAACTTCAAGTGGGCGTACTTCATCGAGGCCGTCGTGCTCATCGAGGGCATCGGCATCATCGGCGTCCGCGCCGCGAAGTCCGCGCTGGACGTCCACGAGACCCCGGTCTGGGCCGCGTTCGTCTCGCACCCGCTCGGTGAGCTGCTGCCCGCCAGCCCGAACCTGGTCTCGGTGTTCGCCTTCGTCAAGCTGATGAGCGCCACGATCTGGCTGATCGTCATCGCGCGCACGATGACCATGGGCATCGCCTGGCACCGGTTCAGCGCCTTCTTCAACATCTACTTCAAGCGCGAGGCCGACGGCGGCGTCGCGCTGGGCGCGCTCAAGCCGATGATGAGCAACGGCAAGGTGCTCGACCTCGAAGAGGCGGACCCGGACGAGGACACCTTCGGCGTCGGCAAGATCGAGGACTTCAGCTGGAAGGGCTGGCTGGACTTCTCCACCTGCACCGAATGCGGGCGCTGCCAGTCGCAGTGCCCCGCGTGGAACACCGGCAAGCCGCTTTCGCCGAAGCTCGTCATCACGCAGCTTCGCGACCACGCCTACGCGAAGGCGCCGTACCTGCTCGCGGGCGGCAAGCGCGACATGGCGGGTGACGAGGTCGGTCTGTCCGGCGACAACATGTACGCGGGTATCGACGTCCTCGCGATCGCGGAGTCGCAGAAGGCGCTCGTCGGCGACGACGGCGGCGTCATCGACCCCGAGGTCCTGTGGTCCTGCACCTCCTGCGGCGCCTGCGTCGAGCAGTGCCCGGTGGACATCGAGCATGTCGACCACATCGTCGACATGCGCCGCTACCAGGTGATGATCGAGTCCGCATTCCCCAGCGAGCTCAACGGGATGTTCAAGAACCTGGAGAACAAGGGGAACCCGTGGGGCCAGAACGCCAAGGACCGGCTCGCCTGGACCGAGGACCTGGACTTCGAGGTGCCGGTGTTCGACGGCGACCTCGGCGACACCGAGTACCTCTTCTGGGTCGGCTGTGCCGGCGCGTTCGAGGACCGCGCGAAGAAGACCACGCGGGCCGTCGCGGAGCTGCTGCACATCGCGGGCGTGAAGTACACCGTGCTCGGCTCGGAGGAGTCCTGCACCGGTGACCCGGCCCGCCGCGCGGGCAACGAGTTCCTGTTCCAGATGCTGGCGCAGCAGAACGTCGAGATCCTGAACTCGGTGTTCGAGGGCCGCGAACGCAAGGCGCGCAAGGTGGTCGTCACCTGTGCCCACTGCTTCAACACCCTCGCGAACGAGTACCCGGAGCTCGGTGGCCAGTTCGACGTCGTGCACCACACGCAGCTGCTCAACCGCCTGGTGCGGGAGAAGCACCTGACCCCGGTGGCCCCGGTCGCCGAGGACGTCACCTACCACGACCCGTGCTACCTGGGCCGCCACAACAAGGTCTACGACGCTCCCCGTGAGCTCGTCGGGGCCACCGGCGCGACATTGCGGGAAATGCCGCGGCACGGCGACCGGTCGATGTGCTGTGGTGCCGGCGGCGCGCGGATGTGGATGGAAGAGAAGATCGGCAAGCGGATCAACGTCGAGCGCGTCGACGAAGCGCTCGGCACCGCGCCGTCGAAGATCGCGACCGGCTGCCCGTTCTGCAAGGTGATGCTCAACGACGGCCTCACCGCTCGCCAGAGCGACGGCCAGGCGAGCGAGAAGGTCGAAATCGTCGACGTCGCGCAACTGCTGCTGACGGCCGTCAAGCGGAAGCCGGAGCCGCAACTGGTCCCGGCGGGAGCGCCCTCGTTGGACACCGTCTCGGACGCCGAACTCGACGGAAAGGCCGACACGCCGACCGACGAAACGGCCACCGGAACTCCGCTGCCCGAGGAAGACAAGTAGAACGTCACACCCGGAGGGGACATTCTCTCGCACATAATGCGAGAGAATGTCCCCTCTTGTTTTATCCCCGGTGCGGTTATTTCGTTCCATTACCCGTTCGGCGGTACACCGTGGCGATAGGCTGCAGCGGATCCGGAAAAAAGGGGCGAGGAATCAATGGGCAACCGTCACGAACTCCGCTCGGCCAGGGAGCACCGGCTCGCCACACCGGGATCACCGACCGTTCGCCCGACCGCCCGTATCCCGTCGTCCGCGGCACTCGCCAGGGTGGCCCAGGAAGCGACCATCCCCAGCATCCCGGCCGCGCGGCGGCCGCCGCGACAGGAACGGAAACGCACGCGCGTCCGCCCGTACGTCCGCACGGGCGGACGCACGCAGTCCAAGCGGAACTTCGCGATCGAAGCGATGATTTCCGTCCGGAACGACGCACCGTGGACCGCGCCGGGATTCAGCATCGAATTCCATTCCGTGAGATCACTCTGCCGTCGTCCGACTTCCGTCGCCGAAGTGGCCGCGTCCTTATGCGTTCCACTCGGCGTTGCAAAGGTCCTTTTGGGTGACATGGCCGAACTCGGTTTGGTCACCGTTCATGAAACGCAGGCTGAATTCGACGGTCATCCGGCACTCGCCTTGATGGAACGCGTCCTGCAGGGATTGCGTCGCCTGTGAGATCGGCGCACCCGCACTACGCTACGCGAGGTGAGTGAAGAATCCGGTGACGAAAGCACCCTGACGGTGGTGCTGGCGGGTGGGGTCAACCTCGCCATCGCCGTGCTGAAGCTGATCGCCGGGATCATCACCGGCTCCGGCGCGATGCTGTCGGAGGCCGCGCACTCGGTGGCCGACACGATCACCGAGGTGCTCCTGCTGACCGCGCTGAAACGGTCGGACCGCCCCGCCGACCGCGTCCATCCCTTCGGCTACGGCAAGGAGCGGTACTTCTGGTCGCTGCTCGCGGCGGTGTCGATCTTCGCCTCCGGCGCGATGTTCGCGCTCTACGAAGGCTTTTCGACGGTCTTCGGCGAGGCGACCGAGCAGACCGATCCGATCGTCGGCTACATCGTCCTCGCGATCGCGTTCGCCCTCGAGTCGGTCTCCTGGTTCCAGGCCGTGCGGCAGGTGCGCCGCGACGCCGCCGCCTCGGGCCAGAAGGTCTCCGTGTACCTGCGGATGATCGACGACCCGGCGCCGAAGACCGTCCTGTTCGAAGACTCGGCCGCGCTGATCGGCCTGCTGCTCGCGTTCGCCGGGATCGGGCTGCACCAGCTCACCGGCTCGCACGTCTGGGACGGCGCGGCATCGATCGCGATCGGCGTCCTGCTGGCGCTGGTCGCCTACGTGCTCGGGCGGACCAACCGCGGCCTGCTGATCGGCAGGCAGGCGGATCCCCGGCTGGTGCGCGGGGTGCGGGAGCACCTGAGGAACGCGCCGGAGATCGAGGCCGTCGTCGACCTGCAGACCATGCTCATGGGCACCGATCAGGTGCTCGTCTGCGCCCGCGTCGACTTCGACGATTCACTCGGCGCGGCGGACGTCGAACGCGCCTGCGTCCGGATGGCGACCGAGCTGACCGAGGCCTTCGGCGACGTCACCGAGGTGTTCATCGAACCGGTCCCGCGCACGGACGCCGAACTGCGCGCGGCCGTGCTGGCCCGCTACGGCGACATCGCCGAACGGTGGGACAAGGGTCAGTAGCCGAAGTTCTGCGTCCAGTACATGCCCTTGGTGTTGACGCCGACGCCGATCTTCTTCAGCTTGCAGCTCAGGATGTTCGCGCGGTGGCCCTCGGAGTTCATCCAGGCGTCCATCACCTTGGCGGCGTTCGACTGGCCCTTGGCGATGTTCTCGGCGCCGGGCTTGTCGTAGCCGGCGGCCCGGATCCGCTGGTCGAACGTGACGCCTTCCGGCGTGGTGTGCGAGAAGTAGTTCCGCGCGGACATGTCGTCGCTGTGGCCCTGCGCGGCGGCGGCGAGATGCGACTCGTTGCTCACCGGCGAGCAGCCCGCGTCGGCGCGCTCGGCGTTGACGAGGTCGATGACCTGCCCGGCGAGTGAGCTGTCCTGCGAACGGGGCGGCTCCTGAGCCTTGCTCGGAGTGGGCTTGGGCGCCTCGGAAGACTTCGCGGGCGGCTCGGCCGCGGCGGAGGACGAGCTGGGCGGGGCGGTGGACGACGTGGGAGCCGCCGAGGACGACGTCGGAGCGGCCGAGCCGGGCCCGGAACCCTCCGGCGCCGGAGAGGACGTCTGGCCGAAGTAGGCGGGCGGCTTCGCGAGGGCGTCGCCGGGTCTGCCCTTGGTGTCGGGGACGCTGAGTGAGAGATTGCTCAGCGCGGTGCCCTGGAACCGATCGGTCACCATCAGGTAGCTCGCGCTGGCGATCACCCCGCCCAGCAGGACACTGAGCGTGACAAGCAGTAACCGGCTTCGTGTTCTATTGGGGGACACGGGGCCGAAAACTATCACGAACTGGTTACGGCAATACCCCCGAAAGTAGTAATACCGGTCAGCGGCTGAGGCGGCCCGTGGAGTCGTGCATGATCGCCGCCGCGTCGGCGAGGAACCGGATCACGGTCTCCAGCTCACCGTCCGCGTAGTTCTCGCAGGCCTCGCGGACCGACTTCACCAGGTGATCCCACAGCGGCGCGACGGCGTTCATCCGCGCCGCGTCGATCTCGATCAAGACCTTCCGCCGATCCTCGGGATGCGGCTTCCGGGCGACGATCCCTTTGCCTTCGAGCCTGTCGATGAGCGCGGTGATCGATGCCGGCGCGAGCCCCGAGAGCTGCGAAAGGGCCTTCGGCGTCTGCGGCCCGAAGCGGGCGAGGTAGTCGGTCACCTTGCTTTCGACCGCCGAAAGTCCGCTCAGCTCGGCGATGGCCGTGTGGAACATGACCGTCTCCGTCGACAGCGCGCGCGACCCGTTGAGGATCCGCTCGACCAGTTCCGCTCGCTCGCTTGACACATCGGCCAGCCTAGCGGAGTCTTTAGTTCGATAGAACGAATTAGTTTCTAAGAGATTCGATGGGGTGAACAACATGGCGAAGGTACTGATCGCCGGCGGGGGTATCGCGGGCACGATCACGGCGATCGCACTGCACGAGACGGGCCACGAGCCGGTGATCCACGAGGCGTACGACCGGACCGCGGAAGGGGTCGGCGCGTTCCTGACCCTGGCGGTGAACGGCCTAGACGCACTGGCGCCACTGGGACTGAAAAGCCTGGTCAAGGGCTTGGGATTCGATACGCCGCGGATCAAGATGCACCTCGGCGACGGACGTGAGCTGGCGGATTTCGCCCTCGGCGGGCAGCTCGAGGACGGCACCGTCAGCCAGACGGTGCTGCGCTCCGAGCTCTACATCGGCCTACGCGACGAAGCCGTCAGACGCGGTATCGAGATCCGCTATGGCAAACGTCTGGCCGACGCGCGCGAGACCGGCGACGGCGTCCTCGCGACCTTCGAAGACGGATCGTCGGCCGAAGGCGATCTGCTGATCGGTGCGGACGGGCTCCGCTCGCGGGTGCGGACGATCATCGACCCGAAGGCGCCGTCACCGCGCTACGTGCCGCTGCTGAACACGGGCGGGCTGGCCGAAGGCCTGGGGCTGGACGACGAACCCGGCGTCATGCACATGACGTTCGGCAAGCGGCTGTTCTTCGCCCACGTCGTCCACCCGGACGGGGGTGTCTGGTGGTTCGCGAACGTCCCCCGGAAGCGTGAGCCGTCGCCGGCCGACCTCACCGTGACCACCACGTGGCGCGAGGACCTGATCCGGGGGTTGGCGGTGGACCGCACCCCGGCCGTCGAGATCGTGCGCGCGACGCGCGAGATCTACCGGCCGTGGGCGACGTACGACTTCCCGAGCGTGCCGACCTGGCGGACGGACCGGATGGTCATCATCGGCGACGCCGCGCACGCGACCTCACCCGCGGCCGGGCAGGGCGCCGCGATGGCCATCGAGGACGCCGTCACGCTGGCGCGATGCCTGCGTGACGTGCCCTCGATCCCGAAGGCGCTCGCCGTTTACGAAGGCCTGCGGCGCGAGCGCGTCGAAGCCGTCGTCGAGCGCGGCAAGCGCAACGGCGACGACAAGGCGGTCGGGCCCGTCGGGCGGGTGATCCGGGACTTCTTCCTCACGCGGGCGTTCAAGAACCCACCGGCGGAGGATCCGAACGCCTTCATGTGGCGGCACCGGATCGATTGGGAAGCCCCAGTGGGCTGACGCGCTACCTCCAGGTGTCGACGCGGTGGAAGTTCTTGTACGCGCGGCTCGGGGTCGGGCCCCGCTGCCCCTGGTACCGCGAACCGGCCTCGTTCGAGCCGTACGGGAACTCCGCCGCGCTGGACAGGCGGAAGATGCAGAGCTGGCCGATCTTCATGCCCGGCCAGAGCGTGATCGGCAGATTCGCCACGTTCGACAGCTCGAGGGTGATGTGGCCGGAGAAGCCGGGGTCGATGAAGCCCGCGGTGGAGTGCGTCAGCAGGCCGAGGCGGCCGAGGGAGGACTTGCCCTCCAGGCGGCCGGCGAGGTCGTCGGCGAGTGTGACGGTCTCGTAGGTGGTGCCGAGGACGAACTCGCCGGGGTGGAGGACGAAGGGGTCTTCGCCCTCCTTCTCGACCAGCGAAGTCAGCTCGTCCTGCTGCAGCTGCGGGTCGATATGCGTGTACTTGCTGTTGTCGAACACGCGGAAGAAGCGGTCGAGTCGCACGTCGATGCTCGACGGCTGGACCATCGTCGGGTCGAACGGGTCGACGCCGAGACGGCCGGCGTCGAGCTCTTTACGGAGGTCACGGTCGCTGAGGAGCACGCGATCAGCGTAGTCAAGCGGCATTCATGTGCCTGCCGTAGGTCGGGTCGAGCCCGAACACCTTGGTCACCTGCCGTAGATAGTGACGACGGCCGGCCGCCCCGATCAGCTCCTGGAGCGCCGTCGCGCCGGGCACCACCCGCCGCACCGTCTCGGCGGCGAAGTTGACCCCGGCCGCCGCGACCACGGCCGCCTGGGCGATCGGATCGTCGGGCAGTTCGAGGAAGTCGGCGTTGGTCTTGCCGAGCAGGAGCCTGCTGATCGCCCCGTGCCCCGCGACCGACACGTGCGCGAGGACCTTGCCGAGCGCGCCGCGGCCGTCGCCGATCCCGGCGTGGGCCTTCATGAGGGCCGCGGCGAGCCGTTTGGAATCGTCGTCGGGAATGAACTCGGTGGTCGCGAGCAGCCACAGCAGCCGCCAGGCGTCGTCCTCGCCGGCGGGCAGGAGTTCCTCGTCGACGCCCATCAGCCAGCCGACATAGCGCCAAAGGTGCAGGATGTCGGCGCGCTCGCGGGCGCTGTAGCGGAGCCCGAGCAGCTGGGTGCCGAAGACGTAGACGAGGGAGAAGAGCAGGAGCGTGCCCGCGGTCTGGACCTGGTTGACCGGCCTGTCCCACGCCGCGTAATCCCAGTCCTTGCGGCGGTTCATGGCCGCGCGGACGTGGGCGTGCACGATCCGCACCCGCAACGCGGACTCGTACCCGCGGCCGCCGGGCACCAGCGCGCCCGGTGTCGTCACGTGGATCCACCACGTCGCCGTCTCGACGAGACGGCGTGCGGCCTTGTACTCGATCTCGCCGGTACCGACGAGCGACTTCGTAGCGCGCGAAGCGAGATAGCCGCCCATCAACGAGACGTCGCCGAGCGGGAAGAGCCCGAGCAACCCGGCACGCGTGATCGCCCGCGCTCCGCGGTCAAGGCGGTCCCGGTCGACCCAGTACGGCGTCGCCTCGACGTTGCGAAAGAAGGCTTCGAGCTCTTCCGGCGGCCTCTGGACACTGTCGATGCCTTGCCGCAGCGCCTGTTCGAACTTGGGCTGGCCGCCCTTGCGCAGCAACGGCACCAACACATCGGCCGCCGGATCCTCCCGCTGCGCGAACTGCCGCAGCCGGGCCACCTGGCGCTCGTCACCCCTGATGTCGCCCTCGATGAACAGCCTCGACGCGACCCGGAACCCGCCTTGGCGGAACAGTTCGGGATCAGGCAGCCGCTCGCCCATCCGGATCACCTCCGAGGTAGACAACAAGTGTTGTCACTTTCGGCGGCGACGTCAAGGCGGGCGGGGTCTTGGCAAGGGGAGATCCGGACCATGTATGCTGGCCGAGCACTGCGGATGTAGTTCAATGGTAGAACATCAGCTTCCCAAGCTGAATACGCGGGTTCGATTCCCGTCATCCGCTCTCATGCGAAAGCCCCAGGTCAGTGGATGTCCACTTAGGACCTGGGGCTTTCGCTTTATCCGGCCGATCTTCTGGCTGGGCCATTAATGGGCCATTAGCCGACCGGTACCGGCTGACCGCTCAGACCGTCGTCATCGTCGTCCGTGCCGCCCTTCCGGTGCTGGTCGACGAGCTTCGAGAGCCGATCAGCGATCCGTTCGTCGGCGTCGCTGGTCGCGCGCTGGTAGATCAGCGCCGCCCGCATGTCGTCATGCCCCATCCGCGCCATGAGGTCTTTGGTCGACGTGCCCGCCTTCGACGCCCAGATGTTTCCGGCGTGCCGGAGGTCATGGAAGTGCAGGCCCTTGAGCCCCATCTTCGCCACGACCTCCGTCCACTTGGTCCGCTGACTGAAGTTCGGGCGCCGCACGGGGTTGCCCGCACGCTCACCGGTGAACAGCAGCGCGTCGTGATCCGGCTTCACGAACGCGTTGAGGTGCTTCACCACGTCCCGCCGAATCGCCGCCGGAACGATCAGCGTCCGCACTCCTGCCCGCGACTTCGGCGGACCGACGATCAGCCCACGACCCGGAACCTCGACCAGCGCCCGCGAGATCCGAACCCAGCTCCCATCCTCCGCGACGTCGCACCGCCGCAAAGCCGACACCTCACCCCAACGAAGGGACGCGAACGCGGCCAGCAGCACGAGTGCCCGAAACCGCTCCGGCATCCGCCCAGCCAGATCGAATACCTGTGGAACGGTGACAATCGGCCGCTCAGCCGGGTTCTCCTTATCGGCACCCCGTACCCGGCAGGGGTTCCGCTGCAAGATCTTGTCCTCGTCGACCGCCGTGGTCAGGATCGCCCGCAGCAGCCTGTACGCCTTGGCAGTGACCGACTCCGACACTCCCGCCGCCAGCCGATCCGCACGCCATTGCCGAACGATCGCCGTCGACAACTTGCCCAGTTCGACGCCGCCGAGATCCGCTTCGATGTGCTTCCGCAGAAGCCACCGGTACAACTCGACCGTGCGCGGACGGAGGCCAGGCCGCTGTGTAATCCACTGGTCTGCGTAGTTCCCAAGCGTGACTTTCGCCCGCTCAGGGTCGATCCATTCGCCTTTGATGATCTGCGTTTCGGTCACTGACAACCACTGTTCGGCCGCGCGCTTGCTGGCGAACGTCGTCGGAGCGTTCCGCATCTGGCCGTCCGGTCCCGGATAGCGCGCCTGCCACTTCCCCGATGCTCGTTGCCGGACATTGCCGAAACCCCGGCGTCCTCGCTTACTCGCCATGTCAGGCCGCCCTTCCGAGGTCCCGGATCACCGACGCCCGCGTGATCGGCTCGACCCGACCGGCCTGGATGAACTCCTCAAGATCAGCGACCGCGAACCGCACGTGTACGCCGACCTTGTGGAACGCCACGCGCCGCTCCGCGATCAACCGCCTCACGAACCGGACGCGCGTGTTCAGGTACTCGGCTGCTTCTTCGACTGTCAGATAGTTCTTTCCCACGGTTTCGCCCCCAGTTCCTAAGCTGCCAGCGGAGTTGCCGAAAGATCTGGCGGACTCTGCGCGGCGAGTAATGCCTTGTCGTACTCGGCTTTCCACGTGATCCGTTCCGAGATCGCGTGCATCACCAGGTGGTCCCGAGGTGGCACATTGGCGTCGCCCGCGTCGCCCGCGTCGACCTTGCGCCAGACGAGCCGAGCCGGGTCCGGTGCTGGTTTCTCGATCCCGACCGCCGCCAGCGCCTCCAGGACGAACGCCTTCCGGTCCGCCTTGTGGTCGACGAGCGTCTTGCCGGACCACTTCCGCGACACCAGCACTCGCCGCCCCGGCAGGCCGAGCGTGGTCCGCCCATGCGCCCGTCCTTTGCAGTGCCCTGGCGTGGTCTTTCCGTTGGCGCCCTTGGGATTGATCCCGTAGAGCAACCACACCGCGCACCGAGGCGAGCACGGTGTCACCGACAGCTCCGCGTGCAACCGGTCGTGATGGTCCTTCTGCCGCACGGTGTCGGCTTCGACGACTTCACCGGTGGACTTGGTGAGGTACTTCGTGAGATAGCCGATGTGCCGCCCGGCTTCCTCCGAGCCACCGAGGATGCCTTTCGAGTGCACCTGGCGGCCGAAGGTGACCACGTGCGCCGGGTCTTCCACGGCTTCAACAGCGTCGTCCCAGTCGGTCAGTGGTTCGCGGGTGTCGGGGTCGACGAACACCCTGCGGTCGCCGTCCCACAGCGGCATCCGATCGACATAGACCACTTCGTCGTGCGCAGGCCACCACACCTGGTGATAGGTCGCTTCGGTGACTTGGCGGATCACGTCGTGCGGCACCGATCCCCGGACCGCCGCGTGCAGGTGCGGAGCGGCCCGCCGTTGAGGCTCCACGGTCGCGAAGTACTGCGCGTCCCAGCCCACGACTCGCCGCAGGTTCTGCCACCACCTGTCCACCAGGGCCGAGAAGTGCACCGCGTCCCGAGCCGCCCGCCGGTAGTCATACGTCGCCGGGTTCACCGGAGCACCATCGGAGCGAACAGGGCCGTAGGTGTCGCAGGTGAGCGTGACGAACATCGAGGGCCGGAACTTGCCCGCGTACTCCCGTCCGAGCGTGGTCTTGGCGACCTTGCGTCGAGGCAGGTTCGGCGCGTCCTGTCGCCGCTTGGTCGACCGCTTGACCGCCTTTTTCGTGGGCAGGTCGATGGAGGGGAGGCGGCCGCGCATCCCGAGTTGCCGAAGTTCGTCGTCGACGCCCTGGATCTCCTCCCTCAGCTCGTCGGCTTCGGCCTGGTCGCTCACCTCGCGGTAGGCCGCGACCAGGTCAGCCCGGAACGCCAACAGCTCCGTCTGTGTCTCGGTCGGTGGTTCCGGCGTGAAGTCCGGTTCGGTGTCGATGTGCCAGCCCTCGCGGCACTGAACCTGTCGCAGCGCCTTCGCCTTCCGGGCACACGGCAGGCACACCGATTCCACGGTCGAGCCGCAGGGGACGGGAACGTACCGGAGTTCACCGGTCTCGGTATCCCCGACTTCCATCGTGAACGGCCGGACACAGACCCCGTGCTTCTCAGCGGTCGCCTTGACTACGTCCGAGGCCAGAGGTTCGCGCATCCGAGCGGCCCGCGAGTTGGCCGGCGGGGTCACCGCGGCTTCCTTGGTGCCTGTCACGCTGCCACCTCCCCAGCGCTGTTCCACTGCCGCAGCACGAACACCGGCATCTCCTGCCGCATCCCCGCAGGGAGATCCGGGAAGGTCGCTTCGTCGAACCGGACTCCGCCGTAGACCAAGACCGGGATGCCGCAGGGAGTCCGGCCCTGTACTTCCAGATGCACACGGCCGCCATGGGGCACCCGCCAGATAGAGGCGGTCACGTTCTCTAGCGAATCCGCCCAGACGACCAGGCCCCGCGCCACGTCCGTCAGACGGTCGGTGTCGAGCTGGACAGACCCGGGGTCCGAGCCAATCCCAACCCGCACGGACGCAACCGGCGGAAAGGAGTAGGAGTCGAGGTGATCGCGGATCGCATCGAGGAACACCAAAACGCGGTTCACGCCGCCACCTCCTCTCCGCCGCGACGGATAGGAAGGTCGATCACGTGGGCACCGTCGTTGGTCACGTAGGTCTCCAGCGCCTTGACCGTCTCGTCCGGGACCCAGCCAGCACGGACCCGCAGGGGTTCGCGGATGCCCTCGCCCCAGACGTAGCCGACGCCCGCAGCCGACTCCTCGATCCGGTTCGCCCACGCCCCGCGCTCGTACGCGCCATCACCGAGGACCATCCCGACATGCGTCTTCGAGGTGACGCGCAAGCACACCCGCCGAGGGAACAGCTCCCGAACCGGAACCGTGTCCTTCGTCGGCTCCTGCACATAGCCCCGCACCGTGTAGCCCAGCGCACGGCCCTGCGTCGTCAGGATCGCCACCCGTTCCACGATGGCTTCACGGGTCTTGCGGTCGGTGTACTTGGTGAGTGCCCCGATCTCGTCGAACTCCAGGACCTCCAAGGGGTTCTCGGTGGAGATGGGGACATTGCGGGTGTGTCCGGCGAACTCGCGCTTGCGAGATTCGAGACCGTCGAGGAGGTCGTCCAAGACCTCGATCGCCTCCTTGCCCGCAACCCCGTAGCGGACGAAGATTCCACGTCCGTAGGCGAGTTCCATCCCCTTCGGGTCGATCCCCGAGACGCGCACCGTTCCGGTCCGGATCGCCGAGGCGGCCGACACCAGTGGGGACCACATCACGGAGTTCTTCCCGGCCCCTGTCGCCCCGGCGACGAGCATGTGAGCGCCCGGACCGGTCAGCGGAACCCGCCAGTCCTTCCCGTACTCAGTGCGTCCGGCGAACACCCGCCGCAGATCCACTGCATCGACGGCCACCAGCTCGGGCAGCTCCGTGCAGTCCACCGGTGTCTTGAGGAGGTCCCGGCGTTGGAAGTCGAGGGAGACGACATTGGGTTCCAGCTCCCGGACCTGGCACCGCGTGACCTTGCGAGCCACGGCCAGGGCGCGGGCAGCGTCGTCGAAGTCTTCCGGCTTCTGCCCTGGCACGAGCCGGACACGAACCTCATCCCACGACGGCCCCGACCTCACGCCCAGCACCTTCGGCACCTGCACCGCAGCACCGCCCGCAGTACGCGACACCGCCTTCCGACGACGGCCGACGAGGTTCACGGTCACTTCCACAGGCACAGTGCCGTCAGAGATGGACAGGCCACAGGCGTGCAGCCAGCCCGGCAGCTTCCGGGCGTAGGTGAACCAGCGCAACCACCACGCCCGCAAAAACCGGCCACAGCACCGGTCGAACGACACCACGTCGAGCAGCCGCCACACCACCAAGACCACCGCGACCGACCCCGTCGTGATCGCGAGCGACAGCCAGCCGAGCCACTGCCACCAGGCCACCACGGCAATCACACCGAGGCTGGTCCGCCAGTGCGCGAAGACCTGCTTTCCCAGCCACACCAACAACTTCAGAGCCGACCACAGGGCAATGAAGACCACCGCAGCCGCAGCGAGAACCTCCGCGATCGTGGCCAAGGCGCGGCCGAGCTTGTGCAGCAGCCACACCACCACACCCAGCACCCCACCGCCGACGAGGAGAAGACCGAGTCCGTTCGCGTTCATCGGCGACCACCGCCGGTCAGATCCAGCGGAAGCATTCCCCGGCAGGGAGCACACTCGGTCTCGCCGGGCAGCAGCTTCGCGAACCGCTTACAGACTGCGCAGCGCGTTCGGGTGACCCCGTCTAGCGGACGCTTGTTGCCATCGTTTAGCGTTGTCATTGTTCACTTCCCAGTGGTTGTGGACAGCGCAGGACCGGCGAGGTTTCCTAGGCCAGGTACCGGTTCTGCGCCTTACGAGCCGAGGGAAACGCGTGAGGACGTGTTTGTACGCCGCACGTCCCCACGCACGTTTTCCTACAGCTATTCGGTTCTCAGCTAGCTTCCGACTTGTTCTTCTGGATCTGCGCGGCCACCTCCTCCGCCTTCCGCTCCTCGTAACCCACCCAGTAACGAAGTTCATGGTGGTGCCCTCGGTCCACATCGGACACTTCGCGGTACATGCGCGCGTTGGCCTGATGGAACTTCAGCCACGTCTCCAGGTTCGATCCCGGTTTCGGGCGACGAGCGGATGCGACGAGGTGCGCGTCCTTCAACGTTTGTGGCTCATTCCGGCCGGGCGTCGTCATCGCGCACCGTCGTGTGTTTGCCGAGGAAGACGGCCAGTTCGTCCGCGCTGTCGCGGATTTGGCGAAGGAGCCGGATGAACTCCGGCCACACGGCCGGGTCGGACGGCGGCAGAATCGCCAGGCTGTCCGGATCCAGATAGATCACCAGAGCCGGATCCGCCGAACCATGGCCCTGCATCCCCGCCACCGCCTGCGGCCCCGGCTTCCACATCGCGTTGAACGCCACGGACCTGCCCTTCCCCGTAGGCGCGCGTTTCCCACGACCGCCCGTTGTCCTCGAACCCTTCGGCCGCCGCCGTCACCGCAGCCAATACCCACCAGGGCAACTGGCTTTGAGTCGCCAGTTCCCGCCACGCCGACGCCACCGCGAAGGAAGCGACGGCCATGTCATGCGCCGCCAGAGCATCCCCGCTCTGCGCCGTCCGCTGCGTCATCGCGCTGTAGTGGCGGTACGCCGCCTCCCAGGCCTGGACCAGGTGCGGTGGAACCACGGCCACGCCCTGACTACCAGGCACCCGGCCCGTCATCACGCTGCCTTGGGCGTGGACTCAGCAGCGCTGGAAGCCCGACCCGACTTGGACACGCCACCCGAGGCAGCGGCCTTGAAGCCGGTCGCGCGGAACAGGTAGGACTGGTACTTGAACTCGCCCTGGCCAGCCACCTTGGGTTCAGCCGTCAGGCCCTCCAGCTCGATCGGCCGCATCCCCGGCAGCACCTCCGACGTGGTCGGCACCGGCTGTACATCTGCCAGGAACGTGACGTCGTAGGACGCGCGCTTGGAGTTGGTCTCGCTCGGGTCGGTGACCGTCGCCTTCCACTGACGCTTGCCCGTCACTTCGTCGACCCGCTGACGAACAGGTCGGCCAGCAGACCTGTCCTCCCGCGACTGGTACTCGTTGTCCGGCGAGACCTCACCGACCATCACCAGCCCCAGCGGGAACGCAGCATCAAAGTCGATCTCGAAACGGTGTCCCTTGGCGATCGCCATGTCGTCTGTCTCCTGTCGTCTCTGGAGCCCTAGCGGGCTTACACCTTGTTAGAGGTAGTTCTATTAAGCGCTTCGTCGCGCGAGTTGTCAATAGAACTATCTCTATCGGGCTCCGTAGACCATGATGGGGTGATACCGCTAGCGTTATCGACCGACGAAGGAGGACCAGGTGGGCACCGGATACCGAGAGCTGGCCGCGATCCTGCGAGACGCGATCCAGCGGGGCGACTACGCCCCGGACACCACGCTGCCCAAGCAAGACGAGCTGGCCGACGAGTACGACGTCAACGTCAACACCGTTCGCAAGGCCGTTGGGGTCCTCGAAGCCGAAGGACTGGTCACGCCGATCAGACGACGCGGGACGGTTGTCCGTGCACGCCCGCCTATGAAGCGCCTGGGCAAGGACCGGTACGCGAAGAGCAAGTGGAAGTACGGCGACACCGTCGCCTTCGTCGCCGACCGCGAAGCCTCCGGCCGCGACTGGAAGCCGACCGACCAGACGCAGACCGTCGCCAAGATCGAAGCTGACCGAGAAGTCGCCGACGCCCTCGGTGTCATCGTCGGATCCCCGGTCTACGAGCGGGCACGACTGGTCAAGGACGCCGGCCAACCCACCCACGTACTCACCAGCTACTACCGGCCTGCCGACGTCGAAGGCACGCCCATCGTCGACCCAACCCCCGGCCCAGCCGGACGAGGCGGCGGGTTTCTGGTCCTCACCCTGCAAGGCCTTGAGCCGGACACCATGACCGAGACCTTCTACGCGCGGATGCCGACGCCCGCCGAGGCCGAACAGCTCGAACTCCCCGCAGGCGAACCTGTCATGGTCCTGCAACGCCGCACGTACACCGAAGACGGCCGCGTGGTCGAATTCGCACGAGGCGTACACGCCGCAAGCCGCTTCTCCTGGACCTACACTTTCAAGATCCCCGACTGACCCCGGAGACCCAGATGCCCGAGCGTTCGACCACCCTGCCGGACGACCTCCGCGCCGACGTCCAGACGCTCTGGGACTACCACGACATGCACCACGAACTCCGGCCCGCCGACGTCGGGATCGGACTCGGTAGTCACGATCTCGGGGTCGCGACCTTCACCGCGGAACTGTTCCAGGCTGGAATGTTCCCGCTCATCGTCTTCACCGGGGCCAACGCCCCGACGACCATCGAACGGTTCCCGCGCGGTGAGGCTGTCCACTACCGCAAACATGCGCTTGAGCTGGGCGTACCGGATCACGCGATCCTGGTTGAGCCTGAGGCACGGAACACCGGGGACAACATCACGCTCACTCGCGCATTGCTGGAATCACGCGGCACCAAGGTCGAGTCTGTCGTCCTCATCTCGCGGCCGTACCAGCAGCGACGCGCCTACGCGACCTGCAAGAAGCTCTGGCCCGAGGTCGACGTCATCTGCGCTTCGCGGCCGCTCCCGCTGGACGAGTACATCGAGAGCATCGGCGACGTGGACCGCGTCATCAACATGCTGGTCGGCGACACCCAGCGCATCACTGCCTACGCCGAGCGCGGCTTCGCTATTCGCCAAGAGGTTCCAGCAAAGGTGTCTAGCGCCTTCGATCGCTTGGTTTGGTCTGGATATAGGGCTCGGTTGCTCTGACCGGCAGCCTGTCGCCCCGTCAGGCTTCACGACCACCACTGTGCCCACTCCGTCAGCCAAGACACGATCATCTCTGATCACTTGAGTTCTAAGCCTAAGCTCACGCGACCGCAAAAACCGCTCCGGCATCTGCTGGCTAGTAACAAGGTTGGCCACGATAACGACCCTCAGTACAATGAAGCAGCTGGCAAGCCACCTTTTAGTCATCCGTGAATAGTGCCCAGTTATACAATCTCAAAGATCTTAAGAGCTCAAAATTCCTTTTACCCATCCAATCCCCGGGGAGAATTCAATGCATTTGAAGCCAAACCGAGCACTGAAGTCAATTGAGGTAGCTCTGCGCCTTGCCATCCGATCCACGCTTGGCGAGAACTGGCTAAATGCCAATGGCGCCCCTGAACAACCAAAGCTGGAAGACCGTCGATCTGAAGAGCAAAGACGCCGCGATGGCACTCATGTATCGGACGATCTGCTCAACTATACCGAAATGTATCACCTCACCGGTCTGATCGAGAAGAACTGGGAAGCATTTAAGCCAGTCCTTGGCGACAAGCAGAGAACCACCGCCTTTTTTGGAGTCGTAAACGATGTTCGGAACAGCATTGCCCATAGTCGCGACCTGGTGTTCTTTGAAGAACAGCTCCTGTCTGGCATAGCCGGCCAGCTCAGGAACCAGATTTCAATCTACCGAAGCCGCTTGCATAATCCTTCAGCTCAGTACTACCCGCTCATCGAAGAGATTAGAGATAATTTTGGACATCGCGGACTGGGCGTCGACGACAGGGGTGCCTTCACGCCATTTGTCCGCCTCGAAGTTGGCGACACTTTGACTTTTACTGGATCCGCATTCGCAACCCTAGAACGAGCACTCGAATGGTCGGTCTGTAAATCTAAGGGCGGAATAGAGTTTCCACCACGAGAAGCGGCCATTGGAAGCGAAGTAACCTTCGTTGAAACGATAACCGAAGATGACGTTAGCGAAAGATTGCTAATCTCGGTTAGCCTAAAGACTGACTCAAAGTACACTCGCTACCATTCGAACCCTTTAAGCCATAGCCTCGCGAACGTGGATGACGCCCGAGGATTTTGGTACGCAGTCAACCCTCCTTCGGACTAGGCCACTGGCCCGAGGCGCCACAGCAGGATGCCGTGTCGTGTTCCTGCCGAACTTGGCTCTATGGGATCAAGGCGCCGCCAGCGGCGGCGCGCACGTCACGCCCGTACGGCGGGCTTCGCCCCATGGCGGACGCCGGCCTCCCGCTCCGCTCCGGCAGGCGCCGCCGGGCGAGCCCGCCGACGAGGCAGCACCGCACAGCGCGCCGCCTCCACCGGAGACCCATGGAGCACGACGCCAGATCACCCGACCCACCTCACCGCGTGGCAGTGGTCACCGAGTGTCCCTCGCTGCTCAGCGTCTAACACCGTGCCGCCCGCATCAAGGCGGGAAAGCGTGCCTTGACACGACCGACCCGGCGCTAGAGATGGCAGGGGCGAGGGAAGCGGAGCAAACAGGCACAAAGACGCAGGTAGAGACAGGGAGCGTTGGGCCATTAACGGGCCATTCAGAGGGGTCAACCAAGGTCAATCGCAGCCACCCCGAGCAAGCGCCGCCCGCAGGTCAGGGTCACTTTCCAGCATGATCACCCTGGTTCCCAAGCTGAATACGCGGGTTCGATTCCCGTCATCCGCTCTCACGCGAAAGCCCCAGGTCAGTGGATGTCCACTTACGACCTGGGGCTTTCGCTTTGGAGTCCTATGATGGCCGCGACCCTGCCGGACGACCTCCGCGCCCCACGTGCGATCTTGGTCGTTCCCATCTCTCGGCCGTACTAACAGCAGCGGGCTTACGCGACCTGCAGGAACCTATGGCCCGGGGTGGACATCATCTGCGCTTCCCGGCCGTTGCCGCTGGATGACTACGTCGCGAGCATCGGCGATGTGAACCGGGTGATCAACATGCTTGTCGGTGATACGCAACGGATCACCGTCTACGCCGAGCGTGGTTTCGCCGGGACTGTGTGGATTTCGGGACATCTGACGTCCCGAAATCCACACAGTCACGCGTCACCGGCCCTGTCGCGACCCGAGTCGAAGCTCGGGACTCGTCCCCGCACCCTGCGGCTACCTTCTGCACCGTGCGGAGAATGTCGAGCGACGGTACGGCCGCGGCCTTGCTCACCGTCGTGGCCGGGTCGCTGATCCTTCCGCTCCTCCTGGTCGGCGGGATCTTCCTCGTCATCGGCTTGAACACGGGCAGTACCCCGGGGCCGTACACCGTCGTTTTCGCCAAGGCGGGTGACGAATGCGGGGCGACAGGCCAATATCTCGACGCGTCCACAGGGGACCCGCTGAGGTGTATGGGTCCGGGAGTGCTGCGCGACGCCTCGCTCGAATTCCCCGGTTTCTCCCGCGAGCAGAACGACGAGATTCGCCGCTGGCTGGCGACGTTGGCGGAAGACGGCGAGCTGAGCGTCTTCGATCATCGTTCGGTCCAGGCCAAGATCGACGGGATCGCGGCCGGATTGCCGCCGGGGATCCGCGTCGAGCGGGAATCCGGCTCGACGCGGATTTGGATCGGCTCGGGTTTGACGGTCGCCGGCCTGCTCTTGCTCTCCGGCTTCGCCTGGCGGTGGCGCCGGAACCGCCGGGCCGGTTATTGACTTCCCAGCGTCGTTACCGTGCCAGGTATGGAAATCCGGGAGTTCACCCAAGACGACTGGGCACAGGTCTGGCCGATCGTGCGCGAAGTCGTGCGCGCGGCGGACACGTACACCTACGACCCGAACCTCACCGAGGACGACGCCCGCGGCACCTGGGTCGAGACGCCGCCGGGCCGGACGGTGGTCGCGGTCGAGGGTGGCCGCGTGCTCGGCACGGCCAAGATGGGCCCGAACCGCGGCGGGCCCGGGTCCCATGTGGCGACGGCCAGTTTCATGGTGGACAAGGACGTTCGCGGCAAGGGCATCGGTGGTGCGCTGTGCGCGGACGCCCTGGATTGGGCCAGGGAACGGGGTTTCGCCGGGATGCAGTTCAACGCGGTCGCCGAGTCGAACGCGGCCGGGATCCGGATCTACGAGCGGCTGGGGTTCGAGATCGTCGGAACGGTGCCGGGCGCGTTCGAGCACCCGACGCTGGGGCGCATCGGGTTGCACGTCATGTATTGCGACTTCGGCCGGGGCTGAGCGTCAGCCTTCGACGAGTTCCCAAGGGGCGTCGGCGCTCGGCCGGTCGTACACCTGGCCGGGCGCGGCGCTCAGCACCAGCGCGACATCCGGATACAGCGTGACGGCGTGTTCCATCTCGAGGGCTTCGACCTCGAAATCCTCGCTTTCCGGGACCTGGAAGCCGACGAGCAGCCAGCTTCCGTCGGCCTCGCGGACGACCTGCCGGACGGCGCGCGCCGGGGCTGCCGGGTCGGTGGAGATCTCGGCGAGTTCGGTGCTCACCTGGACTTCTTCCAGCGGCGAGCCGGGATGCGTCCACGCGGCGAGGCGGGCGGCGCGCACCAGGAGGTCTTCCTCGTCGTCATCCGAGTCGGCGACCGAGCTCAGCAGCCAGGTGCGCCGTTCCGGATCCCAGTCGGCGGCCATGCCGGTGGGGAGGCCTGCCAGCGCGGCGATCTCCGGGATGAGCTCCACCGCGTCCCGCAGGGGCAGCGCGCCGAACGCGTCCTTGTTCTCCTCCATGTCCTCGGAGAACTCGTTGCCGTCGCTGATGAACCAGTCGCCGTCGTCGTCCAGGACGACGAACGCGAGGTTCGACGGGTCCTCCACCAGCGACCGGGAGATGATCACCGGCGACTCGGGATCCTGACTCAGCGGCCAGTTCTCGCTCGACATGCTGGGCTCCCAACGGGGTTGTCCGGCTGTGGGGCACCATCCCACCACGACCGGCGGAAGGTCATTCGCTGAGGTCGTACTCGTCGACGTCGAGCGCGGCCGCCGCTTCGGTGAGGAACGCGATCACGGCGGGCGAGAGATGCCAGCCGAATTCCTCGCCGCCGTCACGATGATGGAAGTAGCGCACCACCTGCAGCACCGCGCTCACGCCTTCGTCCACCAGCCGCCGGATTTCCGGGCGGACCGGGGCGAGCCTGCCGATCACGCTCTCGATCTGGTCGTCGACCGGTTCCGAACCGCGATGCGTCACCTTCCAGGCGTGCATCCGCGGCAACCGGTGTTCGGCGGACCGCGAACCCAGTACCAGCACCTCGTCGGGCTCCATGCCGAGCCGCGCGGTGATCTCCCCGGCGGACACGGTTTCGCTCTTCAAGGCGAAGTAGCAGTACTGGTGGACCTTCATACGCCCGGCACCCTAGCTTTCGGGCAGGCTGACCAGGTGAAACGTGATCAATCGCTTATCGAACGGCTCGCCAGGGAGCGCAACGCCTGGTTGTGCACGCTCCGCGGGGGCGGATCGCCGCACGTCACGCCGGTGTGGTTCGTGTATCTCGACGACGTCTTCTGGATCGGAAGCGGCGAGCGGAACGTCAAGGTGCGCAACATCGACGGCGATCCGCGGGTCAGCCTCGCGCTCGAGGACGGCGACGCTCCGGCGGTCGCCGAAGGGATGGCGCGCGTCCATCGAGGAGCTTTGCGCGAAGACGTCCTTGCGGCCCTGGCGGCGAAGTACGACGGCTGGACGGCCGGGGTGGAGATCGCCCCGTTCGGCGCCAGAGTGCTGCTGGAAGTCCCCGTTAAGCGGTGGCTGCTCGAGGGTGTCGCCCAATAGTCTGGAAAGTCCGATACCGATCTTGGGATGGACGATGCTGACCGGTGAACTGATCCGCTTGCGCCCGCTGGAACCCGAGGACGCGGACACGCTGTGGCGCTGGCACAACGACCCGGAGGTCACGCGCTGGCTGCCCGCGGACCACCCGGAATCCCTCGCCCAGATCCGCGAACGCTTCACCCACCGGAAACCCAACAGCTTCAGCCAGGTGGAGTTCGCGATCGAGAGCCTCGCCGTCGGCACCTTGATCGGCACCTGCACCCTGCGCGACGCCACCCCGGAGCAGGGCCGCGCGGAACTCGACATCTACCTCGGCGAGAAGGACCACTGGGGCGGCGGCTACGGCACCGACGCCATGCGCACGCTCTGCCGCTACGGCTTCGACATGATGCGGCTGCACATGATCGCGCTGTGGGTCGTGGTCGACAACGAGGCCGCGATCCACATCTACAAGAAGCTCGGGTTCCAGGTGGACGGCAGGCATCGGCAGTCGTTCCGCGGCCAGAACGGCCAGTGGCACGACGAGTACCTGATGAGCCTGCTCGAAGGGGAACTCCGCTAGTCGTTCAGTCCTTTCGTGAGCCTGGCGGGTGCCTTCATCCGCCAGGCCTCCTCGATGAGTTCGCTCAACTGCGCCTTCTCCACCTTCTCGAGGTCGACGAGGATCGCGCCGTAGCCGTCGTAATGCGGCGTGGTGAAGTACGCGGGGTCGCCGGAAGCCAGCAGGGCCTCCTTCTCCGCGTGCTCGCACAGCAGCATCAGCCCGCCCTCGGCCTCGGTGCGCAGCCGGGCGAAGTTCTTGCCCGCGACCTTGAGCGACGGCGTGCGGTACGACGTGGACTCCTCGACCTCCGGCAACCTGCCCGCCAGAGCCACGACTTCTTCCCAGGTCGTCATGGCGGACATTGTGCCCTGGGTCACTGACAAAACCACCCGGCGAATGCAAGGAAAGGTCCTTTCCTCGCAAATTTCGCAAGGAAAGGACCTTTCATGGCGCGCGAGGGGGGCTACGGCAGGACGGTGATCCGGTCCGCGGGCGGCGGAGCGATGCCCGGGTGCGCCCCGAAGTACGCGATCAGCGCGTCCAGGTCCACCGGACCACCCGACAGGCCGGTCCCCTTCGTGAACTCGGTGAAGCCGTCCCCGCCGGCGGCGAGGAAGTTGTTCACCGAAACGCGGTACGACGCCGCCGGGTCGATCGGCGCGCCGTCGAGCGTCAGGTTCGAAACGCGCGAACCCTGAGCCGCCGACGCCGAGTACGAGTACTTCAGCGACTTCGAGATCTGCAGCGTGCGCACGACGCCGTTGGCCTGCCACTGCTGTTCGAGCACGTTCTTCAGGTTCGCGCCGGTGAGCGTGATCGTCTGCATGATGTTCGCGAACGGCTGCACGGCGAACGCCTCGCCGTAGGTCACGACACCGTCGCCTTCGCCGGCGGGCGACGACGCGTAGGTGAAGTCCGTGCGGATACCGCCCGGGTTCGTCATCGCGATCTGCGCGCCGTTCGACTTCGTGGCTTCGAGCTGGGCGTCGGCGATGACGTCGCCCAGCGGCGACTCACCGGACGCCGCGCCCTTGGCGACCAGATCCGCGGTGATGGTGCCGACGGCCTTGTTCGCGATCGGCGCGGCCTTGGTCTTCGCCTCGTCGATCAGCTTCACCACGTCGGCGTCCGGGGTGACGTCGCGGGTGACGATCTGGTTGTGCGCCTTGGTCTCGCCACGGACGACGTCGCGGGTCCGGCGGTCGATCTTCAGGTCGACGACCGACAGCAGACGGCCGAACGACGCGCCCTGGATCACCGGACGCGGGGCGCCCTCGGGATCGTTGATCACGCAGTTGTACTGCTGGTGGCTGTGCCCGGTGAAGATGGCGTCCACTTTGGACGTCACCTTCTGCGCGATCGCGGTCGCCGCGCCCGGCTTGACCTTGCACTCGTCCGGACCGGCGGTCTCGGAGTTGTCGCCCTGGTGCAGCAGCACGACCTGCGCCTTGACCCCGAAGAAGTCGAGCAGCTTGGCCGTGCGATCGATGGCCTGGACCTCTTCGCCGAACTTGAGGCCCTTGATCGCCTCCGGGGTGACGACCTGCGGCAGATCCTTCAGCGTGGCGCCGATGACGCCGATCGGGACGCCGCCGGAGACCTCGATGCTGAACGGCAGCAACGCCGGGACGCCGTTCTCGTAGTACACATTGGACCCGAGGAAGGGGAAGTTCGCGCCCTTGAAGGATTCGCGGAACTGGCAGCCGTCGGTGGGGTGGCAGCCACCATGCTGCATCCGGCGGAGTTCCTTGAGGCCCTCGTCGAATTCGTGGTTGCCCACCACGGAAGCTTCGACGCCGAGCCGGTTCAGCAGTTCGATCGTCGGCTCGTCGTGGAACAGCGCCGAGATCACCGGCGACGCGCCGATGCTGTCACCGGCCGACAGGACGACCGAGTTGCGCGCTTCGCCGCGAAGCTGCTTCAGGTGCGTCGCGAGGTAGGCGGCGCCGCCCGCGTTGACGGTCTTGCCGTCGGGCAGCGTGACACGGCCGCTGGAACCGGACGGCGGTTCGAGGTTGCCGTGCAGGTCGTTGAACGTGATCAGCCGGACGTCGGTGGTCGCCGACGCGGCGGACGCGGGCGCGGCGACGGCGGCCAGCGCGGTCAGCGCGGCACCGGCGACGACGGCCAGCCGGATGGAGAGCTTCATTGTTGGGCGCACGGCGGAGGAGTCTGCCTTGCGGATTTGACCTTCACCAGAGGAAAAAGGAGGACGATAGGCAACCGTCACATGACGCGTGAGCTGCCGTCGAGCAGTACCCGCGCGACCAGTTCGGGCTCGTCGTTCATCGGCACGTGCCCGCATCCCCGCAGCACCAGCAGCTCGGCCTCCGGCGCGATCCGGCGCAGTTCGGCGGCCTTCGGGCGGGCGAGGATGCGGTCGCGTTCCGCCCACGCGATGGTCACCGGCACGTCCCGGACGACGCCTTCGAACCGGAAACCGACGCGGGCCTGCTCCAGCGTCGGCCGGAAACCGGGGCAGCCGGCGAGCGCGCGGATGTCCTCCATGACGACCTGCGTGGTGAGCCGGTCCGGGCGGCCGACGATCATCCCGGTCAGCATCGACCGGCCCGCCGGAGTCGCGGCGAGCCGCCGCGCGGTGCGTTCCGGGATCCGCTCGGCGAGCAGGCGATGGGTGCGCAACATGCTCAGCGCGTACCGCTGCTGCCGCGGCGTCCACAGCCCGGCCGGGGACAACGCCGTCACGCTGCGGACCAGGCCCGCCTCCCCGAGCGCGAGCGACAGCAGCCCGCCGAGCGAGTTGCCCGCGACGTGCGGTTTGCCGAGGCCGAGGTCGTCGAAGAACTTCCCGAACATCTCGACGGCCGCTTCGACGCCGTAACCGCCGGAATGCGGCGCCGATTCGCCGAACCCGGGCAGGTCGACGGTGATGACGTCCCGGTGCGGGGTGAGCAGGCCGAGTACGGGCGACCAGGCCTGACGGCGATGGCCGACCCCGTGGATCAGCACCAAGGGCTCGCCCTTGCCGGCGCGGTCGAAGACGACGTTGTCCATCCCGCGAGGTTAAGCCATTAACTGCTACCGGCGGTAACAGGTAAATAAAGACGTTCGCGCCGACGGGTGACGTCGTTCGGCATCGGCTCCAGTTCACCCGTCGCGATGAACCCGAGCTTCAGGTACAGCCGCCGCGCCCGGTCGTTGTCCTCCGCGACGTGCAGCCACACCTCGCGCGCGCCGTCGTCCTCGGCGGCCGACCGCACCTCGCCCATCAGCCTGGTGCCCAACCCCCGGCCCCGGGCTTCGGGCGCGACCCACATCGAGTAGAGGATCCAGCCGTCGTCCCGCGCCCGTCCGGCGACGAGACCGACCGGACGCCCGTCGTCGAAGGCGGCGAACCAGACGTCGCCTGCCAGCTTCGCGAGCCACTCCTCGTCGGATTGCGCGCTTTCGGCCGCGGCGATGGAGCCGTAGTTCTCGGGGGTGTCCGTCAGGGCACGCAGGCGGACCTCGCGGAAGACGTCGAGGTCCGAGGGGACGAGCCGTCGAACGAGCAACATCCGGGCAGAATCCCACGTCGAGCGGTGGATCGGGGAACGAATATCGCCGATCGGCCAAGATCGGGGTCGGCCACTCGGCCGATCCGGCGCCGTCCGCCGCGGCCCTTCGACCGAAGTGGCGGACCCCTCATGATCCATAACGTCGTGGTCATGACGAACGCACAGGTCACCGCCCTGCAGTACGGCTTGATCGGCTTCTTCGCGCTCTGGGCGACGGTGCTGATCCCGCAGCTGATCGTCCTGCACGCGCGGCACGGCCGAGTTCGGCTTCGTCCCGTCCTGACCATGGCCGCCGTGCTGCTCTACGCGACCATGACGCTGGCGGTGACCTTCCTGCCACTGCCCGGCCCCGGCGTCAAACGGCTGAGCCAGACCGTGCAGCTGCAGCCGTTCCAGTGGGTCGCCGACATCCACACCGAACTGCTGAAGCACGGGCTGCCGATGGCCGACTGGTTCACCACGCAGACCTTCCAGCAGGCCACCATGAACGTGCTGCTGTTCGTCCCGCTCGGCTTCTTCGCCAGGACGCTGTGGAAGCGCGGCCTCGTCGGCACGACGCTGATCGGCCTCGCCGCTTCGCTGCTGATCGAGATCACACAGCTGACCGCGAACTTCGGCACCGCGCCCTACGTCTACCGGATCTTCGACGTCGACGACCTGCTCAACAACACCGGTGGCGCGATGCTCGGCTGGATCGCCGGGGCCCTGCTGCTCAGCCTCGTGCGCAAACCCGTTCCCTCAACGGTCGAGCTTCAGCTTCCGCGCCGCGAGCGGGTCGACCTCGCCCAGGTCCGCTAGCCTCGCCTGCCGTCGCTGGGCCGCGCGCCGCGCGGCCCGCCGGTCTTCCGCGATCACCAGCACGGTGGCCACCACGAAGATCAACGCGACCAGGCCGAGGATGAGCGAGAGCTGCAAAACGCCTCCTCGAAGACGACCTTGTGTGCGAGATCACAAACAGTACGCACATCGTGCTGAGTTGACCACCCCTTGAGACGAAAGTGGGTGTCGCAGGTCACTCGGGGCTCGCCGAGAACCAGGTCCGCCCCTCGGTGTGCCAGCGTTCGAAGGCCAGGTCTGCGCTGGTCAGGGCGGCTTTCAGGGCCTGCGGGTCCAGGCGTCGGCAGGTGAACGCCTGGCTCCACCACCGGATGCCCGCCGAATACCGCACGACGGCCGAGAGCAGGTCGCCGTCGCGGACGACCTGGCCGAGCCGGACGTCGACCTCGCCGAGCCTGCCGCCCTGACCGTCGCGGACCGACTCGAACCACTCCGGCGGATGCCATTCGACGAGCACCCGCCCGCCGGGCACGACATGCGCGCGGGCGGTGGCCAGGAAGGCCGCCCGATCGGCTTCCGAGGCGGTGTTGACCAGGTGGCTGCCGAGCAACACCACGTCGAAGAGCCGGCCGAGCCGCAGGTCTTCGATCTTCGAACACACCTTCTCGGCACGGACGTTGGCGAGCATCTCCGGCGAATCGTCCACCGCGACCACCGGATGCCCGAGCTCCAGCAACGCGTGCGTGACCCGCCCGGCGCCGCTGCCGAGCTCCAGGATCGAGGCCCCCGCCGGGACCGCCGCGTGCACGATCCCCGGCTCGTCGCCGGGCGGCAGCAGCCGGTACACCTCCACCGAACACCCGTCCGCCGTGAACGTCCCCTGCTCCATACCCACCAGCGTGCCGGAAACTGGCCCCGTGAGGACCAAACCGACCAAGGACGAGCTGGCCGCCGCCTACGGCAAGACCATCGACGACGTCATCGCGCCCGATCTGGACGTGCTGTTCTGCGGGATCAACCCCGGCCTCTACTCGGGCGCCCTCGGCCTGCACTTCGCCCGGCCGGGGAACCGGTTCTGGCCCGCGCTGTACCGCGGCGGCTTCACCCCGCGCCTGCTCGACCCCAGCGAGCAGGACGAACTGCTCGGCCTCGGTCTCGGCATCACGAACGTCGTCGCGCGGACGACGGCGCGGGCCGACGAGCTGACGCCGGACGAGTTCCGGGAAGGCGGCCGTCTGCTCACGGCCAGGGTCGCCGAATTCCGGCCACGCCGGCTCGCGGTCGTCGGGATCACGGCCTACCGGACCGCCTTCGGCCTGCCGAAGGCGAAGATCGGCCCGCAAGACACCGAGATCGGCGGAGCGCGGGTTTGGGTACTGCCGAATCCGAGCGGCCTGAACGCGCACTGGACGCCCGCGGCGCTCGGGGACGAGTTCGGGCGACTTCATGCCGAAGTCCACTCTCAGTAGTGAACGGGTCAGGATCCTCCGCCGGCGCGCTCATTCGAGCAAGAGATCCACAACCAGTTGATACGCAGAGTTTGCTGCGACGAGGCGATACATCTATGAGGGGGATATCGCGTCACGTGCTCCGACCTACCGACTCGTAATAGTTACGAGGTGTCATCTCTGTCCGGTCCCGCAGGGGGGACCGGTTGGCGAGGGTGACCACGCCGGGGGGCAGTGGTCACCGAATGGACTTCCGAGTCCTCTCGTCCGGAGATGGCGGGCACGAAAACGGAGGGGTCCGTGATGCGAAGCATCGAGCCGAACCGAACGCAGGCCGGCAGGCCTGGCGGACTGTCGCCAGGCGGCCGCGGACTCGGCGTGGCCGCCGTCGATCCGATCCCGATCTTCTGCGAGGGATTGAGCTCGCTGGTCCACCGCACGCCGGGGCTGACGTGGCTCGGCCACGCGGCGAGCCATCATGCCGCGCTCCAGCTGTGCGAACAGCTCAAACCGGACGTCATCGTGCTGGATTCGGCGCTCGACCCGAACTGCCATCTGTCCCGGCTGCTCAGCGGCGGCGACCCGGCGCTGGTCATCATCACGATGATCAGGGACACCAACCGCACCCAGCAGTACCTCGCCGCGGCGATCGCGGCGGGCGTGCACGCGATCGTGCCGCGGGCGACCGACGGACGACACCTGGCCGAGGCGATCCGGCGCGCGCACAGCGACCGCCGCTACATCGACCCGACGCTGGCGGCGCTCACGGCGCGGCCGAAGCGCCAGCCCGTGCTCCCGAAGCCGGGCGACGCCCCCAAGCCGGCGACCGCGCGCGGCCTGATGCCGCTGTCCCGCCGCGAGTACCAGGTCCTGCAGCTGGTGGCCGAGGGACTGGAGAACTCCGGGATCGCGAAGATCCTGTTCCTGTCCGTCGAAACCGTGCGGACGCACGTCAAGAGCATCTTGCGCAAGCTTTCGGCCCGCGACCGCACACACGCCGTGACGATCGCGTTCCGTTCCGGCATCCTGGTGGCGAATCCCGACGACGCGCACACCCCGGTCGAGCCGGCCACCGCCGCTTCGATCGCGCCGTCACCCCGCTGAGACCCCCCGTATTGCTGATTTACACATCACAACAGTGGCCATTCACTTGCCGCCGGTTACCCACAGGTAATATCCTGATGTTACCGGCGAGTAGGGACGTGTGCCCGGCCGGGGAGCCGAACACATTGGAGTGACGAAATGGGCCACTACAAGAGCAACGTCCGAGACCTGGAGTTCAACCTCTTCGAGGTCCTCGGCGTGCAGGACCGCCTCGGCAAGGGCGTCCTCGCGGAATCCGACGAGGAGACCGCCCGCGGCGTGCTGACCGAGCTGAACAAGCTCGCTTCCGGTCCCCTCGCCGACTCGTACGCCGACGCGGACCGCAACCCGCCGGTGTACGACCCGAAGACCTTCTCGGTGAAGATCCCCGAGTCGTTCAAGAAGAGCTACCAGGCGCTGATGGACGGCGAATGGTGGCGGCTGGGCCTGCCGAACGAGCTGGGCGGCTTCGGCCTGCCCCCGACCGTGCAGTGGGCCGCGGCCGAGCTGATCCTCGGTGCCAACGCGCCGCTGTTCATGTACATGGCGGGTCCGAACTTCGCCGGCATCGTCGACAAGAACGGCACCGACGAGCAGAAGCGCTGGGCGCAGATCATGATCGACCGCGGCTGGGGCGCCACCATGGTCCTCACCGAGCCCGACGCCGGTTCCGACGTCGGCGCCGGCCGCGCCAAGGCCGTCAAGCAGGAGGACGGCTCCTGGCACATCGACGGCGTGAAGCGGTTCATCACCTCGGCCGAGAACGACATGGTCGAGAACATCATGCACCTGGTGCTGGCCCGCCCCGAGGGCCCCGGCATCGAGACCAAGCCCGGTACCAAGGGCCTTTCGCTCTTCCTCGTGCCGAAGTTCCACTTCGACGGCGAGACCGGTGAGCTGGGCGAGCGCAACGGCGCCTTCGTCACCAACGTCGAGCACAAGATGGGCATCAAGGCCTCCACCACCTGCGAGCTGACCTTCGGCCAGCACGGCACCCCCGCCAAGGGCTGGCTGCTCGGCGAGGTGCACGACGGCATCGCGCAGATGTTCCAGGTCATCGAGTACGCCCGCATGATGGTCGGCACGAAGGCCATCGCGACGCTGTCGACCGGCTACCTCAACGCGCTCGAGTACGCCAAGGAGCGCGTCCAGGGTGCGGACCTGCCGAACATGCTGAACAAGGCGGCGCCGCGCGTCACCATCACCCACCACCCGGACGTCCGCCGCTCGCTGATGCTGCAGAAGGCGTACGCCGAGGGCCTGCGCGCGGTGTACCTCTACACCGCGACCTTCCAGGACCAGGTGTGGACCGGCGAAGGTGACGAGGCTTCGCGGAAGATCGCGCACGGCGTCAACGACCTGCTGCTGCCGATCGTCAAGGGCGTCGGCTCCGAGCGCGCGACCGAGCAGCTCGTGCAGTCGCTGCAGACCCTCGGCGGGTCCGGCTTCCTGCAGGACTACCCGATCGAGCAGTACATCCGTGACGCGAAGATCGACTCGCTGTACGAAGGCACCACGGCCATCCAGTCGCTGGACTTCTTCTTCCGCAAGATCGTCCGCGACAAGGGCGCTTCGCTGGCCTACGTCGCCGGGGAGATCACGAAGACCATCGAGTCGGAGATCGGCAACGGGCGGCTCAAGAACGAGCGCGGTCTGCTCAAGCAGGCGCTCGAAGACACCCAGGGCATGCTCGGCTCGCTGATCGGCTACCTGACCTCGTCGCAGGAAGACCCGCAGAACATCAACAAGGTCGGCCAGCACACGGTCCGCCTCCTGATGTCGGTCGGCGACCTGCTCATCGGCTGGCAGCTCATCAAGCACGCCGAGGTCGCCATCGGCAAGCTCGACGCGGGCGCGTCGGCGAAGGACGTCCCGTTCTACGAGGGCAAGCTCGCCGTGGCGTCGTTCTTCGCGAAGAGCGTCCTGCCGGAGCTGACGTCGCGCCGCGCGATCGTCGAGGCCGCGGACAACAGCCTCATGGAGATCCCCGAAGCCGCGTTCTAAACGGTTTCGTGACGAAGAGCCCTCTCCGGTCCGGAGGGGGCTCTTCGTGGTTTCGAGGGGGATATCCGGGGGAATTTCCGTGCTGAGTCCGCCCGTTGGCGGAGACCTCGGCAAAGGAGTCTCAATGACAGTCACCGGCATCATCACGGCGATCGTGGTCGGCCTGATCCTCGGGGTGCTCGGCAGGTTCTTCGCCCCCGGCAAGCAGTCCATCCCGATCTGGCTGACCATCGTCGTCGGTATCGTCGCCGCCTTCATCGGCACCGCGATCGCCCGCGGGCTCGGCTACGCGGACACGAAGGGCTTCGACTGGCTCGAACTCATCACCCAGATCGTCATCGCCGGGATCGGGGTCACGCTGGCCGCCAACCTCTACGGACGCCGCGGTGTCACCCGGTAAGGGGTCTTGAGGCGCGACGAGCCGGTTTCGGTGTCACCGTGGGTTCACTCGATTCTCCAGCGAAGGAGGGACCATGTTGGGTGGCCTTTGGGGCATCATCACCACGATCGTGGTCGGGCTGATCCTCGGCGTCATCGGCCGGATGATCGCGCCCGGCGATCAGAAGATCCCGATGTGGCTGACGATCGTCGTCGGCATCGTCGCCGCGTTCATCGGCAACTGGCTGGCCGGCGTGTTCGGCGTCCGCGACACCGCGGGCATCGACTGGATCCGGCACGCCTTCCAGGTCGGCGCGGCCATCGTCGGCGTCATCGCCGCGGCCGCGATCTACGCCAAGATCAAGGGCGGGCATCGCGCCGCGACCTGACCCAGGACTACGGTCGGCCCCTGTGACCACTCGGCTCGAACTCGGTGGCCAGGGGCTGACCTCCCTGTCCGGCATCTCCCTCCCGGCGACGCTGGAGTACCTGGATCTGTACGACAACCGGCTGACGTCCGTTCCCGACGAGCTGTGGTCGCTTTCCGGGCTCCGCGTGCTGAATCTGGCCACCAACCGGCTGACCTCCGTCCCACCCGCCATCGGCGCCTTGCGGAATCTGCACACGCTGGATCTGGGGCACAACGAACTTTCCGTCCTGCCGGACGAACTCGGCGAGCTTTCAGGGCTGACGGAATACCTCTACGTGAGCGACAACCGGTTGACCGAGTTCCCCGCCGCGCTGTGTTCGCTCGGACGGCTGAAATACCTGGGGTGCACGGACAATCGCATCTCCACCCTTCCGGAGGATCTGTCCGGCCTGACGTCGTTGCGTGAATTCCGCTTGTACGGCAACGGATTGACCGGGATCCCGGAATCGATGGGGACGCTTTCCGCGTTACGCGAACTGCATCTGCGAAAGAACCGGTTGACCACCTTGCCGTCCTCCATCGGAGACCTGAGCGAGCTGCGTCAGCTCGACCTGCGGGAGAACCGGCTCACCTCGCTGCCGGAGTCCATCACGCGGCTGTCCAAATTGGACAAACTGGATCTGCGGTGGAACAAGGAGCTACGCGAACCTCCGTGGCTCGCGGACTTCGAGGCGCGAGGCTGCATGGTGCTGCGGTGAAGCTCAGGCGCAGATGATCGCGGTCCTCGGCGAGTAGGTCGCGTTGCGGGTCTCCCGGCGGACCTCCGTACCGGTGACGACGTCGACGAGCACGCGGGTGTCCGACGTGCTGAACCCGGCCGCGCCGGGATCCGGGACGCAGCCGGGCCCCGACCCCATCTGCACCGGCTGAGGGACGTAGGAGTGCCTCTCGCCGGCGACGCTCTGCACCGAAAACCGTTTCGTACCCCAGATCCGCACCGTCACCGAGCCGTTCGCGGGGATCACCTGGAGCGCGATCCCGGTCGGGGCGTCGTTGACGATCTGCAGATCGACCGGCGACCCGTCGGTGTTGATCGCCTTGGCGTCGCGCGCGACCGGGTATCGGTCGAGGTAGTTGTCGTGTTCCACATGACCGCCGTCGGCGAGGCCCGCCAGGTACGCGGCGTTGTAGAGCGTCGTCGCGAGCTGCGAGACACCGCCGCCGACCACGACCGGGCCGGTGCCGTCCTCGTTCACCGGGGCGGGCACGTAGCCCGCGTCCGCCGTCCTCGGCCCGGACCGCGCGCCGAGGCTGAACCGCTCGTTCGGCTTCACGATGGCACCGGACACCCTGGTGGCCAGCGCCTGCACGTTCGTCATCGCCGGCCCGCTCAAACCCGACGTCGTGAACTCGCCGATGACCTCGTTGATGCCGAGGACGTTCGCCGCCTCGGTGCTGACGGCCGGGCTGCTGGCGTCGTAGACCGCTTTCAGCTCCCGCTCTTCGCTCTTGGCGAGCGTCGAGGTCAGTGAGGAGAACGTGAGGTCCCAGTTGACCTTCCTCGCGTCTTTCGACGGCTGGACCGCCGGCCTGTCGCCGACGAAGACGATCTGCGCGTCCGCACCGTCGGTCTCGGTCTCCTTGAGCTGCGGCTGCGCCACCGCCCGCAGTTTGCCCTGGTCGATACGGACTTCGAGGTTGCCGTCGTCGCGCGCGGCGAACTGGAAGGAGCCCGCGATCACGTCCGGTTTCAGTGTCGCGTCCTTGCCTTCGCCGCGGATGACCAGCGGCTTCGCGACGGCCGGGACGACGATCTTGACGAGCGCCGCGTGTACACCGGGCGAAGTCGCCTTAACCGGCGCGACGTTCACCTTGAACTCGACACCGTTGTCGCTCAGCCAGCCATCGGTGACCGCGGTGACGGCCTCCTTGAGGTCGGTGAGGGTCTGCCCGTTGCGCGGTTCGACCGCGGCCGGGACGACGCCGCCGTCGGTGCCCGCGACCGGCTGGAAGGTGATGTTCCCTTCGACCGGCGGGCGGTTCAGCTTCGTGGCGGCGAGGTCCGAGACGGCCTTTTCGAGCTTCGGCCCGTCGGTCCAGGTGACGACGCCGACCTCGCGGCTGGTGAAGAACGACATCAGCCGCGTGTACGGGCTCAATGGCTGATGACCGGCGCGGCCCAGCGTCTGCGGCCAGTCCAGGCCGAGACCGGACGACGTCGGGTACAGCACCGTGCGGACGTCTCCCGCGCGTACCCGGACCGGCTCGATCAGCCTCGGCTCCAGCTCACGGCGAAGCTTCGACTCGGCCTCTTTGTGCGTGAGACCGCCGACGTCGATCCCCGCGACCGTGACGCCGCGCGGGACGTCCCCGGCGCTGACGATCAGATCGACCGCGTACAGGAGCACGAACAGGCCCATGAGCACGCCGGTGACCATGAGGGCCTTGCCGAGGCCCTTGCGGAACTTCGACGCGGGCGTCGGCGGCGGATGCACCACCCTGTCGCCCTCGAAGAGCTCGTCTACCAGGCCCTCGTCGGTTTCCGGGGCCGAAAGGAGATCGTCGGTGAACAGGTCGGCGCCCGGCTCGTCATGGTCTTCGCGCACCGCCCCTCACCGCCCCTCCCGTGGCTCGAGTTACAGGTACAACCCCGTGCCGTGTTCGGTCCGTTCGGTCGCCACGGCGTGGATGTCGCGTTCCCGCATCACCAGGTGCCCCTCGCCCTGGATCTCGACCTCGTGCTGGTCGTCCGGGTTGAACAGCACGCGGTCGCCGGTCTTGACGTTCCGCACACTGTTGCCCACGCCCAGTACATCACCCCACGCGAGCCGCCGCGCCACCTGCGCGGTGGCGGGGATGACGATGCCGCCCGAACTTCGGCGCTCCCCGTCCTCGGGGGACAGCTTCACGAGCACCCTGTCCTGCAGCATCTGAATCTCGAGTTTCGGCCGCTCTGACACAGGTACGACTCTACTTACCCGGGTCGCCCGCCATGACCAGGCTCAGCACGCTTTCTCCGCCGTTTTCGAACCGCACCGGCACGCCCCAGTCCTGGCGGGTGATGCGGCAGGCGGGATGCTCACCTCCGTCGTCACAGCTCGCCGCCTGTGCGACGACCTGCAGAACCCCTCCGGTGACGCCCTCGGCGAAGCGGAGCTTGCGGAACAGGTCCGTGCCCACCCCGGCGCCGTCGGCGAGCAGTTCCGGCGGCGACGCGCTGATCTCCAGCCGCGTCGACGGGCCGAAGCGGTCGTCGAGCTTCTCGCCGGGCGGCGGGGTGAAGACGACGGAGAACTCCAGCTCACCCGGCGCGAGCACGGTCGGCGGACGGCGGACCGCGTGCGCGTCCCCGGCCACGGCCTGCTCCCCGAGCGGCACCGGCCCGATCCGGCCACCGGCCGACTCGACGACCAGCAGTTCGCCGTCGTGCACCAGCAGGCCGGACGGCTCCGCGAGCCCGGTCGCGAGCGTGGTCACCTGGCGGGTGAGCGGGTCGTAGCGGCGGATGGCGCCGTTGTAGGTGTCGGCGATCGCGACGGTGTCGCCCGGCAGCACGGCGAGGCCGAGCGGATGCTGCAAGAGCGCCTTGTCGGCGGGTCCGTCGACGTGGCCGAAGGAGAACAGGTCGACGCCGACCGCGGTGTGCACGGTGAACGTCTCGCCCTCGGGCTGGATCCAGCGCAACGCCGACGTCTCCGCGTCCGCGAGCCACAGCTTCTGCCCGTCGGGCGTCAGGCCGGACGTCTGCGCGAAGAACGCTTCGTGGACGTCGCCGTCACGCAGACCTTCGACGGTCGTGCCGGCGAAGCGGCGGATGGTGCCCGAGACCGGCTCGAACACGCTCAGCGTGTGGTTGCCCGCCATGGCGACCACGACGCCGCCCGCGGGACCCCACCAGGCGACGTCCCAAGGGCTGGTGAGGTCGATGTCGAGCGCCTTGCCGGTGTCGACGCCGTCGCGCCACTGGCGGCCGGTGCCGGCGACCGTGGAGACCTCGCCGGTGATCAGGTCGATACCGCGCAGCCGGTGACCGGCCGTGTCGGCGACGACGGCGTGATAGCCCGCGCGTTCGGCGACCTCGTACGGCAACAGGGTGATCCCGGACGGCTCGGTGAAACTCGCCAGGTCGAACGGCCCGTCCTGCGCGCCGCGCTCGCCGCTGCCGAAGCGGCGGATGATCGTCTCACCGTCGGAGGCGAACTCGACGATGGAGTGGTTGCCCGTGTCGGCGACCAGGATGCGGCCTTCGGCGGTCGTGACGGCCTTGCTCGGGAACCGCAGCTCGGTGCGCTGCTCCTCGGCCGGGACGTACGGACTGCCGCCGCGGCGGAGCGTGCCCTTGGCCTCGTGGGTCGCGACGAGGTCGGCGATCACCCGGCGCAGTGCCTCGGCGTGCCCCTCGCCGGCGGCGACGTGGACGACGTAACCCTCGGGGTCGACGACGACCAACGTCGGCCATGCCTTGACCGCGTATTGCGACCAGGTGGCCATCTTCGGGTCGTTGAGGACCGGGTGGTGCACCTCGTAACGCCGCACGGCGGCCTCGATCGCGGCCGCCTCGCCCTCGTGCAGGAACTTGGGCGAATGCACGCCGATGGTCACCAGGACGTCGGCGAACTCGGCCTCCAGCGGGCGCAGCTCGTCCAGCACGTGCAGGCAGTTGATGCAGCCGCTGGTCCAGAAGTCCAGCAGGACGACGCGGCCGCGCAGCCCGGCGAGCGTGATCCGCTCGCCGCCGGTGTTGAGCCACCCGTCACCGGCGAGCTCGGGCGCGCGCACACGGGACTGCGTTCGTGGGGAAGTCACGACATGAGTGAACTACACGCGTGGCCGTGCTGTTCCGAGGTCCAGGCGTTGAGAGGGCGAGCTCACCCCTCGGGAGGAGGCCCATGTGGGTGATGAGGGAGTGGTGTTAAAAGGGAAGGCGCCTTCGCGTTGCGCAATTTAGGCTCGAACACATGTCCACTGTTGAGCACGCCTTCACCATCGAGGAGGCACACGACCTCCAGGCGAGCTTGGCCGAACCCGTGCGTCCCGGGTTGAGCGAGGCCGAGCTCGACGACGTCGAAGCCCGCTTCGGCTTCCGGTTCGCCGCCGACCACCGGACGTTCCTGTCCGCCGGGGTGCCGATCGGCGACCGCTGGCCGGACTGGCGCTGCGGCAACCCCGACCAGCTGCGAAAACGCCTGGACTGGCCGGTCGACGGGGTGCTTTACGACGTCGAACACAACGGCTTCTGGCTGCCGGACTGGGGCATGCGCCCGATCGACCTCGCCGACGCGCTTTCACGGGCGCGATCGCACCTGGCGCTCGCGCCGCAGCTGGTACCCGTCTGCGGGCACCGGTATCTGCCCGGGATCGCCGGGAGCACGGGCTATCCGGTGCTGTCGGTGTATCAGACCGACATCGTCTATTACGGCTACGACCTGCGGGGATACCTGCAGCACGACTTCTGCGGCCAGCCGCTGGGCCCGCCGCCGGAGGGCGGGCCGCGGCACGTCGAGTTCTGGTCGCGGTTCGTCGAATGAACGGTCCGTTCATGACTTGAGTTTGCGGGGCGGGGCCGCTAGATGTGGCGGCGTCGAGCGTCGTGTGTCACCACATGTGCCCCACGTGGTAGCAAAGGTCCCTTGCTCTTTTCGGTGATCCGGGGCCGGCCGTGGTATGGGTCAGGACTCGGCGGCGGCCTTCAGCCGGGCCAGCGTCGCGGCGATGTTCGCCCGGTTGGCGTCGTCCCGCTTCCAGACCCCGGTGAACAGCGACGTCGGCCCGCGCAGCCAGCCCGGCCGCCGGTCCCACGTGCTCTCGACCGCCACGCATCCGTCGCCCGACGCCTCGATGTCGTACTGCCAGCGCGCGACGGGAAGACCGGCGACGGTGGTCACCTCGAACGCGAACCGCTTGCCCTCGTCGGCGTCCGTGATCGTCGAGAGCGTGCTCCAGCGGCGGAGCCCACGGCGGTTTCGGCCGCGGAACTTGGCGCCGACGGCGGCCCCCGCGGCGCCGACCCAGCGGTGCCCCTCGTATTCCTCGGCCATGCCCGCGAGCGCACCCGGGTCACTGACCAGTGAATACACCTTCTCGGGCGGGGCGGCGATCGCGATCTTTCCGGTGGCGCTGGGCTCTGTCATGACATACCTCCGTACTGAGGGTATGTGAAATACCCTCAGTTGTCCCGACGGAGCATGCGACTGATCCCGGCCGCGACCGTGGTCGCCAGCACCCAGCCCGACGCGGTGAACCCGGCCGCGACCCAGTTGTCCATGCCGTGCATGTACCAGCGCGACTTGTTGCCGAAGTCGACGATCGGGACCAGCAGGTCGATCGTGTACAGCACCGGGTTCCACTGCAGCCCGGTGTCGTCCTGGTTGACCAGGCAGCGCGGCCCGCTCACCGTGAGATTGGGCTTGGTGACGCAGTCGTCGACCCCGAACCCGAACCACAGACTGCCCAGCACCAACAACGTCAACAGCCAGCCGAGCGCACGCACCGGACGGAAGCCGTAGCCGACCATCGACCGCTGCAACCAGCTCCACACGTGCACGCCGGGCCCGAAGAACTTGAAGCCCTTGGCGAGCGCCTCGTACCGGAACTGCTGTTTCTTCAGCAGCACCGTGGAGGCGTGCTCTTCATTACCGGACGCGCGCAGCGTCGCCGCCAGCTGGTCGTAGGGGCCCGGTCGGTAACCGTCCATCGCCTTGCGCAGCAACACGATCCGATGGTCGATCGCCCGGTCGTCATCGAGCGCGATGTCCTCTTGCAGTGCGTCGTAACGGAAATCCTCCAGCTCGATCCCCGTCGCCGACGCCCAGAACGCCTCGTTGTCGCCCAACGTCCCGCAATGCGCCCTGCGCAGCACGATCCGGCCGTCCGGTGGGACGGCGGGCGTGAGCAGGAATTCGTCGGCGGACACGTCACTGCCGTCGAGCGCGATCCCGTGCTGCGGCAGGGAACCAAGTCGCGCGCCGCGGAAGTCGACGCGTCGTGCGACTTGCGCGCCGTCGAGGTTGACCCCGCCCTGCGCGACGAACGGACGTTCCTTGTTCTCGGTGAGGATCAGATCCCGGCCGATCCGCGCGGTGCGGACGTCCAGCGAGTAGCTGGTCCGCGTGCGCGCGCCGGGCTCGGTCAAGCTCGTGCCGAAGAGGTTCACGCTGCCGCCGATCTCGGCGCCCTGCAACCGCAAGGTGCCCTGAACGGTCGCGTCCGTGAGCTGGAAGTTGCCCGCGATCTTCGCGCGCCGCGCGGAAAAGACGTCGCGGCGCGGGTGCAGGAACATCGAATTCCACGCCAGCACGTTGCCACCGACGGTGATGTCGGCCATGCGCAACTGCCCGGACGGCACCCGCAGGCTCGTCGCCTCCAGATCACCGCCGATGGTTGTCCCGTCGAGGTGGATGGCGCGGTCGTAGTAAGGAATGCTCTGCCCGCGGACGACCTGGACCTCGGCGCCCGCCAACCGCAGCGAACCGCCGATGCGGGCGTTGACCATCCGCAGCGTCCCGGTGGCCTGCATGCCGTCGCTCAGCTCGAGGTTCCCGTTGACCGTCGAGCGATCCGCGACCAACGCGGGCCGCGGATCGATGTACGGATCGTTCGATTTCCACGCGTCGACGACGATCGGCCCGGACTGGTTCACCGAGAGCTTGGCCTCGCGCAAGATGATGTCACTGTCCACAGTGGCGCTCGGCAAGTACATGATCCCACTGGCGGAGAAGCGTTTCCGCTGCGCGGCGGGCCCGTAGTTGTCCACCTCGCACAACAGGCTGCCGCCGATGTGGATTCCGTTGCCGTTGAGCGCGAAGCCGTCCCGGTTGTTCAGCGTCGCGCCGGAGAAGTTGACGTTACCACCGGCCCGCATACCCGGGATTCGGACTTCTCCGTTGGCCACCAACCGATACGCCAGCAACGCACCGACGATGTTGACCCGGTCGGCCTGGATCGCCTTGCCGCGAGGATGCGTGATCACCGTGCGGGTCAGCACGACCGAACCCTCGATGACCGCGTCGGTGAGATTGACCGCCGCGTTCGGCATCCCGCGCTCGCGGTCGTCGCCGCGCTGAACCGTGGTCTCCTCGATCTCGTGCTCGGCGTCGACGTGCACGACACTGCGGATGAGGCGGACATCGTTGCGGGTGCGGAGGTTGCGCGCCTTGAGCCCGGGCAGCCAGCACTTGCGGAACACGAGCCCGAGCAGATGCGCCTCACGGACGTCCGGCGGATGCTCGAACCGGCACCGCTCGAACCGGAACAGATACTTGATGTCGGCGGCGCGCAGATCGAGCGTCCCGGTGATGTACGCGTCCTCGACCTGCACGATCGGCGCGTTGGTCGCCTGGCGGCGCCACCGGAGCAGCCCCGTCGTCCCCGGCTTCATCAGCTCGGACGCCGGAACCTCGTACCGCTTGTCGGGGTTCGGGTCGAACGGGTCGAGCGGCGGCAAGGACGTGTCGCCGTTCTGGTCACCTTCCCCCGGATCGCGCGGCCCGTTGTTGCGCCGAAAACCCGGCATCGTTTCGCTTCCCTCCCCCGTCGTTCCTCGGCCCCCAGCGAAGCCGATCACGCACGGGGTTCGCAAGTGGCCCGGGACAGTGGACCGGAACCTGCCACGGGATCGCGACGGCAGAACGGCCGCCTCGGGTGCTGGAACAGGCCGTTTGCGTCCGCGGTGGTGATCTTGGGCGGATTCGCCGCCGGTGTCCTGTTTCACCGCCGCGGTCACTCACCGGAGTCAAGACAAATCACGCCGACTTCCCATCTTTCGATGGTGATCTTTCACGAAGGGGCTGATCAACGGTTTACCTGCTGCTATCGTCACCGATCGGAGTCATCGGGGAACTACGGGTAGGTCGCGCCCCATCGCGACCCGTGCGGGGAGGCACGAAATGACGAGACCAGGAAGCGGCCCCCAAGGGGTCTACGACCAGATCAACGGGCCGGGGCCGCAGGCGCCTCCTCCGAACTCGGGGTTGATTCAGGGCGCTGCCGCAGCGCCGCCGCCCCCGCCGTCCCCTCCGCCGCCGAATTACGGCGAACTGGGCAGCGGACAAGCGAAGGCCGACTTCGCAGCCGCCTCGGCGAATGGTGGCTGGGAGTTCGATCCTGCCGCTATGGACGCCGTGATCAAGTCCCTCGAAGACTGCCTCGAGAGCGACTTCCGGAAGGCACGTCGCGAGGCCGACGTACTGAATCAGATCCAGCCGCCGGGCCATGAAGTCGGCAGCGAGAGATACACGGCCGCTGCGAACAACTCGGGAAGCTCCTACCAGGCCTTCATGCAGGGGGCCTGGGACTACACGAACTCGTACCTGGACACTTTGAGGCAAATCCGGACTGCGTACCAGAACCAGGATCAAGCAGCCATCGACGCACTCCGCCAGATCGGGAAGGCCGACTGATGCCCCACGCCAGGAAGTTCGTGTCCGTAGCCGCAGTGAGCGGTTTGCTGCTGATGAGCGGATGCAGCGATCCGAAGACGGGCGATGCGACCTCAGCCGCCCCGACCGCGCCCACGTCGGCCCGGCTACCGGCGAACGGCGCTCCTGCTGTGACGAATCCGATTCTGAACACCACTCAAGCCGAATCGGACCCGTGTAGCACGGTGGCCACCGCTCAGATCGAGGAACTCGGCGGAAAGGTCGAGAAGACAGAGGTCGACGACGGGACTTTCGGAAAAAGCTGCGGCTGGATCTTCGAAGCCGGGCCAAGCAGCGTGACCGCAGGCCTTCTGCCTGGCAATAAGGAGGGGCTGAGCAGCCTCTACGCGAAACACGCGCAGGGCGGGCTCTCCACCTTCAAGCCGATCGACTCGATCGAAGGATATCCAGGCGTCATCTACGACAACGGCGGAGAAGGCAAGGGGCGGTGCGTACTCGCGGTAGGCGTACGTGACGACCTTACCTATACGGTCACGCCGCTCCTGGCCACTGGAAACCCCATGCTGTCCGATCCCTGTGGTCTCGCTACCAAGGTTGCTGCCGCAGCGATCAAGAAGCTCAAAGGAGCTTAGGCCATGACCTATAGCGGCTGGGAGATATTCACCAAACTCAACGCCAATCCGTCCACGACGGAGACCCTCGACAAGGCGCAGGTCGCCTCACACAAGTTGATGGTGTTCCATGAAAACTTCAGCAAGGCCATGGAGACCAGCCAAACGGCGCTGACTTCCTTCTGGAAGGGCAAGGCCGCCGACAGCGGAACAGCAGGCCTCGCCCCGCTCATCGCGACCTCCAAGATCGCCGGCGAGAACATGGATCGCGCCCGCCAGTCGATGTACGACCAGAACGCCTCTTTCCATTACACGCGCGGCAATGTCCGCCCGGTCGAGAAGGAGCGCGCGGGGGACAACGGGCCCGGCGACATCCTGTCCATCGGCGCGAGTGACGACGAGATCGCGGCGGCGAAGTTCGACTCGGACACCAAGCACAACGTCGAGATCTACGAGCCGTACTACCAGAGCACCCAGCCGCGGCAGCAGTCGCTCGCGCCGGTTTATCCCGCCGCACATGATCCGAACGTTTCGGCGGGGCCGATCACGCCGGATCCGATCGATCCCGGGCAGACCAAGGTCAGCGGGTTCAGCGGCGGGCCGGGCGACTCCGGGCGGCACAGTGGTCCGGGTGGGTACACCGGCGGGCCGAGTTCGTACAGCGCGCCTCCGGGGGCCGAGGGGTATCAGGCGCCGAGGCCGCCGCAGGTTCCGCCGGCGCCGAGGGTGCCGCAGATGCCGCGTCCGGTTCCGTCACCGCAGCCGAACGATCGGACCCAACTGTCCCATTGGGACCCGAAAACTCAGGTGCGGCCGGGCGACCACCGACCGCCCGCGTTCGGTCCCGGGCCAGGGAGCGGGCCCGGTGGCGGCAACGGATTCGGGCCGGGATCGGGCGGTTTCAGCGGCGGTTTCGGGCCCGGCGGCGGTTTCGGGCCGGGTGGGTCGACGGGCGGGCCGGGAAGCATGGGGCCCGGTCGCGGCGTCGGCGCCGCGATGCCCGGTGAAGGGCCGATGCGCGGTACGCCGGCGGGCGGCGCCGCGGCGGCGGGTCGTGCCGGCGCGCCGGGTATGGGCGGCGGCGGGATGGGCGCCGGTGCGGGCAAGGGCAAGGGCGGCGAGGACGAGGAGCACCAGCGCAAGATCACGCTGCAGGAAGAGGACGGCGACTCCCTCTTCGGCGGTTACGACGGTGACAAGCCGGTTCCGCCGGTGATCGGCGCGTAACGTGCTGCAGAAACCCGTCGAACTGACGCTCCAGACCTACGAAACCTTGCTGGACCACCACAATCTCGGCGACATCCATCCGACGCTCGTCCGCGGCGCGCAGTGGTATCTGCCCGAGGAACGGCGCGAGCTCGCCGCCACCGCGCAGTCCGAATTGGACAGACAAGGACTGCTCAGGCGAGGCAAGATCGACGACGAATTCCTCGACACGCTGCGTTTTCTGCAGCGGCCGGCCGTGGAGTACTACTCGTGGGTGAAGTCCGAGGGACGGGAACGGACGGTTCGCGCCGCGGGCAGTGGCCGGGAAGCGGTCAACGTCGTTTTGGTCGACAAGGTCGTCTACCTGACACCGACGCGGCCGGACACGCTGGCGCAGGATTTCACCGGTCTGCTCCCCGAGGCGCCCGCCGCGCGCACGCCGTCCTTGAACTGCTCGGAAGCCGATCTTCAGGTCCTGATGAAGGGCGAAATGCTCACCGGCACCGGCCCGAGCATCCGCGACGCCAAGAAGATCCTCCAGTGGATCCGGTCGCCGTACACCTTCTTCGGACGGCTTTACGTCGCCATCCGTGACGGCGGCGGCAACCGGAAACGCGTCGAAAGGCCGCCGGGCTGGATGGACACCGAACACGGCCGCGTCGTGTTCGGCCCGGACGCCAAGGGCTGGGTGAGCCTCATGGGCGCCGGGCCGCACGAAATCGTCGCGAAGGTCGTCCAGCTGGAGTCGCAGCTTCGCGGACGCTAGCCCTGGTGGTTCGGGTTCAGGACCCGCGAGAGGAACGTCTTCGTGCGCTCCTCCTGCGGGTCCCCGATCACCTGGTCCGGCGAGCCCTGCTCGACGACGACACCACCGTCCATGAACAGCACGATGTCGGCCACTTCACGCGCGAACTGCATTTCGTGCGTGACGACGAGCATCGTCATGCCCTCTTGCGCGAGTTGCCGCATGACCGCGAGGACGTCGCCGACCAGTTCGGGGTCCAGCGCCGACGTCGGCTCGTCGAACAGCATGACGTCGGGATCCATCGAAAGCGCCCTGGCGATCGCGACGCGCTGCTGCTGCCCGCCGGAAAGCTGTGTCGGCAGCGAAGACTCCTTCTCCGCCAGCCCGACCTTCGCGAGGTTTTCCCGCGCGACGCGCTCCGCCTCTTCCTTGCCGCGCTTCAACACCTTGCGCTGAGCGACGGTGAGGTTTTCGAGCACGCTCAGGTGCGAGAAGAGGTTGAACGACTGGAAGACCATGCCGATCTTCGTGCGGGCGCCGTCGATGTCGACGTCCGGGTCGGTGATCTCGCTGCCGTTGACCACGATCTTGCCCTGCTGCGGTTCCTCGAGGAGGTTGACGCAGCGCAGCAGCGTCGATTTGCCGGAACCCGACGGGCCGATGATGCAGACGACCTGGCCGCGCTGGACCTCCAGGTCGATGCCCTTGAGCACCTCGAGCTCGCCGAACGCCTTGTGCAGTCCCGAAACTTCGACGATCGTCTGGGTGCTCATACCGTTCCTCCGCCGGGCACTCCGGCTCCGTATTTCTTCTCTAGCCGCTGCTGCAGGATCGACAGCGGAATGGTGATGACGAGGTAGCACAGACCGGCGACGACGATCGGGGTCAGGCCCTTGGCCTCAAGCAGCGCCTGACGGCTGAACTGCGCGAGTTCCTGCTGCGCCGGGGTGGTGCCGAGCAGGAACGCGAGTGAAGAGTCCTTCGTCAGCATGATCAGCTCGTTGGCCAGCGGCGGCAGGATGATCCGGAATGCCTGCGGGATCACGACGGTGATCATCGTGCGGGCGGGTGACATGCCGAGCGAACGCGCGGCCTCGACCTGCCCGCGCGGCACCGCCTGGATACCGGCGCGAATGGTCTCCGCCATGTAGGCCGACGACACGATGCCCAGCGCCAGCATGATCGACACGTTCCGCGGCAGGAACACGTTGGGGAAGGCGATCGGCACCCCGACACCGACCGCCAGGAAGATCAGCAGCGCGGGCAGGCCGCGGAAGAACTCGATGTACCCGCGCGCGAACCAGCGGTACGGGCCGACCGAGGACAGTCTCATCAGCGCGAGCAGGAGCCCGAGGCCGAGGCCGAGCGCGAAGCCCAGCGCGGTGAAGACGATCGTGTTCTTCAGTGCGACGGTGATGACGTCCGGGAACTGCTTCGCGGCGACTTCGAGGTCGAAGAACGCCTTGCCCAGCCGTCCCCAGTCGGCCAGCAGCGCGAACACCACGACGATCACCAGCAGCAGACCGTACTGCGCCCACCGGAACGCCGATCGTCGCTGGCGGCGGCTCAGAGCCATTTCTCTCCTCAAACAGGTGGTGACAAGCCTGTGGCCGGTGCACTGGGCACCGGCCACAGAGGACGGATTATCAACCGGCGGCCGGGCTGCCCGGCTGCCAGGTCGGCGCCTTGCCGAACCACTTCTGGTAGATCTGCGCGTACGAGCCGTCGGCGACCGAAGCCTTGAGGACCTCGTTGACCTGGTTGACGAGGGCGGTGTTACCCGACTTCACGCCGATACCGTAGAACTCGTTGGTCTTGAACTCCGTGACGACGGTCGTGTCCGGGTTCGTCTTCACGAAGTCGTAGAGCACACCGTTGTCGTTGATGCCCGCGTCGATCTGGCCGCTCTTCACCGCCTGCTCCAGCAGCGCGAGGTCGTCGAAGGTGACGATCTCGGCGCCGACGGCCTTTTCCTTGCCGTAGTCGGCGCCGGTGGTGGCCGACTGGACGCCGATCTTCTTGCCGGCGACGTTGCTCAGGTCCTTGATCGGCGAACCGGTCTTGACCAGCAGCGCCTGCGACGCCTCGAAGTACGGGTCGGAGAAGGCGAACTTCGCCTTGCGCTTGTCGTTGATCGTCATCCCGGCGGCGGCGAGGTCACACTGGCCCGTGTTCATCGCCTCGCCGGACTCGATGTTCTCGAAGGCGATGTCGACGATGCTCTGCTCGACACCCAGCTTCTTCGCCACGAGGTCGACCAGGTCGACGTCGAAGCCGACGATCTTGTCGCCCTGCTTGACCTGGAACGGCTGGTAGGGCAGGTGCGTGCAGGTGGTGAGCTTGCCGGAGGCGACGAGCTGGACGCCACCGGCCGCGGTGCTCTGCCCACCTTCTTCGCCACACGCGGTCAGCGCACCCGCGGCTAGGGCGAGCGCCGGGATCAGGGCGAGCGCTTTCAATCGGGCCACGTCGTCACTCCTTGTAGTTCCCATGTGTCGAGAGCATGCATAGTGCCACTCATCCGGCGGCAAGCACAGCACCGAGACGTTACAGCGCTGTTTCCAGCGAAGATCGTCCCGACAACGGGAGGGAGCCGACCTCGGTCCCGGTGGGTCCCGACAGAGGTTCAACCGGCCCAGCACGGGAAACACGGTGGGGCGCCGAAGCGCCCCACCGCCGCCCTATCTACTTGGGCCAATATTGGAACCTGTAGCCGTTGTAGCAGATACCCGCACAACTGGGGTCGACAGGAAAGTACTCGAGCGGCCCGACGTTGTAATACCGGGCGAATTCGCTCCGCTCACGGATACAGCTATCGTAGTTGTGACCGCACCAACGACTCGTGACATCCGCTACGCCGACACTGGTCGACGGCGCCGCGGCACCGTCCTGAGCTGCCATCGCGACACCCGGAACGGCCAACGCCGCCACTGCGGCACCGGCCACGATGAACGTCTTCACAAGATTCTTCACAATTCCCCTTGTAAATTGCAGGTGAAATTCAGAGCCTGCTCATCCAGCAGGCAATACGCGAGTCAACGAGTTTTACGCATGGCGAAACGCCGAACAGAATCCAACCTTCCCCCAGTCAGGTTTGAATACGCCCGGCGAGGCTAGCATCAGGCTGATCATTCCACCAAGCCAACCGGGGCATCTCGCGCCGGACGGGGTCCATGGGTCACGATGACCCCATGAACAACAACTCGGCGCCCCGTCTCCCCCCTGCGGGCCGCCGCCCGCGGACGACGACGTCGGCCCGGCGCGCGGCGAAACCCGGGGCGCAGTTCGACGGCTATCTTTCGCCGTCGCGGCCACACGCGGGCGCGTACGACGAGATGTTCACCGCCGACGGCACGGTCCGCCAGCCGTATCGCGCGCTGTACGAATCGATCTCCGCGCTGACGTCGGCGGACCTTTCGTCCCGGTCGGCGGCGATCGACCGGGCCATGGTGGACCAGGGCATCACGTTCTCACTGTCGGGCCAGGAACGCCCGTTCCCGCTCGACCTGGTGCCGCGCGTGATCACCACCGCCGAATGGAGCAAACTCGAACGCGGTGTGGCGCAACGGGTCCGCGCGCTCGAAGCCTTTCTCGCCGACGTCTACGGCGACCGGCAGATCCTGCGTGACGGCGTTCTGCCGCGACGGCTGATCACCTCCTGCGAGCATTTCCAGCGCGAGGCGTTCGGGATCAATCCGCCCAACGGCGTCCGCATCCATGTGTCCGGTGTGGACCTGGTGCGCGACGAGGAGGGCACCTTCCGGGTGCTGGAGGACAACCTCCGCAACCCGTCCGGCGTGTCGTACGTGATGGAGAACCGCCGCACGATGGCGCGCGTGTTCCCGGACCTGTTCGCCCAGCACCGGGTGCGCCCGGTCGGCGATTACGCCTCGCATCTGCTGCGCGCGCTCCGGGCGGCGGCCGCGGCGAACGTCGCCGACCCGATGGTCGTCGTGCTCACCCCCGGCGTGCACAACTCCGCGTATTTCGAGCATTCGCTGCTGGCCCGGCTGATGGGCGTCGAGCTGGTCGAGGGCCGCGACATGTTCTGCCGGGACAACGTCGTCTACCTGCGCACCACCGAGGGCGAACGGCAGGTCGACGTCATCTACCGGCGGATCGACGACGAGTTCCTCGATCCGGTGCACTACCGGCCGGATTCCGTGCTCGGCGTGGCCGGCATCCTCAACGCGGCGCGCGCGGGCAACGTGGTGATCGCGAACGCGGTCGGCAACGGCGTCGGTGACGACAAGCTCGTCTACACCTACGTGCCCGAGATGGTGAAGTACTACCTCAACGAGAAGCCGCTGCTGCCCAACGTCGACACCTTCCGGTGCTGGCTGCCGGACGAGTTCGACCACGTCATGCAGCATATGGACGAGCTGGTGATCAAACCGGTCGAAGGTTCGGGCGGGTACGGCATCGTGTTCGGCCCGGAGGCGACGCAGGCCGAGCTGACCGCGCTGAAGCGGAAGGTCCGGGCGCACAAACGCGGCTGGATCGCCCAGCCGGTGGTCCAGCTGTCCACCGTCCCGTCCAAAGTGGACGAAAGGCTGGCGCCGCGGCACGTCGACCTGCGGCCGTTCGCGGTCAATGACGGCAAGGAGATCTTCGTCCTGCCCGGCGGGCTGACCAGGGTCGCGCTCCCGGAGGGCAGCCTGGTCGTCAACTCGTCGCAGGGCGGCGGCTCCAAGGACACCTGGGTACTCGCGCCGCGATCTTCGACGGCGGAACGGGAACTGGAACGGCCCGCACTCGGCGCACTGTCCCAAGTGGACGGTCTGATCGCCGAACAGGGCCCGGAGCTGACCACCACCCAGCAACAGCAGCAGCAACAGGCATAAGGGAGGTTGATGTGCTCGCCCGCAACGCGGAATCGCTGTACTGGATCGGCCGGTACGTCGAACGCGCCGATGACACCTCCCGGATCCTCAACGTCTCCGTGCATCAGCTGCTCGAAGACGCGAGCGTCGACCCGGACCACGCGAGCCGCCAGCTGCTCGCCGTCCTCGGCATCTCGCCGGAGGGCATGGAGACGCTCGACGTGTGGAAGCTGACCGAGCTGGTCGCCTACGCCAAGGACAATCCGGCGTCGATCGTCGGTTCGATCAACTCCGCCCGCGAGAACACGCGCGGCGCCCGCGAAGTCGTCTCGACCGAGCTGTGGGAATGCCTGAACGCGACGTGGAACGCGGTGCCGGACAGGCAGCGGTACGCGCGCCGCGCCGGGCCGCACGCGTTCCTCTCCTTCGTGGAGGAGCGCGCGGCGATGTTCGCCGGGCTCGCCGATTCGACGATGAGCCGTGACGACGGCTGGCTGTTCATGGTGCTCGGCCGGTCGGTCGAACGCGCGGACATGGTGGTGCGGCTGCTGCTCTCGCGAGTCCAGGACAGCGCTTCGTCACCCGGCTGGATCACCGTGCTCCGTTCGGCGGGCGCGCAGGACACGTACCTGCGGACCTATCGCGGCGCGCTCGACGCCGGCCGGGTCGTGCAGTTCCTGTTGCGGGACACGCTCTTCCCGCGTTCGGTGTTCCACGCGTTGCGCCAGGCCGAGGAATGCCTGGAGCGGCTGGACCCCGGTGTCAACTCGCGTGCCAACGAGAAGTCCGAGGCGCTGCGGCAGCTCGGCCGCGCGCGCAGCGAGCTGGAGTTCCTGCGGCCGTCGGATCTGCTGGAGGACCTGCCGAAACGGCTCGGCGCCCTGCAGACCTCGATCAAGGACATCGGCGACGCGGTTTCGGTGCAGTACTTCCATTCGTCGCCTTGGGTGGCCTGGAGCGGTGCGGAGGTTTCGCTGTGACCTGGCAGCTTCGGGTGGCCCACCGGACCGGGTACCGGTACGCGACCCCGGCCACGCAGTCGTACAACGAGGCACGGCTGACCCCGCGCTCCGACCGGCGGCAGACCACGGTCGTGAACCGGGTCGAGACGACGCCGGCGACCCGTGCTTACCGGTACACGGACTACTGGGGCACCGTCGTGACGTCGTTCGACCTTCACGCGCCGCACACCGAATTCACCGTGCTCGCGACGTCGGTGGTCGAGACCGCCGACGAAGGCGAGCCGGTCCGTTCGGCGACGTGGAAGGACCTGCGCGGCGACACCGTGGTCGACCACCGCACCGAGTACCTGACGCCGACGCCGTACACGCCACGCGATCCGGAGCTGACGAAGGTCGCGCGTGAACTGCGGAAGGGGCTCGACCCCGCGGAGGCCGTGCTCGCGGTCTGCGAATGGGTCAACCAGCAGCTGAAGTACCAGCCTGGGACGACCGGTGTGCACAGCACGGCGACCGACGCGTGGCGTGCGCGCGAAGGGGTTTGCCAGGACTTCGCGCATGTCACGCTGGTGATGCTGCGCGCGATCGGCGTCCCGGCGCGCTACGTCTCCGGGTATCTGCACACGAAACCGGAGGCGAAGCTCGGCGAGACGGTCGAAGGCGAAAGCCACGCCTGGGTCGACGTGTGGACCGGCGGCTGGTGGGCCTACGACCCGACGAACGCGATCCCGGTCGGGCCGCGGCACGTCTGGGTCGCGTACGGCCGCGACTATGCCGACGTGCCACCGCTCAAGGGCATCTTCACCGGTGGCGGTCAGTCCACTTTGGACGTCTCGGTGCAGCTGACCCGGCTGACCTAAGCCCTGCGACGCAGCAGCAGCCAGAGCAGATAGGCACCGCCGAGGGCTGCCGCCACGACGCCCGCGGGCAGCAGCGAGGACCCCAGCAGCCGCTGGCCGAGGTAGTCCGCCGCGACGACCAGCGCCGCGCCGACGAAGGCCGAAGCCGCCAGGTTGGGCCCCGGCAGACGCGTCATCCGGCGCGCGAGCTGGGGCGCGGCGAGCGCGATGAACGGCAGCGGCCCGGTCGCGGCGGTGGCGGCGGCCACCAGCGCGACCGCGACCAGCACCAGGGTCAGCCGAACGCGGTGGACGTCGACGCCGATACCGGTGGCGGTGTCGTCGCCCATCTCCAGCATGCGCAGCGCGCGGCCGTTGAAGAACACGATCGGGGCGAGCACCGCCACCGCGACCGCCAGCGGCACGAAGAAGCTCCAGTCGCGGCCGGCGAGGTCGCCGACCAGCCAGCCGACGGCCTGCGCGGCGGCTTCGAGATTCGCCTTCACCAGCAGGTACGAGTTCACGCCGACCAGCACCGCGCTGACCGCGATCCCGAGCAGCACCAGCCGCGAACTCAGCAGACCGTGCGGCGCGCACAAGGCCATCACGACCAGCGCGGTCAGCAGCCCGCCGACCAGCGCGCCGACGGAGACGAGCCCCGGGCCGGAGCCGACGAGCAGCAGGGTCACGATGCCGCCGGTCGCCGAGCCGGTCGTGAAGCCGATGATGTCCGGGCTGCCCAGCGGGTTGCGGGTGATCGTCTGGAAGACCGCCCCGGCCAGCGCCAGCGCGGCCCCGACGAGGATCGCGACCAGTACACGCGGCAGCCGTCCCATGACGACCAGGTACTGCGCCTTCGTACCCGAACCCGCGAGTGTGGCGAGCACTTCGCCGGGGCTCATCTCGTAGTCGCCGGTGCCGACGGAAAGCACGACGAGCGTCAGCGTCACCAGGGCCAGCACGGCGACGACGATCACCGATCGTCTGTCCACACCGGACTCACGACGAACGAGCGCGGTCATCGGCGCACCGCCTTCAAGCGCCGGGCCACGATCACGAACGCGATCCCGCCGACGACGTCGGTCATCACGCCGACCTGGATCTCCCCCGGCGAGCCGAGCAGGCGGCCGAGGACGTCGCAGCCGAGCAGCAGCACCGGCCCGAGCAACGCCGAAATCAGCATCACCCACCGCTCGTCCTGGCCGATCAGCGTGCGGACGACGTGCGGGATCATCAGTCCGACGAAGGCGATCGGCCCGCAGGCCGCGGTCGCCGACGCCGAAAGCAGACCGACGGCGACCATCCCTGCGACGCGGACGAGCGCCGGATTCGCGCCGAGACCACGTGCCGTGTCCTCGCCCAGCGCCAGCGCGTTCAGCGCGCGGGCCAGCACGATCGCGATCACCACCCCCGCGACGAAGAACGGCAGCAAGACCGACAGCTGATCCAGATTCCGGTTGACCAGCGAACCGACCAGCCAGAACCGCATGGCCTGCAGGTTGTGCGTGTTGACCATCTGCATGCCCTGGTTGATCCCGACGAACACCGCCTGGACGGCGACACCGGCCAGCACCAGCCTCAGCGGGCTCGTCGCGCCGCGTGTCCCGCCGAGCACCGAGACCAGCGCGGTTCCCGCGAGTGCCCCGGCGAAGGCGAACCAGACGTACTCGCCGGGCGAAGTCACCGAGAACAGCGTCGAGCCGAGCACGATCGCGACGGCGGCACCGTGGTTGATGCCGAGCAGGCCGGGTTCCGCGACCGGGTTGCGCGTGATCGCCTGCATGAGCGAGCCCGCCAGCGCGAGCGCCATCCCGGCCAGGATGCCGAGCACAGTGCGGGGCAGGCGATCGTCGCGGACGACGACGTCGTTGTAGCTCCCGTCGTAGGCGAAGAGGGCGTGCAGGACTTCGCCGAGCGAAAGGCGGTTCGAGCCGAAGCCGATCGACAGCAGGATGACCGCGACGAGCGCTGTCAGGGACCCCACGAGGACCAGCGTTCTCACGGAAACGCTGGTCCTCATGGTCGTGCCGCGCTCCGTGACCTGGACCATGGCGTCCACGATAAGGGAAGGCTAGCCTAACGACGAAATCCGGTTCGACGGCGAAAGAAGATCTCCATGCACCTCTCCCGACGCGGCTTTCTCGCCGGCACCGCGGCGCTCGGCGCCACCGGCCTCCTGACCGCCTGCGGCTACCAGGACGAGACACCCACGCGGGGAGCGGGCGCGACCTGGTCGTTCACCGACGACCGCGGCCGGAAACTCGAAGGCGAGCGGCCGACGCGGATCGTCGCGCAGGTGACCGCGGCGGCGGCGCTGTGGGACCTCGGCGTGAAGTCGGTCGGGATCTTCGGCCCGTCGAAGTTCGCCGACGGCAAGCCGGACCCGCAGGCGGGCGGCGTCGACCTCAACACGGTGACCTCGCTCGGGAACGTGTGGAACGAGTTCAACTTCGACAAGTTCGTCTCGCTGAACCCGCAGCTGCTGATCAGCGTGATGTACCTCAAGGACCAGATGTGGTACGTCCCGGACACGCAGACGGAGAAGATCGACAAGGCCGCGCCCAGCGTCGGCGTCCGGCTGCGAGACATCTCGATGCCCGAAGGGATCGCGAAGTTCATCGCGCTCGCGAAGGCGCTCGGCGCCGACACCGAGACTCCGGCGATCAAGGCCGCGAAGGAGGAGTACGAGAAGGCTGACGCCGCGCTCGCCGAAGCGGCGAAGAAGGCCGCTGGGCTGAAGATCCTCCTCGTGTCCGCGCAGAAGGACGCCGTCTACGTCTCGAACGCGCCGAAATTCGCGACCTCGAAGCACTACCAGAGCAAGGGACTCGACTTCGTCACGCCGGAGGCGCCGGATGAGAGCCAGGGCGGCTACTACCAGCAGATCAGCTGGGAGAACATCGGCAAGTACCCGGCCGACGTGATCATGTACGACAACCGCGGCGGTTCGCTTTCGCTCGGCCCGGACGGGCTCGGCGGCGTGCCGACCTGGGCACGGCTGCCCGCGGTGAAGGCCGGGAAACTGATCCCCTGGAACAACGAGACGCCCTTCTCGTACCAGCGTTTCACGCCGCAGCTGACGGAACTCGCCGCGGCGCTGAACAAGTTCGCCTAGGGCCGGACGCCGCGGCGGTATCGCGTGGGCTGAGCGGGTCGTGAGTGGTAAGTGTCGTTCTAACGACACTTACCACTCACGACCCGCTCAGCCCAGGAACTCCCGTAACGCCGCCGCGAGGTCGGCCGGGTTGTCGTCGGCCCATTCGCGCCACACCGCGATCGGGTCGCCGTACAGCTCGGCCATGTCGTCGCGGCTGGACCACAGCATGAGGACGGGACAGCCGAGCTTCCGCCCGGCCGCCTTGTCGGCGTCGTCGGCTTCACGGTCGGGCCCGAGGCCGGCGCGGTAGTCCTCCAACATCGCATGGACCGTCTCGGGGTCGTGGATCGCACGCAGGAAGTCGGCGTGGTTCTCCGCGCCCATGGCTTCGGGATCACCGCCGTACCAGGCGTCCGGGTCGGCGTTGATCACCCGCTCGGCGGGTTTCGCGAGCTGGCCGAAGAAGAACCAGTGCCACCATTTCCGCGCGAAGTTCGCGTCGGCCCGCGCGAGCGCCTCACCGATCGGGACGCCGTCGAGGACGACCAGTCTGGTGACCGCTTCGGGATGATCCATCGCCAGCCGATGCGCCACGTAGCTGCCGCGATCGTGCCCGGCGACGGCGAACCGTTCGTGGCCGAAGTGCCGCATGAGCGCGACGATGTGCCTGGCCATGGCGCGTTTCGAGTGCGCCGAGTGGTCTTCGGCGGTCTCGGGTTTCGACGATTGGCCGTAGCCGGGGAGATCCGGGCAGACGACGGTGAACGCGTCCGCGAGCCGCGGCGCGACGTCGTACCAGGTGGTGTGGGTGCGGGGATGTCCGTGCAGGAGGACGAGCGGCGGCCCCGATCCGCCGTGGCGGACCCTGAAGGTCACGTCGCCCGTGTCGACGTTTTCGAGCTCGAAGCCTTCGAACATGATCCTCCCGCGCGTGCGATGAAGGACTCCTTCATCGCAAATTTTGCGATGAAGGAGTCCTTCATTGCAGCGTGAGCCGGGAATCAGCTCCGCGCGTGCGCGTTCAGGATGTGCGCGACCGCCTCGGTGACCCGCTGCGCGAAGTCGATGTTCAGCCACTCGTCCGGCACGTGGATGTTCGAGTCCGGCCCGCAGGCGCCGGTGACCACGAACTGCGCGTCCGGGTACTTCTCGCCGAGCAGCCCCATGAACGGGATCGATCCGCCCATGCCGTAGCTCTTGTGCGGCTCGCCGAAGACCTCGCCGCTGACGTGGTGCAGCACCTCGTCGAGCCACGGCGCGGTGTCCGGCGCGTTCCAGCCGTTCTCCGCCTGGAAATCGCCGAGCTCGACCGAAGCGTCGTAAGGAACGTCGGTGGTGAGGACGCGGCGGACCGCCTCCATCGCGGCCTTCGCGTCGGCGGTCGGCGGCAGGCGGAAGCTCAGGGTGAGCGTGGTGCTGTCGCGCAGCACGTTGCCCGCGTCGGCGGGGAGCGGGAAACCCTTCGCGCCGATCACCGAAAGCGTCGGCCGCCACGAGTTGTTGAGCAGCAGCTCCAGATCGTCGTCGGAGACCGTCCGGCCGACCACCGGGAAGAGCGTCTTCGCCGCGCCGGGCGCGATCTCGACGACGCCACGCGCCTCTTCGACGCGGTTCTCCGGGATGTCGACGCTGAGCTCGGCGAGCTTGATCTCGCCGGTCTCGACGTTCTCGATCCGGTCGATCAGCGCACGCAGGACGCGGAACGAACTCGCCACGATGCCGCTGGCCATGCCGGAGTGCTGCGCGGACTCGAGCACCTTCACGGTGACGTTGACGTGCAGCATGCCGCGCAGGCTGGTGGTCAGCCACAGGCGCTTGTAGTCGGTGCCGCCGGCGTCGAGGCAGACGACCAGCGAGACCGCGCCGAGCTTCTCCTTCAGGTGCTCGACGTAGGCGGGCAGATCCGGGCTGCCGGATTCCTCACCGGTCTCCAGCAGCACGACCGCACGGGAGTGCTCGCCACCGGCCGCGCGCACGGCTTCGATCGCCGTCGTCGCCGCGTAGCCGGAGTAGCCGTCGTCGACCGCGCCGCGGCCGTACAGCCGACCGTCGCGGATCACCGGCGTCCACGGGTCGAGCCCCTCGGACCAGCCACCGACCGGCGGCTGCTTGTCGAGGTGCCCGTACATCAGCACGGTGCCCTTGTCTGCGGCTTCTGACGTCGCCGGGATGTCGACGACCAGCAGCGGGCTGCGGCCTTCGAGTTCCACGACCTCGAGCGTCGCGCCGGGGATCTCCCGGGCGGCGATCCAGGAGCGGACGTGCTCGACGGCGGCGGCCAGATGACCGGTCTTCGCCCACTCGGCGTCGAACGCCGGCGACAAGGCGGGGATCGCCACCAGGCCGGACAGGCTGGGAAGGACGTCGTTCGTCCAGTTCGAAACCACGGTTTCGCGTACGGATTTCTGCTCCACGTCCGCCATCCTGCCACGGGCGCCGGAGAGTGGGATGGATCACAGCGGCGGGCACGGATCGTCATCGACCGCGCCGGTCAGGACACCCGTCCGGGTCCGTCGTCCGCTGGTCGGCCCGCGGGTGAATTCCCTACTTTCGGCGGCCCCACACTCGGGCTTCCTAGCATTTCCCCTGATCAGGCACCTTTTCTCAGCAACAAATCAGCATCCGGCACTGACCAAAACGGCATCCGGCATGCCAGGATGTCCGCACGAACCGTCAACGCCGACGGTGACCCAGCGCCTCAGATCCGACGCGCTGGTCCCCGACGGCGCAGTCACTGTGGCCGCCACAAGTGGCCGCCAGAGGCGCCGACATCAAGGAGAGCAGCGCATGCCGTCCGAACACTGGACGCACCCGGAGCCTGGAGATGGCCCCGCCGCCGCGGCGGCGCAACCCACCCCCGAACAGGTGATCGCCGGTTTGCGAGCGACGAGCGAAGGTGGCGCTGAGCTGACTCAGCTGCTCACTCCCGAAGGCGAACGGGTCGCCTCGCCGCAATTCGACCGCTACGTCGACGACATCGACGCCGAAGCCCTCAAGGGCCTCTATCGCGACATGGTGCTGGTCCGCCGCGCGGACCGCGAGGCCAACGCGATGCAGCGCCAGGGCCAGCTCGGCATCTGGGTCCCGTTGCTCGGCCAGGAGGCCGCGCAGATCGGCTCCGGCCGCGCCTTGCAGAAGCGGGACATGGCCTTCCCGAGCTACCGCGAGCACGGCGTCGCGTACGCCCGCGGCATCGACCTCAAAGAGGTGCTCGGCATCTTCCGCTGCACCGACCACAGTGGCTGGGACTACCAGGCCCACCGCTTCCACCCGTACACCATCGTGATCGGCAACCAGGTGCTCAACGCCGCCGGTTACGCGATGGGCCAGAAGTTCGAAGGCAAGGTCGGCGACGAAGACAGCGAAGCGACCATCTGTTACTTCGGTGACGGAGCGACTTCGCAGGGCGACGTGCACGAAGGCTTCGTCTGGGCCGCCGTCTACGACGCGCCGATCGTGTTCTTCTGCCAGAACAACCAGTGGGCGATCTCCGAGCCCACCGAGCGCCAGTCGCGGCTGCCGCTGTACCAGCGCGCCCGCGGTTACGGCTTCCCCGGCATCCGCGTGGACGGCAACGACGTCCTCGCCTGCCTCGCGGTCTCCCGCTGGGCGCTGGAGGAGTGCCGTCACGGCAACGGCCCGGTGCTGATCGAGGCGTTCACCTACCGGATGGACGCGCACACCACCACCGACGACCCCACCCGTTACCGGCTCTCCGACGAGCTGGAGGAGTGGAAGCTGAAGGACCCGATCGAGCGCGTCCGGGCGTACCTCGCCCGCGGTGGCGGCGCCGACCAGGCGTTCTTCGACCAGGTGCAGGCCGACTCGGACGCCTTCGCCGCCGAACTGCGCGACTATTGCTTCAACATGCCCGAACCACCACCGGACCGGATCTTCTCCCACGTGTACGCGGAGTCCACGCCGCTGCTGGACGCGCAGCGCGAGGAGTACCTGTCCTACCTGGACGGTTTCATCGGGGCGGGGGAGCACTGAAATGGCCGACCTCCAGAAACTCACCATCGGCAAGGCGATCAACCTCGGCCTCCGGCGCGCCATGGAAGAGGACCCGAAGGTCCTGATCATGGGTGAAGACGTCGGCAAGCTCGGTGGCGTCTTCCGCATCACCGACGGACTGCAGAAGGACTTCGGCGAGCAGCGCGTGCTGGACACGCCGCTCGCGGAATCGGGCATCATCGGCACCGCGGTCGGCCTCGCCGTCCGCGGTTTCCGCCCCGTCTGCGAGATCCAGTTCGAGGGCTTCATCTTCCCGGGCTTCGACCAGATCTCCAGCCAGGTCGCCAAACTGCACTACCGGACGCAGGGCAAGATCAAGATGCCCATCGTGATCCGGGTGCCGTTCGGTGGCGGCATCGGCGCGGTCGAGCACCACTCGGAGTCGCCGGAGTCGCTGTTCGCGCACATCCCCGGCCTCAAGGTCGTTTCGGTTTCGAACGCCGTCGACGCCTACTGGGGCATCCAGCAGGCGATCAAGTCCGACGACCCGATCCTGTTCTTCGAGCCGAAGAAGCTGTACCACTCGGGCGCGATGAAGTCCGAGGTCGACACCGACACCACGCCGGACCCGCTGTTCAAGTCCCGCGTGGTCCGCGAAGGCACGACGGCCACCGTCGTCGCGTACGGCCCGTCGGTGAAGGTCGCGCTCGACGCGGCGACCGCCGCCGAGGACGAGGGCAAGTCGCTGGAGGTCATCGACCTGCGGACGCTCTCCCCGCTCGACCTGGAGCCGGTTTTCGAGTCGGTGCGCAAGACCGGACGGCTCATCGCGCTGAGCGAGGCGCCGTCGGAATCGTCGCTGACCTCGGAGATCGCCGCGCGCGTGCAGCAGGAATGCTTCTACTCGCTGGAAGCCCCCGTGCTCCGGGTGACCGGATTCGACACGCCGTACCCGCCCGCCAAACTCGAGGAGCACTACCTCCCCGACCTGGACCGGGTTCTGCACACCGTCGACCGTTCGCTCGCCTGGTAAGGGGGAAATCGCCGAAATGCCCGAGTACAAACAATTCCCCCTGGCCGACACGGCGGAGGGGCTGACCGAGGCCGACATCATCGCCTGGCAGGTCAAGCCGGGTGACACCGTGACGGTGAACCAGATCGTCGTCGAGGTCGAGACCGCCAAGGCCGCCGTCGAACTGCCCATCCCGTGGGCGGGCGTGGTCACCGAACTGCTCGTCGAGCCGGGCCAGACGGTGGAGGTCGGCGCGCCGATCCTCACCATCGACGTCGACCCCGGCGGCAAGGCGGCCCCGGCACCCGCCGCCGCTCCCGCGGCTGAAGAGCCGGCGGAAGAGGAGATGAAGCCGCTGGTCGGCTACGGCTCCAAGGCCGTCGTGACGCAGCGCCGGGCTCGGAAGGGTGCTGCTCCCGCTGCTCCGGTGGCCGCGGCTCCCGCTCCCGTCGCGCCTGCCGCGCCTGCGGCGGCTTCGAAGCCGAAGGGCGGGTACGTGCCGCTGGCGAAGCCGCCGGTGCGCAAGCTCGCCAAGGATCTCGGCGTCGATCTGCACGCGCTCACCGGCACCGCCGACGGCGGCGTCATCACGCGTGACGACGTGCACGCGGCCGCCAACGGTTCGGCCGCACCGACTGCTGTGTCCACTGTGGATAGTGGCTACGACCCCGCGACGCGGGAACGCCGCGTCGCGATCAAGGGCGTCCGCAAGGCCACCGCCGCCGCGATGGTACAGAGCGCCTACACCGCCCCGCATGTCACGGAGTTCCTGACCATCGACGTCACGCCGATGATGGAATTCCGGGAGAAACTGAAGAAGTCGCGCGAGTTCGCCGGGGTCAAGGTCACTCCGCTGACCTTCGCGGCGAAGGCCGTCTGCCTGGCGGCCAAGCGCACTCCGGACGTCAACGCGGTGTGGGACGAGGCGGCACAGGAGATCGTCTACAAGGACTACGTGCACCTCGGGATCGCCGCGGCCACCCCGCGCGGGCTCGTCGTGCCCAAGGTCCGTGACGCGGATTCGATGTCCCTCAAGGAACTCGCGATCGCGCTCACCGAGCTGACCGACGTCGCCCGCGAGGGCAAGACCACCCCGGCGGCCATGCTCGGCGGCACGATCACCATCACCAACGTCGGCGTCTTCGGCGTCGACACCGGTACGCCGATCATCAACCCCGGCGAGTCCGCGATCCTGTGCCTCGGCGCGATCAAGGACACCCCGTGGGTGGTCGACGGCGAGATCAAGGTGCGCAAGGTGCTCCAGCTTTCGCTGAGCTTCGACCACCGTGTGGTCGACGGGCAGCAGGGTTCGGAGTTCCTGGCCGACGTCGGCGCCCTGCTGGCCGACCCGGCGGTCGCGATCACCTACTGACGTTTCGCGCGTGAAGGCCTCCTTCCCTCGGCTCAGTCGAGGGAAGGAGGCCTTCACGCGCTTCGAGGCTTATTCGCTTGACGGAGTGAGCGCTCACTCCGCACACTGGACGCATGACAGAAACCACCGCCCGGCGGAGAGCGCCGGGGATGAGTGCCGACGAGCGGCGCCGGATGATCGTCCAGTCCGTGCTGCCCTTGCTGGTGGAGCACGGCGCCGGTGTCACGTCGAGCCAGATCGCGCGCGCCGCGGGCATCGGCGAAGGCACCGTCTTCCGCGTGTTCAAGGACAAGGACGAACTGTTCGCCACCTGCTTCGCCGAAGCGCTGAAGCCCGACCAGGTCCTCGACGCGATCGCGGTCATCGACCTCGAACAGCCCCTCGACGACAGGCTCATCGAGGCGGCCGACGCGCTCAGCGCGCACCTCCAGCGCATGGGCGCGCTCATGGCGGTCATGCACGGTTCCGGCAAGCGGCCGGAGCATCGCCATGACGGCCGCGGTGAACGCCGTGACCGGCGCAAGGAGTCGATGAGCGTCATGCGCGACGCCATGGCCGAGCTGTTCGAACCGGAGAAGGACCGGCTGCGCCTGCCGCCGTCGCAGTCCGCGGCGCTGTTCCTGTCGCTGCTGTTCAGCGGCCGGATCCGGTTCAGCGAGACCGGGGACGAGCCCACCACGATGGAGCTCGTCGACGTGTTCCTCAACGGCGCCTTGGCGGCCGCGTGATCGGCCCGCCCGGTGGGGGAGGCGGCCTGGAGCTGTTCATGGCCCGCGGCGGCAGGCGCCGTCGTCCGCCGTCGACGGTGCCCGACAGCGGGCTGACCGGCCCGGTCGACATCCCGGAGCCCGAACCCGAAGCCGTCCCGAAAGACCTGAAGTCCCGGCTCAACCGGATGTGGGTCAACGTCGCGGGCACGGTCCGCGGTCTGCCGAAGGTCGCGAAGCTGACCTGGCAGGCGAGCCCGGTGCTGACCATCGTGATCACCCTGGTGACGCTGCTTTCCGGTCTCCTCCCGACGGCGACCGCATACATCGCGAAACTGCTGATCGACTCGGTGGTCGCGGCGATCCAGGGACACGGGACGAAGAGCGCGATCGTCGGTGTCGCCCTCTTCCAGTTCGGCATCCTCGTGCTCACCGCGGTTTCGCAGGCGCTGACCACCTACGGGCAATCATTGCTGCAAGAACGCATGACGCTGACCATCCGCCACCAGGTGATGGACCACGCGAGCGAACTGCATCTTTCGTACTTCGAGGGTTCCGCGTCCTACGACATGTTGCGCCAGGCCTCGCAGGAGGCGCCGACGCGGCCGCTGTCGATGATGAACTCGGCGCTGGGCCTGATCCGGACGGTGATCACGTTCGGCAGCATGATCGCGCTGCTGGTCTCGGTCAGCCCGCTGCTGGCGCTCGTCGCGCTCGTGGCACCGATCCCCGCGTTCATCTCGCAGTCGAAGTACGGCGCCCGCGCGTTCTGGCTGACCGTGATGATGTCACCGCTGAAACGGCGGATGGACTATCTGAACTCCTTGGTCACCACGGACACCTACGCCAAGGAGACCAAGCTCTTCGGGCTCGGCCCGTACTTCGTCGACCGGTTCCAGCGGCTCGGCCAGGTCTTCTACGACCGTCAGCGGACACTGACCCGCAAGCGCAGCGTCAGCTCGACATCGTGGGGTCTGCTCAGCACGGCCGCCGGATCCGCGATCGCGTTGTACATCGCGCTGGAGGCCGTCGGCGGCAGGCTCACCCTCGGCGACCTCGCGCTGTACACGGCGGCCGCGGCGTCGGTGCAGACTTCCGTCCAAGGCCTGTTCACCGCGTTTTCCGGGATGTACGAGAACAATCTCTATCTCGACACGCTGTATCGCTTCCTCGGGACGAAACCGGAGATCGTCGCGCCGCCCCAGGCGCGTCCGCTTCCGTCCACTGTGGAGGGACACATCCGGTTCGAAGAAGTGTCCTTCACCTATCCAGGAGCGCCCGATCCCGCCCTCGACGGCGTGAGCTTCGAGATCCGGCCGGGTGAAACGGTCGCCGTCGTCGGCCGCAACGGAGCCGGGAAGTCGACGCTGTTCAAACTGCTTTGCCGGCTGTACGACCCGACGGGCGGGCGGATCCTGCTCGACGACGTCGACATCCGCGAATACGACCCGGTGGAATTGCGGCGACAGATCAGCGCGATGTTCCAGGATTTCGTGACCTACCAGGGCACCGCCGCCGAGAACATCGGGCTCGGCGACCTGACGCACCTCGTCGACCGCGAACGGATCGAGACGTCGGCGAAACGCGCCGGCGCCGACGAACGGATCGAACGCCTGCCCAGCGGGTACGACAGCCCGCTCGGTCGCTGGTTCGACCAGGGCGTCAGCCTGTCCGGCGGCGAATGGCAGAAGATCGCGCTGGCCAGGGCGTTCCTGCGGGAAGCGCCGATCCTGATCCTCGACGAACCGACGTCCGCGCTGGACGCCCAGGCCGAGCACGACCTCTTCTCGCGGCTACGGGAGCTTTCGGAGGGGCGCACGACGCTGTACATCTCGCACCGGTTCTCCACCGTGCGGCAGGCGGAGCGGATCCTGTTGCTGGAAAACGGAAAGGTCGCCGAATACGGGACACACGACGAGCTGATGGCGGCGGAGGCGGGCTACGCCGAGCTGTTCACCCTGCAGGCGGCCGCGTACCTCGACGAAGCTTGACCATGCGGCGCGTCATGGTCGTCGGCTGCAGCGGCGCCGGGAAGTCGACGTTCTCGCGACGGCTCGGCGCCGCACTCGGCCTGCCCGTCACTCACCTCGACCGGCTCTATTGGCAGCCGGGCTGGACACCGGCACCGGGCGCCGAGTTCCACGCCGCGCAACAGGAGGTCGTCGCGTCCGACGCCTGGGTGATCGACGGGAACTACGGGGCGTCGATGCATCTTCGCCTCCCGAGAGCGGACACGATCGTCTTCCTCGACTACCCGCGCCGCGTCTGCCTCCGGCGGGTGGTGATGCGGTGCCTGCGCGAATACGGCCAGGACAACCAGGCGCCCGGCTGCCCCGAAAGGCTGGATCTGGAGTTCTACTCCTACGTCTGGCGCTGGCCGAAGCACCACCGGGAGCGGACTGTGCGACGGCTGGCGGAGCGAGGCGCGCACGCACGGCGGGTCGTTCTGACCAGGCCACGCGAGGCGGAGGAGTTCCTTCGCCGGATCGGCTGACCGGGGGTTGGGAGCAAAACGGGCAAGCCGTACGTTGTCCAGGTATGGCTGTCGCGTTCCTGCTCTATGTCGTCGCCGAGATCGCCGCCGTGTGGGCGGTGGGCTCGGCCATTGGCGTGCTCGGCACGATCGCACTGCTCTTCGCCGGCGCGTTCGTCGGATCCTGGCTCGCGCGCCGTGAAGGCGGCCGCGCCTTCCGGGCGTTCGCCGAATCCGCGCGGCTCGGCCGTCCCGCCGACGCGGAGAAGGAACTCACCGACGGGATGCTGATCGGGCTCGGCGGTCTGCTGATCCTGCTGCCCGGTTTCGTCAGCGACGTCATCGGCCTGCTGCTCATCCTGCCGCCGACGCGGAGTGTCGCCCGCAAGGTGTGGCAGAAGCGGATGCAGCGCCGGGCGGTCAAGTTCGCGAACCGCGCCCGCGGGCCGGTGATGGTCGTGGACAGCGAGGTCGTGACGGACACGCCGCCCGCGGAGGCCGTCAAGAAGCAGCCGCCGGTGATCGAGGGCCGCATCGTCGAGGGCTGAAGGACGCTTTCCCTGCATCGCATGCGACGAAAGCGTCCTTCGCCGCGTCCCATGCGGCGAAGGACGCTTTCAGCCGCCGCTCGGCTTCGGGATGTCGAAGTACCCGCTGAACCGCACGGCCGGCGCGTACTCGCCCTTCACCTTCACCTTGCCCGTCACGAACATCGCCGCCACCGCCGCGTTGCCGGTCGCCATCCGGATGAAGTCGTCGACGGAAAGGGTGATCGTGGTGTCCGGAGTGCGCGCGAGATCCGTGCTCGAAACGCAGACGCCGTCTTCGATGACCGTTTGAAAACGATCGAAACCGTCTTCTCCGTCACCATCGGTGAAACGCCACGCGACGACGAAGTCCACATGTCGCGCGCGTTCGGGAACGAAATGGTCCGACATTCTGCGGAAAATCTCGTCGAGGAACGCCGAACGCAGTTCCGGGTGATCGGCGATCGCCTTGAGCTGCTCCCGTGACGCCCGTTGCACGACGTCGACGAGCACCTCGGTCTCGAGTGAGCTCAGCTCGATGCCCGCGCCAGTTTCGCCCAGCATGTGCAGGGTTTCCAGCACCTGCGTGAACTGCTCGGGGCTCAGTTTCGCGAGCTCGAGCTTCTCCGCGAACGCGTTGACGACGTGCTCGCCACCGGTGCGCGTCTTGTGCAGCCTCAACGGACGGGAAAGGCGTACCTTGTCCCGCCAGCGCCGGTTCTGGGAATTTCGGGGCACGGCACGGAAGTGTATCTGCTCGGCCGGGTTCAGGACGGTTTCGGAAGGTCGAAGAAACCGATGAGACCGGCCGCGAACGCCAGGTCACCTTTTACTTTGATCTTTCCGGTGACGAATAGCACAGCGGGCGTCGCCTGATGGGTGATGAGCCGGAAGAAGTCGACGGGCGCGATCGTGATCGTCACCCTCGGCTTCTCCTTCATGTCGCGACTGACCGTGCACTCACCGTGCGAAATCACCGTCTCGTAGCGGTCGTAACCGCCGTCGCCGGTGCCGCCGGACAGCCGCCAGTGGACGACGGCGTGCAGTGTCTTCGCGCGGTCCTGCCGGATGTGCGCGCCCATGCGGTCGAAGATCTCCCGCAGCACGCGCTCCCGGAGCGGCCGTTCGGCGACGACGCTCTCGAGTTGCGTGCGCGAGGCACGGGCGACGAGGTTCGCGAACCGGGCCGGGTCCACCTTGCGGAGGTCGAAGGCGGGCGCGGATTCCGCGAGCCGCCCCAGCGCGGTCAGCAGCCGCCGGACGTCGTCCTTGCCGAGGTCCTTCGGGTCGATGGCGCCCGCGACCTCGTTGACGTCGAGAGAGTGCGCTTCGGCCGAATCCGGCTCGATCCGTTCCAGCGCGTCGACCAGCGCGCGGCCGGTCAGCCCCACGATCTCGGTCATCATCCCTCCAGTTCCAGCTACCCGAGCGTAAGGCTACCCGCGAGTAGGTAGGCGGGCAAGCGTGCCGAAATCACCCATGCCGGTGGCAGCCCGGTAGCGTCTTACGCGAACTAATGGGAGGTCTTGAGTTGTCCGAGGAAGTGCCGCGTCCCGCCGAACGCGCCAAAAGGCTGCCGAGAGCGGTGCGGGAACGCCAGATCCTGGACGCAGCGGTCTCGGTGTTCTCGCGCTACGGCTATCACTCCGCGTCGATGGACGAGATCTCCGAGGTCGCCGGTGTGTCCAAGCCGATGATCTACACCTACCTCGGCTCCAAGGAAGACCTCTTCGGCGCGTGCATCCGCCGCGAAGCCACCCGCCTGCTGGAGGCGGTGCAGGACGGGATCAAACCCGATCTGCCGCCCGACATGCAGCTTTGGCACGGTCTGCGCGCGTTCTACCGCTTCGTCGCCGACTATCGTGAGTCCTGGACGGTGCTGCACCGCCAGGCCATGACCGTCGGCGGCGCCTTCGCCGCGGAGATCACCGACATGCGCACCCGCGCGATCGAGCTGGTCGCCGCGCTGGTCGTCTCCGCCGGCACCCGCAAGGGCCTCGGCGAGCAGGCCGAGTTCTCCGGCGCCGGGCTGTCCGCCGCGCTGGTCGGGGCGGCCGAGTCCCTGGCCGACTGGGCGCTCGACCACCCCGATGTCTCCGACGGCGTCCTCGCCTCGTGGCTGATGAACCTCGTCTGGCTCGGGTTCAACGACCTCGTCGAGGGCGAGATCTGGAAGCCGTCAGAGAGCGACGACTGACCCCTCCAGGTGCGGCTTCGGCTTGCGCGCGTTCCACAATTCGAAGGCCCAGCCCTCGCCTTCACTCCACGTGGTGAACGCCGCCTTCGCGGGCAACAGCACCGGCTGCTTGAACTTGACGTCGACGGTGAACGCCTCCGGAAGCCTGCCTTCGAACGCCGCGAGCGCGTGCGCCTTCGTCCACATGCCGTGCGCGATCGCGGCCGGGAACCCGAACGCCTTCGCGGTGATCGGGTGCAGGTGGATCGGGTTGCGGTCACCGGAGACCTCGGCGTAGCGGCGGCCGATGTCGCCGGGCACCTGCCAGATCGCGGTGGGCGAGGGCTGCGAGAGCTGACCGCGCGCGGTCTTCTCGCCACTGCCGCCACCGCGGCGCAGGTACGTGCTGACGTCCGTCCAAACAGGACTGTCGTTGACGAGCAGCTCGCTGACCACGTCGAACTGCTTGCCCTTTTCGTGTGGGCGCAGGTCCTCGGCGCGCACGCGCAGAGTGAACGACTCGTCGAGCCGCAGCGGCCGATGCTGGGTGATCCGGTTGTTGACGTGCACCATGCCCAGCAACGGGAACGGGAAGTCGTCCTCGGTCATCAGCGCCATCTGCAGCGGGAACGCGAGGATGTGCGGATACGTCACCGGGAGCACGTCGTCCAGACGGAATCCGCACACCTGGTTGTACGCGGCGAGGTGGGCCGGGTCGACGACGACGCCCTCGCGGACGAACTCGGTCGACGGCAGCGTGTTCCCGCCGCTCTTGCGCAGCGAGCCGAGCAACGCCTTGGGGTACAACGAAGACAGGCTCGGCGACTCGTGGAGTTCCTTGACCGCCATGTTCACGCCCCCAGCAGTGCCTGGCCGCAGACGCGGACCACGTTGCCGTTGACCGCGGCCGAAGCCGGGTTCGCGTACCAGGCGATCGTCTCGGCGACGTCGACCGGGAGCCCGCCCTGGCCGAGGCTGGACAGCCGCCGCCCGGCCTCGCGGATGAACAGCGGCACGGCGGCGGTCATCTTGGTCTCGATGAAACCGGGCGCGACGGCGTTGATCGTGCCGCCGTACTCGGCGAGCTTCGGCGCGCCATCGTTCACCATGCCGATGACGCCCGCCTTGCTGGTGGCGTAGTTGGTCTGGCCGACGTTGCCCGCGATACCGGCGATCGAGGAGACGCCGATGATGCGGCCGTTCTCATGCAGCACCTTGTCGGCCACGAGCTTCTCGTTCACCGCGAGCTGCGAGGCGAGGTTGACCGCGATGACCGAATCCCAGCCGCCTTCGGTCATGTTGCCCAGCGTCTTGTCGCGCGTGATGCCCGCGTTGTGCACGACGATGTCGACGCCGCCGTGGCGGGTGACGAGGTACTCGGCGAGCTTCTCCGGCGCGTCGGCGGCGGTGATGTCCAGCTGCAGCGCCGAGCCGCCGACCTTGTTGGCCACCTTCGACAGGTCCGCGCCCTGCGCGGGGATGTCGAGCGCGACGACGTGGGCGCCGTCGCGGCCCAGTACTTCGGCGATGGCGGCGCCGATACCGCGGGAAGCGCCGGTGACCAGGGCGACCTTGCCGTCCAGCGGCTTCGCCCAGTCGGACGGCGCGGAGGCGGTCTTGGTCTCGGTGCCGACGCGGATGACCTGGGCGTCGACGAAGGCGGACTTCGACGACAGCAGGAAGCGGAGCGTGGACTCAGCAGCCTCTTCGGCTCCTTCGGCGACGTACACGAGCTGAGCGGTCGCGCCGCGCTTCAGTTCCTTACCGACGGAACGGACGAAGCCTTCGAGCGCGCGCTGGGCGATCCGCTCGTTGCCTTCGGCCAGCTCCGGGGGCGTCCCGAGGACAACGACGCGGCCCGACGGCCCGACGCTCCGGATCACCGGGTGGAAGAAGTTGTAGACCTCGCGAAGCTGTTTCGGGTCTTTCACGCCTGTCGCGTCGAAGACGAGCGCGGCGTGCCTGTCCGTCGCGGCCGAGATGACCTCGATCCCCGCGCGGTGCAGCTGCGCCTCGATCACCTTTTCGAGGCGACCGCCCGGCGCGGCCCCCAGAAGTGCGGGACCCTCGAGAGCGGGCTGGCCGGGCTTGTACCGGCGGAGCGTCGCGGGGTTCGGCAGGCCGAGCTTCGGCACCACGAATTTCCCTACCGGGCTCTTCGTGAACTGCTGGTACCTGTCAGCCATTACGTGCCTCCCGTGCAGTTTGCGTCACGTCGCATTCTAACCTACTCGCTAGTAGGTTACAGTGTGAGAGAGCCTACGGAGGAGTGGAAAAAATGGCCACGAAAAGGACGGCACCCGTGCGCAAGGTCGCGATCATCGGCGGTAACCGGATCCCCTTCGCCCGCTCGAACGGTCCGTACGCGCAAGCGTCGAACCAGGACATGTTCACGGCCGCCCTCGACGGCCTGGTCAGCCGCTTCTCCCTGCAGGACGAGGTGATCGGCGAGGTCGCCGCCGGCGCGGTGCTCAAGCACGCCCGCGACTTCAACCTCGCCCGCGAAAGCGTCCTCGGCAGCAGGCTGAACCCCGCCACCCCGGCCTCCGACGTGCAGATGGCGTGCGGCACCGGCCTGCAGGCGATCATCAACGTCGCCAACAAGATCGCCCTCGGCCAGATCGACTCGGCCATCGCGGGCGGCGTCGACACCACGTCCGACGCGCCGCTGGCGGTCAACGACGACCTGCGCCAGATCCTCGTGCGGCTCAACGCCGCGAAGACGCTCCCCGACCGGCTGAAGCTGGCCGCGAAGCTGCGTCCCGGGCACATCGTCCCCGAGATCCCGCGCAACTCCGAGCCGCGCACCGGCCTGTCCATGGGCGAGCACGCCGCGCTGACCGCGAAGGTCTGGGAGATCACCCGCGAGGCGCAGGACGAGCTCGCCGCCACCAGCCACCAGCGGCTCGGCGCCGCGTACGACAAGGGCTTCTTCGACGATCTGGTCACGCCGTACCTCAAGCTGGCGCGTGACCAGAACCTGCGGCCGGACTCCAGCGTCGAGAAGCTCGCGAAGCTGAAGCCCGCCTTCGGTGGTCCTGACGGCACGATGACCGCGGGCAACTCGACGCCGCTGTCCGACGGCGCGTCGACCGTGCTGCTCGCGACCGAGCAGTGGGCGAAGGCGCGGAAGCTGCCGGTGCTGGCATACCTGACGTTCTCGCAGACCGCGGCCGTCGACTACGTCCACGGTGACGAAGGCCTGCTGATGGCGCCCGCGTACGCCGTCCCGCAGATGCTCACGCGTGCCGGACTCACTCTGCAGGACTTCGACTTCTACGAGATCCACGAGGCCTTCGCCTCGCAGGTGCTCGCCACCCTCAAGGCGTGGGAGGACCCGCAGTTCGCGAAGTCGAAGCTGGGTCTCGACGAACCTCTCGGCTCCATCGATCGGGCGAAGCTCAACGTGAACGGCTCTTCGCTCGCGGCCGGACACCCGTTCGCCGCGACCGGCGGCCGTATCGTCGCCACCCTCGCGAAACTGTTGAGCGAGAAGGGATCCGGCCGCGGACTCATCTCGATCTGCGCCGCGGGCGGCCAGGGCGTCACCGCGATCCTCGAAAAGTAGCGTTCGCCCGCAGCGGATCGGGGAAAAACCCGGGTGTCTTTGTCGGTGCCCGGGTCTAGCGTGTGCGCATGTTCGCAGTTCAGGCGAAAGCGCTGGTCAAAACCTACGGGTCCACCCGGGCGCTCGACGGGGTCGATCTGTCGATCCCGACGGGCAAGGTGCTGGGCCTGCTGGGGCCGAACGGCGCCGGCAAGACGACGACGGTCCGCATCCTGACCACCCTGCTCCGCCCGGATTCGGGCGAGGCGGAGGTGGCCGGGCATGACGTGCTGGCCCAGCCCGACGCCGTCCGGCGGTCGATCGGGCTGTCCGGGCAGTACGCCGCCGTGGACGAGAACCTCACCGGCTTCGAGAACCTGTACATGGTCGGCAGGCTGTACGGGAGCAAGAAGGCGGCCGCGAAGTCCAGGGCGCGTGAGCTGCTCGCCCGGTTCCGGCTGGAGGACGCGGCGGATCGCCCCGCCAAGACGTACTCCGGCGGTATGCGGCGGCGGCTCGACCTGGCGGGTGCGCTGGTCGCCGAGCCGACCGTGGTGATCCTCGACGAACCGACCACCGGGCTCGATCCGCGCGGCCGGATCGACACCTGGGAGGTCATCAAGGAGCTCGTCGCCGACGGCACCACCGTGCTGCTGACCACGCAGTACCTGGAGGAGGCCGATCAGCTCGCCGACTCGATCGTCGTGATCGACAAGGGGAAGGTCATCGCGCGCGGCACCGCCGACGAGCTGAAGCAGGAGATCGGCGGCGAGCGGCTGGAGCTCGTCGTGGCGAACACGAGCGATCTCGCCATGACCACGCAGGTGCTCACCGAGGTCGGCTCGGGCACCCCGACGGTCGACGAGCACACCCGCAAGGTCGACGTCCTGGTCGAGGGCGGGCCGAAGGCGCTGATCGAAGCACTGCGGCGGCTCGACGGCCACGGCGTCGCCGTCCAGGACGTCGCGCTCCACCGGCCGACGCTCGACGACGTCTTCCTTTCGCTGACAGGGCACGCCACGGACGAGGGGGAAAAGAAGTGAGCGCGGTCGCGAAGGCCTTTTCCGACGGTGGCGTGATCACCTGGCGGAACCTGAAGAACGTCCAGCGCAACCCGGACTGGCTGATGGCGGCGACGCTGCAGCCGATCATGTTCGTGCTGCTGTTCGCGTACGTCTTCGGGGACGCGATCGGCGGCGAGGCGGGCGGGCTCGCGTATCGGGAGTTCCTGATCGCCGGCATCTTCGCGCAGACGGTCGCGTTCAACTCGGCGTTCACCGTGATCGGGTTCGCGAACGACCTGCAGAAGGGCATCATCGACAGGTTCCGTTCGCTGCCGATCTCGCGGCTCGCGGTGATCTTCGGCCGGACGACGTCCGACCTGGTGATCAGCGTGGTCGCGCTGGTCGTGATGTCGCTGTGCGGGCTGCTGGTCGGCTGGCGGATCCGCGGCAGCTTCCTCGACGCCGTGCTCGGCTACCTGGTGATGCTGATGTTCGCCTGGGCGCTGTCCTGGGTCGGCGCCTGGATCGGGCTGGTCGCGCGCAGTGTCGAGGTGGCGCAGAGCGCCGGGCTGATGTGGATGTTCCCGTTGAGCTTCATCTCGACGGCGTTCGTCCCGGCGGACAAGCTGCCGGGCGTGCTCAAGGCCATCGCCGACTGGAACCCGTTCACCGCGGTGATCAACTCGGCCCGCGACCTGTTCGGGAACCGCTTCGGCGCGCCCCCGACGGGCTGGCCGGCCGAGCACGCGTCGCTGTACGCGATCCTGTGCTGCATCGCCATCATCGCGATCTTCGCGCCGCTGGCGACGGCCCAGTACAAGAAGGTCGCGAGCCGGTAGAAAAACTTCTGTGCACAAATGTCGAACCGCCGTCGAGCCGCTCGACGCGTCGGTGAAGGCGGGGTAGAAAAGCCCCGCCAAGACACTGAGGAGCGACGATGCGGTTTCTGATGATGCACCGGCTGGACGAGAGCGCCCCGGAGGCCTGGAACCCCAGCAAGGAGTTCATCGAGAAGATGGGCGCCTTCATCGAGGACTCGTTCGAGAAGGGCATCCTCATCACGGCGGAGGGCGTGCACCCCTCCGAGCGGGGCGCGAAGGTCCGCAAGGCGCGCGGCGGCAAGATCACCGCGACCGACGGCCCGTTCACCGAGGCCAAGGAGGTCATCGGTGGGTTCGCGCTGATCAACGCGAAGGACCTGGCGGAGGCCGTCGCGTTCGCCGAGTCCTACGCCGCACTGTTCGACGAGATCGAGGTCGAGGTCCGCACCGTCGTCGAGGCGGAGGACATCGAGGCCTTCACCTCATGACCCCACGCGTTTAGTCCTCTGGATGCGCCTTTCGCATCCAGAGGACTAAACGCGGGTCGTCACTTCGTGATGGCCTTCTCGGCCTTCTTCGCCAGCTTCTCGGCACGCTTCTCCGTCTTGGAGGCGGCCCGCTTTGCGCGCCAGCCGAGCGACGGCTTGCCCGCGGTGTCGGCGGCGGCCAGCAGCAGGCCACCGGCGAGGCCGGCGTTCTTGATGAACTGGATCTGCTGCTGCTGACGCTCGGCCGGTTCCTTGATCTCCCAGAACCGGTGCGCCGCCAGCGTGGTCGGGACGAGGCTGCCGAGCAGCAGCATCGAGGCCAGGCGCGGCGCCTTGCCCGCGGCGAGCGCGACCCCGGCGCCGACCTTCACCGCGGCGTCGATCCGGACGAGGGTGGCGGGGTCGCGCGGCACCGATTCCGGCACCACGCCCTCCAGTTTGTCGAAGGACTCGGTGAGGAACGGCTCCACGGCTTTGGCGTGCCCCTGGGTGTCCCTCAGCGCACCGATCCCGCCGGAGATGAAGATCGCGGCGAGGAGCGGACGTGCGACGCGACGGAGAATCACGGTCGTAAACCTTTCTGGATCCGGACCCGGGAAACAAACCTATCCCCAGACTTCCCGCCCGCCACCGCGCCGAACCGCGCTAACGGTGTATCCCGGAATATTTCTCTGGTGCTAGATGACGCTAGATTTCACTAGCGGGCCCGATACGCCTTCGGCAGCTTGAAGCCGCGGTCGGCCGCGACCTGCCGCAGCCGGTCCGGATAGTCGGTGATGATGCCGTCCACGCCGTCGTCGATGAGCTTGTGCATGGTGGCCGGGTCGTCGATCGTCCAGGGCACGACCTTGATCCCCGCCCGGTGCGCCTCGGTGACCAGAGCCTTCGTGGTGAACGGCCGGTAGCCGGGGTCGCCGACCTTGCCGCCCTGCGGGTTGCCGTGCACCGGCGAAAGCGCGCTCGCGCCGAACGACTTCACCGCGCGGACGGGGCTGCCGCCGAAGTCGTCGATGTCGAGCCCGCCGAGCCAAGGCGACTTACCCGGCTGCCCGGCCTGCAGGAACTCGGGCTGGGTCAGCGCGACCGTCGGTATCCACGGCGCCACATCGCGAAGCCGCATCAGCGCGCCCCAGTCGAAGCTCTGGACGGTGACGTTGCGCGCGAACCCGCCACGCAGGATCTCGCGCACCACCCGTTGGACGAACTGCTCTCGCGGCGCCGTCTCGTGCGGCGCGGCGGCCTCGACCTTGGTCTCGATGTTGAACTCGATCCCCCAGGCGTGGTGGTCCCTGGCGAGCTGGAAGAGCTCGGCGAGCGTCGGCATCTTGGCGCCGGGGGACAGCGTCTGACCGGGGTGCGCGGGCTGCCGGATCGAGCCGCAGTCGAGCGTGCGGACCTGCGCGAACGTCAGGTCCTTCACGTACTTGCCGACGTACGGGTACGCCGGGTCGCCAGGCGTCGCCGGCGCGGTGTCGCGGCACTTCGCGGGTGTCGTCTTGCGGTCGTGGGTGATGACCTCGCGACCGTCCTTGGTGATCTGGATGTCGAGTTCGAGCGTGGTCACCCCCAGCTCCATCGCCTTGCCGAAGGACGCGAGCGTGCTCTCGACCGTGAGGCCGAGCCCGCCGCGGTGAGCCTGGATGTCGAAGGCGCGACGCGGCTGCGCGTCGGCGACCCCGGCCGCCGTCAAGGTCAGCGCAGCGGCCATGACCAGCGCGAATGTCTTCATCCGTGAACCATGCCACGGTCGGGTGAACTTCGATTGACTTTGACGCAACGTCAACCTCTACCTTCGTGGACATGCCGAACGAGACGGAGTGGTCGATCCAGGACATCGCCCGCTCGGCCGGGACCACGAGCCGCACACTGCGCCACTACGGCGACATCGGGCTGCTCGAACCGAGCCGGGTGGGGAGCAACGGATACCGCTACTACGACCAGGACGCGCTGGTGCGGCTGCAACGGATCCTGCTGCTTCGCGAACTCGGGCTGAGCCTGCCCGCGATCGGCGAAGTCCTCGAAGGGGAACAGGACACGACGGCGGCGCTACGCACGCACCTGAAGTGGCTGGAGCAGGAGCGACAGCGGCTCGGACGGCAGATCGAATCGGTCAAAACGACCTTGAAGAAGACAGAAAGAGGTGAACAACTGATGGCAACGGAAGTTTTCGACGGCTTCGACCACACGAAGTACGAGAAGGAGGTCACCGAACGCTGGGGCGCCGACGCCTACAAGCAGGGTGACCGGTGGTGGAAGTCGCTGAGCGCCGAGGACAAGAAGGCGCACCAGCAGGAACAGAAGGACATCGCGGCCGCGTTCGGCGAGGCCCGCGCGCAGGGCCTGCCCGCCGACGGTGACGAGGCCCAGGCGATCACGCGGCGGCTGTACGAATGGCTCCGGCCGGCCGTGCGAGCCGTGTCGAAGGGCTACTTCGCCGGTCTCGGGCAGCTGTACGTCGACGACCCGCGCTACGGGCAGTACGACGAGAAGCACGGCCCGGGCACCGCGGAATACATCCGCGACGCGATGACGATCTACGCGGAACGCAACCTGAGTGAGTAGGAACGAGGGACGGGGCTGCAGACCCGTCCACTCGGAGTAACCCGCCACGACACGCCTATCCCTCTATGGCGGAATATCGGGTCGATGCTAGAAACCCCGATAGCGTGTGAGAGTGGATCCCATCCGCAACCCCTTCGCGCCGGGCGCCGGTCAACGGCCGCCCGAGCTGGCAGGTCGCGTCCGCGAGCTCCAGGCCTTCGAGGTCGTGCTCGAACGGGTCGCGCGGGGGAGACCCGAACGCAGCCTGATGCTGACCGGCCTGCGTGGCGTGGGGAAGACCGTATTGCTGGGCGAGCTGCGGTCGAGGGCCATCAAGCACGGATGGGGCGCGGGCAAGATCGAGGCCCGCCCGGACACCGAACTGAGGCGGCCGCTCTCGGCCGCGCTGCACCGCGCGATCCGCGATCTCGCCGTCCGCCATCGCGCGCCGGACCGGGTCGAGCAGGTGCTGGGCGTACTCAAGGCGTTCGCGCTGCGCGCCAACAAACCGGACGCGAAGCTGCGCGACCGCTGGCAACCGGGCATCGACGTGCCCGCCGCGCAGGGCCGCGCCGATTCCGGCGACATCGAGATCGACCTGGTCGAACTGTTCACCGAGGTCGCGGAGCTGGCGGCCGACGTCGGCACCGGGGTCGCGCTGCTGATCGACGAGATCCAGGATCTGCTGCCGGAGGACGTTTCCGCGCTCTGCGCCGCCTGCCACGAACTTTCGCAGTCCGGGGCGCCGCTGGTCGTGGTCGGCGCGGGACTGCCGCACGTACCCGCCGTCCTGTCGGCGTCGAAGTCGTACTCGGAGCGTCTCTTCCGCTACGCGCGCATCGACAGGCTGGAGCGCGAAGACGCCGACCTCGCGGTGATGGCGCCGATCGAACGCGAAGACGCGGGCATCGAGCCGGAGGCGCTGGACGCCCTGTTCGACGCGTCCGGCGGCTATCCGTACTTCATCCAGGCCTACGGCAAGGCCGCCTGGGACGCCGCGCCGGCGGACCCCATCACCGTGAAGGACGTCCAGGTCGCCGCCCCGGAGGCCGAGTCCGAGCTCGCGGTCGGCTTCTTCGGCTCCCGCTACGAACGCGCGACGCCCGCGGAACGTGAGTACCTGCTCGCGATGGCGGAGCTGACGCAGGGGCGGGACGAGTCCGCCGGGACCGCCGATGTGGCCGTCTACCTGGGGCGGAAGCCTTCGTCGCTGTCACCGGCGCGGGACAGCCTGATGAAGAAGGGCCTGGTGTACTCCGCCGAGCGCGGGCACATCGCCTTCACCGTCCCGCACTTCGGCCACTACCTGCTCGGCCGGGACTAAGCCTCTCTCAGGATTTATAGCCTCGGCTTTAGAAAGCGGTAGAGAACTCTACTGCCGCTTCGTCGCGCCTTCAGCGTTATCAAGAAGTGACCGGCGCCACCAAATCTCTCCGGTTTTACGCTCATGTTGCCGATGATTCATCGGCAGGTGTGCCAAGTCACCGGATAATCGTTGGCTTCCTTGTGAAAAAGGGTGCATACTAGGAGCACAGCCACGAAGACGCAAGACCTACTCCCAAGGGGATGACAAAAACCGATGAACAACATCGCCGCCAAGCTCCGTGCCCGTCGCGCCGAGGCTCGCACTCGCCGGGCGCTGAACCGGGCGATCGACACCGCGGCCACCGCGACCGTTCGTCAGGAGCTCATCGCTATCTCCCAGGCGCGTCACACGCACATGCGCTGACCCGACAACAACCGTTGTAGGTGTCGCCCATTCGAGTGACCTACGACACATAGTGCGTGAGGTGTAACGCCGTGGAACGCGGCGTCGATACCCACTACGACCCCGTGATGCTGGCGGACCCCCGACCTGGCAGCATCACGGGGTTTCCATATGTCCGGACCCGAAAGATTTCTTGCCTTCACCGCTTCGCGGAGTAACACTTGACCTCGTCAACGAATCTGTTGAGGTGGTCAAATGAATCGATCCGCGGACCGGGTGGCGACCGTCCGGGCCTTCAACCGCCTGTACACCGGTGTGATCGGCGTCCTCGACGAAGGACCGGCCGACGCCGAGTACTCCCTGAGCGAAGCCAGGGTCATCTTCGAACTCGCGCAGCAGGACCAGACCCAGGTCACCGACCTGCGCAAACGTCTCGACCTCGACGCCGGGTACGCGAGCAGGCTGCTCGCGAGGCTCGAGGGACGCGGCCTGCTCACCCGTGAACGCAGCGACGAGGACGCCCGCCGTCAGATCGTCCGGCTGACCGAGAACGGCCGCAAAGCCTTCGCTGTCCTCGACGAACGGTCGGTGGGCAGGATCGGCTCACTGCTCGGCCGGTTCGGCGATGACGAACAGCAACGCCTGCTCGGTGCCATGGACACGATCACGTCGCTGGTCGGCGAACGCGCCGCGGATCCCACGCTGGTCCTGCGCCCGCCGCGGCCGGGTGACTTCGGCTGGGTGGTCCACCGTCACGGTGCCCTCTACTCCCGCGAGTACGGCTGGGACGAACGCTTCGAAGCACTCGTCGCCCGTGTCGTCGCGGAGTACGTCGACAGGCGCGGCGATCCGCGCCAAGCGGGCTGGATCGCCGAGCTCGACGGGGAGCGCGTCGGCAGCATCTTCTGCATGCCCGCCGAAGACGGCGTCACCGCGAAGCTGCGGATGTTGCTCCTCGAACCGGCCGCACGAGGACGGGGTGTCGGGAAACGCCTGGTCAGCGAGTGTGTCGAGTTCGCGAGGGCCTCCGGCTACCCGGCGATGGAGCTCTGGACGGTCTCGTTGCTGGAGGCGGCGAGGGCGATCTACCAGAAGGCCGGTTTCCAGCTGGTGAGCGAAGAGACGATCACGGGCTTCGGGTACGAGCTGACCGGGCAGACCTGGCGGCTGGAGCTGTGACGTGTTCGTCGTCTACTGCCCCGTCTGCGATCGGCGGTCCGTGGTCGGGGTCGGCTCGATCGATTTCGTCGACGACCTGACCCCGGGCATGATCTCCGTTTCCGGTCGCTGCCCCGACGGCCACTACGCCGTCCTGCTGACCGGGAAGTCCTTCACGCCCCATGAGCCCTGTGTGCGCGAAGTGCGGCAGGTGTTGAAACGGCGACGGCGCCGGACCAGGCTGGGTGCCTGGTTCGCGCGGCAGCGTGAACTGCACGACCGGCTCTTCCGTTATTGATGTCGATTCGCCGCGGGCTCGTTCGTCTAGGGGCCATCGATTCCAAGGAGGACACCATGCCCCAGTACGCCGGTTTCCTGCGGTCCCAGTCGGATTCGCATGATCACCTCGGCCCCGACGAAGCACAACGCGTGCTCGAGAGCTACATCGCCTGGGCCGACGAACGCACGAAGGAGGGCCGTTTCGTCGGCGGCGGCGGGCTGTCGCGAGGCGGCCGGGTGCTGCGCGGCACGGGCGGCGAGGTCGGCGCGACCGACGGGCCGCACACCGAAGCCACCGAGATCGTCGGCGGCTATCAGGTGATCGAGGCCGTGGACCTCGACCAGGCGGAGAAGATCTTCGCGACGCATCCGCATCTGAAGTTCGGGCCGATCGAGGTGCGCAAGATCGGCGAACGCGGTTGTGAGGACTGAGGTCGGCATGAGCCGCCCGGCCGGCGTGGTGGAGCATCTGTTCCGGCACAGTGCCGGGCGGATCGTCGCCACGCTGGCCAGGGCGCTCGGCCCCGAACGCCTGGACCTGGCCGAGGAGGCCGTCGCCGACGCGCTGGAGCAGGCGCTGCGGACCTGGCCGCAGAGCGGGGTGCCGGACAATCAGCGCGGCTGGCTGTTCCGGGCCGCGCGGAACCGGGCGATGGACGTCGTCCGGCGCGAACAGACCTTGCGCGCGCTGCTGCCGCGGCTCGTCGAGCTGAACGGCTACGAAGCCGACCGGCGTACGGACGACGAGCTCGTGTTGATGCTGCTGTGCTGTCATCCCGCGCTGCCGACGGTCTCGCAGGTGGCGCTGACGCTGAAGACCGTCGGTGGGCTCGGGGTGAACGAGATCGCGGCGGCTCTGCTGACGAAACCGGCGACCGTGGCGCAGCGGCTCGTGCGGGCGAAGAAATGGCTGCGGGAATCGGGGAAGCCGCTCACCCTGCCAGGGCCGGACGCGCTGGAGTCCAGAGTGGACAGTGTGCTGGCCGTGCTCTATCTGCTGTTCAACGAGGGCTATGACGCGACCACCGGCGAGGTCGCGGTGCGCGGCGAACTGTGCGGCGAGGCGATCCGGCTGGGGCGGCTGCTGCTGGCCGAGCCGAAGACGGATCTGCCGAGGGTGCGGGCGCTGGTCGCGCTGATGCTGTTGCAGGGGAGCAGGCTGCCCGCGCGGGTGGACCGCGACGGTGACCTGCTGCTGCTCGACGAGCAGGACCGGGACCGCTGGGATCACGCGATGATCGCCGAGGGGACTCGGCTGTTCGAGCGGGCGTGCACCGGGCCGGAGATGTCGGCGTATCACGTCGAAGCGGCGATCGCGCTGTGCCACGGCACAGCCTCGCCGCCGGATTGGCGCCGGATCGTCTGCCTGTACGACGACCTGCTGGCGTTGCGGCCGTCGCCCGTGGCGCGGCTGAATCGCGCGATCGCGCTTTCGATGGTGGACGGTGCGGCGGCCGGGATCGCCGAACTCGAAGCCGTCGAGGCCGATCTGCCGGACTACACGCTGCTGCCCGCCGTCCTCGGCGCGCTGTGGCTGCGCGCCGGCGACCCCGGACGAGCCGCGGACCACTACCGGCGCGCGCTCGCGCTGCCCTGCTCGGAGCCCCAGCGTCGCTTCCTCAGCCGACGACTGGCGTCCTGCTCACCCGATTGACCAGGCCTTTTTCGCTTCCCCGCGCGTACCCCACCCCCCACCGCTCCCAGGGGGGCGCGCCCCGCACCAGCGTATCGGGAGGGGGCGACGCGGGGCGGGTTCCGGCGGTGGTGAGGGCCGAGTTGTCCACAACGGCGGGTGGGTGTGGACAACTCGGGTGGATGTCTCAAAGGAGCCTTCGGGACATCGAGCGTCTCAAAGGGACCCTTCAGGACACGGAGATCCGGCGGGCGGGGTGACGCGAAAGCCACTTTCGCGAAGTCCAGCGCGGAAGACACCCTCAGTTCACGCGGGCACGGTTACGTGGGGGAGTGAACTGGACGGCGTACGTCGACGGCTACTGCGAACGCCTCGCTCCCGGCCTCTGGAGCGAGCCGCTCAACAGTCTCAGCAATCTCGCGTTCCTGATCGCGGCGATCGCGGTCTGGCGGCAGCCGAAAGGCCGCGTCTTCGCCGTCCTCATCGGACTGGTGTTCCTCGGCAGCACGGCCTTCCACCTGCTCGCCACCCGCTGGTCCGCGGCCGCCGACACCGGCTTCATCCTGGTGTTCGTCCTGTACTACGCCGCCGTGTTCCCGCATCTGTTCTTCGGCGTCCGCCGCGGGCTCTCGTGGCTCGGCATCCCCGTGTTCCTCGCCTTCACCGCCGTCGTCGCGTCACTGGGCGGCGGGCTGTACCTCTCGGCCTTGCTCGGGCTCGTGATCTTCGCGGTCATCCTCAAGGGTGAACATCGCCGCAGGTTCGCCCTCGCCGCGGGCGTATTCGGGGTGTCCCTGTCGTTCCGCACGGCCGACCACACGGTCTGCGGCAGCTTCCCCGCCGGGACGCACCTCCTCTGGCACCTGCTGAACGGTCTAGTGCTCTACCTGGCGGCGACCGCGGCAATGAGAAGGGCCGCGTCCCGGCAGGACGCGGCCCCTTCGATCAGCGGTGACTAGTGGACGCCGATTTCGCGGAGATCCTTGTCGTGTTCATCGGCGTGGTAATCCTCGGCCTCGGTGTCGTCCGTGCCGTTGAAGACCTTCAGCTGCCGCGCGATCACCGTGAAGATCACGGCGACCAACAGGTTCGCGATCAGCGCCACGAAACCGACGTAGATCTGCAGCTGCGAGCCGCTGAGCGGGTGCCAGCCGAAGATCGACAGGTCCCCGAGCTTCAGCGCCGAGCCACCGAAGTGCGCCTTGCCGGTCGCCGGGTTCGGGATGTTGTAGAGCATGATCAGGCCCCACCCGATGCCGACCACCCAGCCGGCGATCAGGCCCCAGCGGTGGAACCACCGCGTGTAGAGCGAGATCGCCACCGCGGGCAGCGTCTGCAGGATCAGCACACCGCCGATGAGCTGCAGGTCGATCGAGAACTGCGGGTCGATGAACAGGATGAACGCCACCGCGCCGAACTTCACGATCAGCGAAGCGAGCTTGGCCTGCTTCGCCTCCTGGCCCGGTGTCGCGTTCTTCTTGATGTACTCCTTGTAGATGTTGCGGGTCCACAGGTTGGCCGCCGCGATCGACATGATCGCCGCGGGCACCAGCGCGCCGATACCGATCGCGGCGAACGCGATCCCGGCGAACCACGACGAGAACTGCGTGTCGAACAGCACCGGGACGACGGTGTTCGTGTCGGGCTTGCCGGTGGCGTTGTTCGTGATCGGCTTGACCGAGGCACTGATCGCGACGTAGCCGAGCAGCGCCAGCAGGCCCAGGACCAGCGAATACGCCGGCAGCGCGACCATGTTCCGCTTGATCACGCTGCGGCCGCGCGAGGCGAGCACGCTGGTGAGCGAGTGCGGGTACAGGAACAGCGCGAGCGCCGAACCGAGCGCCAGCGTGGCGTACTGCAACTGGTTGTTGGCGTTGAGCAGGATGCCGTCAGCCGGAGACGGCGTCTTGTCGAACTTCGCGTCGGCCGCGTCGAAGATCGCCGACCAGCCGCCGAGCTTCGAGGGCAGGTAGATGATCGCCACGAGGATCACGAGGTAGATCAGGATGTCCTTGACGAACGCGATCAGCGCGGGCGCGCGAAGGCCCGACTGGTAGGTGTAGACCGCCAGGATGATGAAAGCGACCAGCAGCGGCAGGTGACCGACGATGCCGGAGCCGTTGATGCCCATGGTCCGCAGGACCGCCTCGAGCCCGACGAGCTGCAGCGCGATGTACGGCATCGTCGCGATGATGCCGGTGATCGCGATCAGCAGCGCCAGCGTCGGCGAACCGAACCGGCCGCGGACGAAGTCGGCGGGGGTGACGTAGCCGCGGACGCGCGAGACCGACCACATGCGCAGCGCCGGCATCAACACGATCGGGTAGACGATGATCGTGTACGGCAGCGCGAACAGGCCCATCGCGCCCGCGCTGAACATCAGCGCGGGAACGGCCACGAACGTGTAAGCCGTGTAGAGGTCACCGCCGAGCAGGAACCAGGTGATCCACGAGCCGAACTTGCGGCCGCCGAGACCCCACTCGTCCAGGTGATCGAGGGTATTGCCGGCCTTCCAGCGAGACGCGACGAAGCCGAGAACGGTGACGACCGCGAAGAGGATCGTGAAGATGATCAGCTCGGGCCACTGGATGTTGGTCACTTGACGTCCCCCTCGTCGAGCTCGTCCACGGACAGCCGGTCGGGACGCTCACTGGTCGGCTTGTCCTTCGTCATCACGTAGACGATCCATGTGCAGAGGACACCGACCACCACGAAGACGAATTGGAACCAGTAGAAGAACGGCATCCCGAACAGCCGGGGACCGTCCGAATTGAACAAGGACGTGATCAGCACCAGCAACGGGATGATCAACAGGAGGTTCCAGGGGCTGAACTGAAAACCCCTCACCTTCCCGTCTGCCTTACCTGACGCCATCGGACCTCACCTAACGTTCCCGTACCCCCGGATCGACCCGATGACCCTAGAACCTCTCCCCCGTCCGGGTCACGCTTGCCTGATATCGATTTGATCAGCGACGCCTCATACGACGAAGGGCGGTTGCCGTCGGAGTCCCCGGCGGATATCAATAGCCGCAAGTCGCGAACAGGAACTTCGCACGCAACATCAAAGGGGCATCGGATGAAGAAACTCCGCTATGCGGTGGTGATCCCGGCTGTCGCCGGCACCATGCTGGCCGGGTTCACGCCTGCGTTCGCAGGGCCGGAGGCTGCCGGGCAGCAGCCGCTGAACTCCACCAACATTCCGGCGAAGTACGCGGACCAGAAACTGGACTGGCACAAGTGCACCGCCGGCGAGCTGCCGTCCGCGCCGCCTCCGGGGGCCGAGAACATCGAGTGTGCGACCTACCGCGCGCCGCGTAACTGGTACAAGACGAACGAGGCCATCGACCTGACGATCGCCGTCAGCCGCCTCGCCGCCACCAGCGGCAACGCGACGGCCAGTGTCATCACGAACCCGGGTGGCCCCGGCGCTCCCGGCCGTAACTTCCCGGCCCGTCTGCGTAACCAGACGAAGCTGCGCGCGAACCAGGAGATCATCGGTCTCGACCCGCGCGGCACCGGCAAGAGCACCAACATCACCTGCGGCAACGCGATCGGCACCGGCTCCGACCTGGACCCGCGCGACCGCAGCCGGGCGAACCTCAACCTGATCCTGGACGCCACCAAGTACGCGGCGGACTCGTGCCAGGTGAAGTCCGGCGAGCTGGGCCCGCTCATCAACACCGCCCAGACCATCCGCGACATCGACCTGCTGCGTGTCCTCCTGGGCCGCGACAAGATCAACTGGGTCGGCTACTCGGCGGGCACCTGGATGGGCGCGCACTACGCGCAGCAGTTCCCCACCCGGACCGGCCGCTTCCTGCTCGACTCCTCGACCGAGTTCACCACCACCTGGCAGAACTCGTTCGACGGTCAGCCGCTCGGCTTCGAGCGCCGCTGGCGTCAGGACTTCCTGCCGTGGATGGGCAAGTACGACAAGGTCTACGGCTTCGGCAAGAACGGTGAAGCCGCTCGCCAGACCTACGAGAAGGTCCGCTTCGCGCTGACCCAGAACCCGGTCGAGGTGGACGGCGTCCCGGTTTCGGCCAACGCCCTCGACTCGACCATCGCGTCGTACCTCTACTCGAAGCGCAACTTCCCGGCGCTGGCCGACTACCTGGTCAACCTGAAGACGCTGACCGAGGGCACCTCGTCGCAGCAGCAGAAGGCCTCGGCCGCGCAGAAGGTCAAGGCCGAGACCGTCGACGGTGACGGCGTCATCGGCCCGCAGCCGCTGTTCGTCCCGAGTGACGGCGACTCCTACAACGCCAGCTTCTGGTCCATCCCCTGCAACGAGGGCAAGTGGACCGGCACCCGGCAGAGCGTCATCCGCCAGTCGCAGAAGCTGATCGACCGCGATCTGCCGCTGCTCGGCGCCGGCTGGCTGATCCAGCCGTGCATCTTCTGGAAGAACAAGCCGGTCGACCTGCCGAAGCTCGACGGCCGCGGCGTCCCGCCGGTGCTGATCGTCCAGTCGGTGCACGACCCCGCGACCCCGATCGAGGGCGCGACCCGTGCGCACCGCGCGTTCGCGAACTCGCGGATGATCACCGTGACCGGTGAAGGTGACCACGGTATCTACGCCGGCGGCAACGTGGGTGTGGACAAGGTCGTGGAGGACTACCTCGTCGACGGCAAGGTGCCGAACGACCAGAGTCTCCCCGGACTCCCACTTCCGGTGCCCGCGGGCGCCTGAAGCCACTAGGGATTGTGGCCCCGTCGAGTTTCGGCTCGGCGGGGCCCTTTTCTTGGGGTTGTCCACGACCTGTGCACAGAGTTGTCCACAGGCTGGGGGTAACTCGGCACGGGCCGGTCGTAAGTGGCGATTCGGATTTGAGGCCAAGAGCGTCCCAAGTACCTACTGCAGGTGCACGGAATGGCGCTTTCGCGTGATCAGCTGGACGACACGCGTGTTTGGATGGACGACACGCGTGATCCGGTGGACGGTTCGTGGCGTGTCGTCCATCCAGTCACGCGTGTCGTCCGCCCAATCACGTGACATCGCCGGTGCCGCACCTCGTGAGTGGTAAGGACGGTGCAACCCGAATCGCCACTCACGACCAATCCGACCGGTATTAGTATTGGGCCCATGGTGCGAGTGCCGTTGACGGACGAGGAACGCGAACGTGGCGAGCGGCTGGGGCTGGCGCTCCGGGACGCGCGCGCGGCGTCGTCGCGGAGCATGGTCGAGATCGCGGCCGAGGCCGGGATCTCGGTGGAGACGCTTCGGAAGATCGAGACCGGGCGGATCCCGACGCCCGCCTTCTTCACCGTGATGGCGATCGCGGACGCCGTCGCGCTGCCGCTGGACGCGCTGCGTTCGGCCGCCGAGGGCGACGCCGAAGAGGTCGCCGAAGCGAGCTGACGAGGGCTTCAGCACCGCTTCGTGACCAGCGGGCGTACGCGAAGCGGTGAAGGACGCTTTCGCTGCATCACATGCGGTCAAGGCCCCCTTCATCCCACTTTCCACAGGGCCCCGCCGTTGTGGACAACTACCGCCCTCGATCCCCTTCCACCCCGTTCCCGTCACCCACCGCCGATACGCTGGTGCAGGGCGCGCCCCCCAGGGATGGGTGGGGGGTGGGGTTGCGCGGGTGACGCAGAGATCAGGGGCGCAGAGCGGCCAGGGCGTGTGCCCGGTCGTTCAGGTAGAGGAAACCGTCGATCGGCAGGTCGAAGCTGTTCAGCAGGCTTTCCAGGGTGGCGTACTCGTCCACGCCGAGGTTCAGGTTCTCCTTCAGCGCGTGCGCGACGAGGACGTCCGCCAGTTCTTCCCACTCACCCGACCAGTGCAACGTGCGGTAGAAGGCCAGGACGTCCGGCGTGATCCGGTCGCCGATCTGGTCGAGCAGGCTGTCGCCGAAGAAGCTGATCCGGCCGGCGGCGAGGTCGGCGACGGTCGGGTTCGCCGGGTCGGCGGCGGTGTCGGGATTGCGGACCACGCCGGGGCCCGCCACCGGATAACCCGTCTTGACGTGGCCGTTGTCTTCGACCAGCACGATCAGGTGCACGCCGTACCGTTCGCCGGCGCAGCGCCAACGGCCGTTGTGGAGTCTGAGGCGGGGTTCGCTCGGATCGTTCGCGACGTCCTTGATCACCGCGATGATCTGCTCGTCGGTCCAGCCCGCGGGGAACTCGCTGGTCGCCCGCCGCCCCTTTCCCGGTGCGTGCCCGCCGCCCACTCGTGCTCCTTTCGTCGCATCGAGGGTAACCCGCGTTCGGAGTATCCGAATGATCCGAACGCGGGAACGGGTGACCTCAGGCGATCACGCTGAGCAAGACGGCACCGACGACGAGGACGTCCACGCCGCGCAAGGCCTGCAGCCCGGCCGCCCCGCCGCTGACGTCGTAGTTCATCGGCGGCCGGGTCGCCGTCCGCAACGCGGCGAAGACCGCGAGCGGGATCGCGAGCCACACCGGCCAGGCCGGGATCACGCCGAGGAGCAGCGTCACGAGACCGAGCAGGATCCCCCAAGCGATACCGAGCAGGGTGATCACCAGCCCGTTGACCAGCCGCAACTCCCAGTCGGACGCGCCGAGCCACCGCCTGCGGCCGGGGTTGCACCACAGTTCGCCGAGCCCGCCGACGAACGGCACGAGCGCCGCGTACGCGCCGAGCGTGAACAGCGCCGCCGCGGGGATCGCCGGGAAGGCCAGGTGCGCGACGCCGGCCAGGCACGCGATCACCACGCTCGCCGCCGCGTAGCGCGCCCGGCCGAGCACCCCGGCCCACGCGAGCCGCAGCGCCGTCGGACGCCGCAGCGACAGCCACGGGCACCGGTTTCGACTCCGGGATCAGCAGCATGGGATCCATGAACACCGCGGCCATCGCCCGCAGCAGCCGCGCGTTCCAGCCGTCGACGAGTTCCTGACGGCCGACCCCGGACATCGGCTCGCCGCCGAAGGCCACCGCGACCGCCACCACGAACAACGCGCCGGCCAGTACCTCGACGGCGACCGGGCCGAGGCCCGCGGCCGCGAACGCCAGACCGGCGAGCGCGAGCACGACCGGCGCGAGCGTTTCCCCGCGGATCGCCGTCCGCCGCGCGGTGACGGCGGCCAGGATCGCGCCGGAGGCGGTCAACGCCGACATCGCGATCCACACGTCCTTCGATCCGCCGCCGATCGCGGTGACCAGCGCCCCGGTGTAACCGACCACCAGGACCAGGCCGAACCACAGCGTCCACATCCGCTTCACGACGACACGGCGCCTGTCGACGCGGGCGAAGTCCATCCACGTCAGCGCCGCCGGTTCGGCCCAGACGAAACCACGGCGCAGCAGGCCGCGCCAGAACATCGCGCAGAGCACGACCAGCAGCCCGAAGACCGCCGGGAAGTCCACAACGGACTGTCCAAAGAGGAAATCGCGGAGCTTCGGCAGGTTCTGGAAGGCGGTGAACAGTGCGCCGAACCCGAACAGTGCCAGGAAGGTCTGGTAGTCGCCGTCGAGCAGGCCGCCGAACCGCTGCCGTCCCGGGACGTGCGTGGGCGCCTTCGTGGTCACCACAACTCGAGGGTGGAGTCGGCCGCTTCGAGCAGCGGCGGGTGATGCGTGGCCACGACGACGGCCGCCCCGGCGTCGGTCGAACGCTTGATCAACGACGTCAGCCATTCCTTCCCCGCGACGTCGAGCGCCCGCTCGGGCTCGTCGAGCAGCAGGACGTCGTGCGGCCGCGACGTCGCGCCGAGGAGCAACAGCCGACGACGTTGCCCGGCCGAGAACTTGCCCGCGGCGACCTTCGCCCGCTCGGCGAGCCCCGCGTCCGCGAGGAGCGCGTCGAAATCGCCGAGATCGGCGCCGAACGAGCCTTCCAGCAGTTCGAGATGCTGGAGCGGGGTCAGCTCGGCGAAGAAATCGGAGTCGTCGAACAGGACGGAAACCTTGCGACGGAAGGAAACATCGCGTTCGTCGGGTTTTCCGCCCGCGACGACGACGCGGCCGCGCTGCGGAGTTTGCGTGCCGTACAAACACCGCAGCAGGGTCGATTTCCCGACTCCGTTGGGGCCGACGATGACCGCGCATTCGCCGGCGTCGACCTCGAAGTCGAGGCCGTCGAACAACCAGTGCTCCCCGGCCTGGACGCCGAGCCCGCGTACGTCGATCATTTGCCGCGCAAGGATTCGATCACCGGAGCGAGCGCGTCCATGTTGTGTTCCAGCACGGTGAAGTAGGTGAAGCCGAAGCGTTCGCGATGCGCCAGGATCTGTTCCGCGATCTGCTCGTGGGTGCCGACCAAAGCCGTCGGCAGTTCGGCGAGTTGTTCGACGGTGAGCTTGCCGTCGAGTAACTCTCGCAGGCTCTCCAACCCTTTTCTCCGGTCTTCGACCACGGCGACGAAATGCGAGAGGATATTGAATTCGACCGCGCGGCCGTTCAGTTTCCCGCGGACGAAGTTCACCCGCTCCTCGATTCCGGCGGCGTCGTCGACGGCGAGCGCACCGCCGTCGGGAACGGCCGCCGTGCCGGTGAAGCCGATGATGTCGGCGTGTTCGGCGGCGAGGGTGAGGAGCCTGTCGCCACGGCCGGCGATCATCAGCGGCGGGCCCGGTTTCTGCACCGTCGGCGGTTTGTGGTTTTCGTCGGCATAGAGCCGTTTCAGCTCTTTTATGGTGTTTTCGAGATGGTCGACGCGTTTGCCCGCACGCGGGAACTCCATTCCCGCCGCTTCGAATTCGGCCTTCACGTAACCGGCCCCCAGGCCGAGCTCCAGCCTGCCTTCGGTGAACTGGTCCGTGCCGGTGACGTCGCGGGCCAGCAGCACCGGGTTGTAGAAGGCGGTGTTGATGACGAAAGTGTTGAGCCGAGGGCGGTTCGTCACCTCGGCGGCGAGCACGAGGGCCGGGAACGGCGGCGCCATGCCGAGGTGGTCGGCCGCGCCGATCACGTCGAATCCGAGGTCCTCGGCCTTGCGGCACTTTTCGACCCACGCGGCACGGCTTTCCGGGACGACCATGTTGACGCCGAATTTGACCATGCGGCCACGGTACCGAGCGCACAGGAAGAAGGCCTCATCCTCGGGAATGACTCCGAGGATGAGGCCTTCTCCGGCGTTCGGGTTGTCAGCCGAGGCGCTGCTTGAGCGCGTCCAGCTCGTCACGCAGCGACGACGGGACCTTGTCGCCGATCTTCTCGAACCACTCCTCGATGAGCGGCAGTTCCTGGCGCCACTCGTCGGCGGAGACGTCGAGCGCGGCCTGGATGTCGGCCAGCGGCTCCTTGAGGCCGTCGGTGTCGAGGTCCTCGGCGTTCGGCACGAAACCGACCGGGGTCTCGTTCGCGTTGCCCTTGCCCTCGACGCGGTCGATGACCCACTTCAGGATCCGCGAGTTCTCGCCGAAGCCCGGCCACAGGAAACGGCCGTCGTCGCCACGGCGGAACCAGTTGACGTAGAAGATCTTCGGCAGCTTGTCCGCGTCGGCGTTCTTACCGAGGTCCAGCCAGTGCTTGAAGTAGTCACCGGCGTGGTAGCCGAGGAACGGCAGCATGGCCATCGGGTCGCGGCGCACGTTGCCGACCGCGCCGGCGGCGGCCGCGGTGGTCTCCGACGACATGGTGGCGCCCATGAACACGCCGTGCTGCCAGTCGCGGGCCTCGTTCACCAGCGGGACCGTGGTCTTGCGGCGGCCGCCGAACAGGATCGCCGAGATCGGCACGCCCTGCGGGTCGTCCCACTCCGGCGCGAGGATCGGGCACTGCGACATCGGGGTGCAGTAGCGCGAGTTCGGGTGCGCGGCCTTCTCTTCCGACTCCGGCGTCCAATCCTGCTTCTTCCAGGAGGTGGCGTGCTCGGGCTTGTCGCCCATGCCCTCCCACCAGATGTCGCCGTCGTCGGTGAGCGCGACGTTCGTGTAGACCGTGTTGCCCTTTTCGATGGTGCGCATCGCGTTGGGGTTGGTGTGCCAGTCGGTGCCCGGCGCGACGCCGAAGAAGCCGAACTCGGGGTTCACCGCGTACAGGCGGCCGTCCTCGCCGAACCGCATCCACGCGATGTCGTCACCGAGGGTCTCGGCGCGCCAGCCGGGGATGGTCGGCTGCAGCATGGCGAGGTTGGTCTTGCCGCAGGCGCTCGGGAACGCCGCCGCGACGTAGTGGACCTTGTCCTCGGGCGAGATCAGTTTGAGGATCAGCATGTGCTCGGCCAGCCAGCCCTCGTCGCGGGCGATGACCGAGCCGATGCGCAGCGAGTAGCACTTCTTGCCCAGCAGCGAGTTGCCGCCGTAGCCGGAGCCGTAGCTCCAGATCTCGCGGGACTCGGGGAAGTGCGAGATGTACTTGGTGGTGTTGCACGGCCAGGAGACGTCCTCCTGGCCCGGCTCCAGCGGCGCGCCGACGGAGTGCAGGGCCGGGACGAACTCGCGCTCGGTGCCGTCCTCGGTGACGAACTTGTCCAGCGCGGCCTTGCCGGCGCGGGTCATCACGCGCATGGAGGCGACGACGTAGGCGAAGTCGGTGATCTCGATGCCGAGCTTGGGGTCCTCGGCTCCGAGGGGGCCCATGCAGAAGGGGATGACGTACATCGTGCGACCGCGCATGCACCCGCGGTACAGCTCGGTCATCGTGGCCTTCATCTCGGCCGGGTCCATCCAGTTGTTGGTGGGACCGGCGTCCTCTTCGTTCTCCGAACAGATGAAGGTGCGCTCTTCGACGCGGGCGACGTCATTCGGGTCGGAAGCCGCCCAGAACGAGTTGGGCTTCGCGTCGAGCTGCACGAACGTGCCGGCGGAGACCAGCTCGGCGTTGATCCGGGCGGCCTCTTCGTCGGACCCGTCGACCCACACCACACGGTCCGGAGTGGTCAGTTCGGCGACCTCCCGGACCCAGGACAGCACGCCACTGTGCGTCGTCGGCGCATTTTCCAGTCCAGGGATGGCGACTGCGGTCATCTCTACTCCTGACTTCCGACGGCAGAAGCCCACACCGGGAACGACGCTGTTCCGATGCGGGCTTCGATGCCGGCGACCGAATGGCTTCGCACACCGGCGGGAAGACCGGTGTGCAGGTTTTGGGATTCCCCGAGAGTAGCCGGATGACCGGCAGGTAACCGAGAGCTGACCTGTCGGTTCTCTCACAAGAACGATAAGGGAATCGATTCAGTATCACCGGAATGGGCCATACGCAGAAATTCTTCCGGTGATCGATGGCACAGCCGGCAGACGAATCGGACATGAGAAAACCCGGCACGAGGTCTCGTGCCGGGTTGTTCTGTGACCAGGATTACATTAATCGGCCCGCCGAAATGGACTAAACCATTCTTGTATTGGTCCAGGCCATTTCAGGATTTAGTTGGGGCTGATCCACTGGCCGGTGGCGGAATCGATCTTCGCCACTCCTTCGAGTGTTTCGGTGCCTTCGCCACCCCACGCCGCGTCGCCCGCCGGGTCGCCTTCGGCCGCCGGAGCGCTCGTGAAGGCCGAGTCGATGTCGTTGTTGACCAGGCCGCTGCCGACCTCGGACCACTGGCCGGGGCCGGTGTGCTCGTAGGTCTTGGAGTTGCCGGAGGCGTCGGTCTCCACCGCGATGTCGGCGCTGCCGTCGCCGTCCTTGTCGGTGAAGGCGATCGTGCGGCCGTCCTCCGTGTGGACGATGGCGGTGTCCGGGGTCCCGTCGTTGTTGGTGTCGACGGTGGGCGGGCCGACCTCGACGTCGCCGCTGGGCATGTCGGCGTGCATGGTGCCGCTGGTGCCCGCGTCGGAACCGTCGTCGTTGCCGCTGCCACCCGATTCGACCCAAGAACCGGACGCCTCGTCGTAGACGGCTTCCTGGACGACCTTGCCGTTCTCGTCGAGCACCGCGTACTGGTCGGCCTCGCCGTCGCCGTCGCTGTCGACGAACGCCTGACCGGTGCCGTCCTCGTGCTGGATGACGGCGGCGTCGTTCACGCCGTCCTTGTCGAGGTCGTAGTTGAGCTCGGCCTGGTACTCCTCGCCGTCAACGTGGACGGTGACCGCTTCGGTGGAGCCCGACTCGGTGTCCGTGCCGCCGCTCTCGTCGACCCACATGGGATAACCCCCTCGTTGACCTGCTGGTGTGTCGAAGCTTAAGACTCACCGTAAGCCGGTTCGGTTCCGGTCCACAACAGGACCACCCGCCCGGGCAGGCTGGCCCAGCGCGTTTAGTCCTCTGGATGCGGTACTTGCGCGTGCAAGTACCGCATCCAGAGGACTAAACGCGGGTGATCAGGCGTCGCGCAGTGACCGAATGCGTCCGAGCAGTGCCTCAGCGCGGTCCCGGCCGTCCGAGACGTCCTTCAGGCGCTTCGCGACGACCGAGATCTTCTTCGCCCGTTCCTGCGCGCCCATCTTGATCGTCTTGTCGACTTCCTTCAGCTCCGCCTCGATCGCGTCGATGCGGCGGCCGAGGGCTTCGTCGAGCGCCATCGAAAGCTGCTGTTCGGCTTCGATCAGCTGCTCCGCGACGAGCTGGTCCAAGGTGGACCGCGCGTCGGCGATCGCCTCGACCAGCCATTGCTTCATGTGCTGCTTGTCCGACGCGTGTTTGCGGGTCCGCGCCATCCACCAGCCGGCACCGAGCCCGATGATGATCGTGGCCGGCAGGATCACCGGGTTCAGGATCGCGACGCCCGCCAACGGCAGCGCGGCGACCTTCCCGGCGCCGAGACCGCCGGAAACCCCCATGAAGATGAGCAGTTTGTCCTCGGCCGTCGGCGGTTTCTTGTCCGGCGGGCGCAGCACGACCGGCGGGCCGCCCGCCCTGGCGAACTGGCCTCGGATGATGTCGAGCTCTTCGGGCGAGAACAGCTCGGCGAGCGCGACGTTGGTGACCTGGTTGAGCCGCTGGGAGAGCAGCATCGAGATCCGCTGCGACGTCGTCTGCAGCGCGATGTCGACCTGCTGGGGCAGCGCGGCGAGATCGTCCCGTTTCGCGCCGTCGATCCGCTGGCGGAAGTGGGTCGACGCGTCGCGCATCTGCCTGCTGGTCTCGTGCCCGACCTCGACGCGGGTCCGCTGGATCTCCGCACGCAACTTCAGCTGCCAGCCGCGGGTCGAAGACCGGCGTTCGGTGGTCAGATCGTCGCGGCGCTGGCGCAGCTGCTCCGCTTCGGCCTCGCCGGCGGACAGCGCGCGGCTTTCCGCCTGGAGTTTCGCCTTGAGTTCGCCGAGCGCGCTCGACAGCGCGCGCAGGGTGTTGGCCTCGCCCAGCATCGCCGAACGGCCGACCAGCATCTCCTGCAACGCGCCCTGCAGCGCGGCGATGCCCGCCTTCTCGCGCAGCATCATGGCCATCTGCTCGTTCGGGGCCTTGGCCGCCGTCTCGAACATGCGCGCGGACACCGGGTGGAACACCGCGTCGGCGAACCGAGGAGCGTGCTCGGCGAGCAGCCGACGGTCGGCTTCGAGGACTTCGCGCCAGCCGCGGAACTGGTCGGTCTTGGTCAGCGCGAACAGCACGGTCTCGACGCGCTCGCCCATGTCCTGCAGGAACTGCAGTTCCTGCGCGGTGAACGGCGAGGAGGAATCGACGACGAACAGCAGCGCGGTGGCGCCCGCGGCGGCCTCCTTCGCCAGCTCGCCGTGCATCGAATCGAGTCCGCCGACGCCGGGTGTATCCACAATGGACACTCGTTCGAGCAGCGGGACCGGGCCGGAGACCTCGACGTACCGCGGCGGGATCTGCCCTTCCGGCAGTTCGTGCGCCGCCGAGACCCAGTGGATCAGGTCGTTCAGGTTGATCGGCACCGGCGCCAGCTGGCCCGGGTAGCAGGCCTGCGCTGACCACTGCTCGGCGTGTTCGAAGACGAGATACGTCGCCGTGGCCACGTCGGCGTCCACAGGGGACAGTCCCGGCACGGACAGGAGCGCGTTCACGAGCGAGCTCTTGCCGCGGTTGGTCTCGCCGACCACCACGACCGACGGCTTCTTCGGCCGCGTCTTCCGGATGTCCTCGACCCATTTCGCGGCCTGGGGATCGGCTTCGCGGACGACGGTGAGCAGCTGCTCGCGGGTGCTCTTCACGACCGCGGGCAGGTTGGCCGCCGCGCTCGGAGCGGTCACTGTGCCTTCTTCGCGTAGACGATGACGATCGGCGCGCGCAGCACCCGGTCGTGATCGGCGAACCCGACGACCTCGGTCTCCGCGACGAGCCCTTCGAGTGCCGGATCCTCGGTCGCGACCGCACCGCCCGCCTCGTGCACGGCGGGATCGAACCGCTCGCCGTCCGGACGCAGGGCACGGACGCCGATCGCGGCGAGACCGTGTTCGAGCCGCTCGACGACACCGCCGCTGCGGGCGCGATCGAGGGCGTACAGGCACATCTGGATCAGTGCCTGCCTGTCGGCGAGAGCCTGTTCGAGGTCGGCCGGACCCGTGGTCGTGGACTCCACATCGGGTTTCGACGCGGCTTCGACCTCCGTGGTTCCCTCGGACGGCGAAGTCCCGCCATCCGCTTCGGCGATGATCGCCGCCGAGATCTGGCCGGTCGGCACATCGTCCGGATTTTCCTCGTCGACCGCCTTCTTGCGCAGCCAGGCACCCACCGATTCGACCCCCGTAACTGATGTCCCGGGCTTACCGATCAGCCCGGGGAGATTTCACCAGTGTCGGCCACCCGCCCGGCCGCCGGGGGCGGAATCGCCAGAACGGGACGCAGGAATCTGGCGATCAGCTCCTTCATCACCGCGAGTTCCGCCGCCGGATCGAGGTCCGGCTCCAGAATCACGCGGGAGAGCGGCGCGTCGACCAAAGCGACGAGCCAGCTGGCCACCGTCCGCGGGGGCAACCCTGGGTCGATCCGGCCCGCGTCCACCGCCCGCGTCACGAGGAGGGTGAGCCCGTCGCGCAGGGCGCGGTCGTTGCCCTGGACGAGCTCGGCCAGGTCGGCGTCGCGGGAGCACTGCGCGGCGACTTCGAGGACGAGTTTGGCCGCGACCGGGTGCAGCAGCTGCTCGGACACGTGCGCGACGACGTGGAGGATCGACTCCCACGGGTCCTCGATCTCCCCGGCGGCCGCGAGCAGGGCCGCGGTCTCGTCGGCGTCCTGCTCGAAGATGCCGACGAACACCGCGCGTTTGTTCGGGAAGTAGTGGAACAGGCTGCCGGTGCTGATCCCCGCCGCGCGGCAGATCTCCGCCGTCGTGGTCTTCTCGAAGCCCTTCTCCGAGAAACGCCACGCGGCCGCGTCGAGGATGGCGCGGCGTTTGGCCTCGTGTTTGGCGGGGTCGACCGTCCTCATTTCACCGCCGGGGGCTCGTCGAGCCACGGGTAGCCGTACTCGAGGAAGGCCTTGGCGACGGCTTCGCGGTCGACGTCGCCCTTCTGCCGCGCCAGTTCCCTGCCGTCGGCGGCGAGCAGGACGAGCTCCTTGCCGTCGAGGAAGACGGCCTCCAGCTCGGCTTCGTACGCGCGGCTGCGGCCCTTGGTGGTGAGCGTGATGCGGGTCGGCGTCACCTTGACGATCAGCCGTTCGTGCGCCCAGACCGCGGCGAACAGCAGGCCGAGGACCAGGCCCACGCCGATTCCGACGACCGTTCCCCAGGGCTGGGGGATGTTGGAGACGAGCTGGAACGGGCCCTTGAACGGGATCCAGCTCAGGGACGCCACCCAGCCCGCGATCGACTGGAGGAACCAGCCGAGGGCGGCCCCCGCCAGTGGGCAGCCGATCCAGGAGGCCGTGCGCAGCCACTGGGGCTCGTCGACGATCGTTTCCATGTGACCATTATTAGACCGAGCGCTCGGTTTATCAATCCGCGCATTTAGTCGACTACTTGCCTGGATGCCTTCCGGCGCCTGACCGCGGTCGGGGCAAGTAGTCGACTAAATGCGCGGATCGCGGGAGGTCAGTCGCGGATCTGCTGCCAGATGAGGAAGTAGGCCCGGTGCACGACGTGCGCGACGCGGCTTTGGGCGGGCGTCGCGCCGAAGGACGCGAAGGAGCGCCACCAGCCGGCGCGTTCCAGGGCGTGGGCGGCGAGATCGGCGCGGGGAGCGCCCGGCTTGCCGAGCTGGGCGCCGATGTCGGCGTTGCTGCCGACCCGCAGGACCTCCTCGGACAGGTCCTCGGGCATGTCGACCGCGCCGGACGCGACCAGGGTGAGCGCTTCGAGCAGGCGCAGCTGATGCGCCTCGGGCTTGGCGAGCAGGACCTCGATCGCGTCGTGGACGCGCTGCCGCTCGGCCGGATCGCCGGACGCGTGGGCCAGCGCGGTGACCGAAGCGAGCGCGGCGGCGGCCTTGATGCCGTCGGCGCGGGCGGCGAAAACGATGCTCAGCCGCTGGCGGACGGCTTCGAGCCCGGAGGCGTCGAGCAGCTTCCGCCGCAGCGAGCCCGCGGTGATCTCGGGTTCCTTGCGGATCGCCTCGACGGCGTACCGGACGCCGAACAGGTCCAGTTTCTCCAGCAGCCGCAGCCGGGTGCCCGCCGCGACGTCGCATTCCCAGCTGGTGAAGATGTCCGCCGAGATCAGCATGGTCTCGAGGATGTCGTCGTCCATCTCGGCCAGCTGGCGCAGCGCCTCGGCGTCGGGGGAGGTGAACCCGCCGGACTCGGCCGACTCCGCGATCAGCCCGATCACCGGCAGCACGTCCGCGACGCGGGGCTTCAGCGTCGCGGCCTGCTTCTCCGACAGCAGCGTCGCCGCCTTCCACACGTCGCCGCCCGAGCCTTCGACCGACTCCGGGGCGATGGTGTCCGCCTTGTTGAGCACCGCGATCGCGTTGACCGGACCCGCCTCGCGGCTCGCGGTCGCGGCGGTGAACGCGGCCAGCGCCTGCTGGTCGTCGGCGCGCACGCCCTGCGTGACCACGTAGAGCACGGCCTCGGCGCCCGCGACGGCGTTGCGCGAGGTGTCGTCCAGCTCGTCGGAGCCTTCTTCTTCCTCTTCGTCATCGTCGGGCTTGCGGTGCTTCGCCGCGCCCAGCAGTTCCTCGGTCCGCGACACCGAAGCGGCGTCGAGCGAGCCGAGGCCCGGGGTGTCGATGACGGTCATGCCCTGCAGGACCGCGTTGGTGAGGTACGCCTCGATATGCGAGACCTGGTCGATGTCGATGCCGAGCTCGGCCGGGATCATCCCGTCGGCGGAGAAGGGCAGCACCTGTTTGCGGCCGTCGTTGAAGACGATCTCGACGCGGTCGACCGTGCCGTACTGGAACCGGGTGACCAGCCGCGTGCACTCGCCGACGTCGGTCGGCGCGACCCGGCGGCCGATCAGGGCGTTGACCAGGGTGGATTTCCCCGATTTGATCCGGCCCGCGACGGCGACCTGCAACGGGCCGCCCAGCCTGCGCAGCACTTCGGCGAACCCCGCCGCGGTCCGCGCGGACACCTGGGGCTGGAGGCGATGGCAGAGATTCGCCACCGACATCGACAACGGACCGGCGAGACGGCCCTGCTCCGTCGCTGAGGTCACGGCGCCCACCCCTCCCAGTCGTCGAGCACGCCGAGGAGAATCGTGCCATGCCGCTCATCCTCGGGTCGCACCGAAGGTGGTACCGGCGACCGACGCGCGGACGGCATCGCCCGACATAGTGTTACCAGGTGCGACGGTTAAGCCTCTGGATGCGTGCCCACCCCATGGCCGGGGACAGCTTCATCGCCGTCGCCCTGCTGCTCACGGACCTGCTGTTCTTCGTGGCGGCGGCCGAGACGCCCGAAGTCCCGATGCCGCCCTGGTACGTGGTCCTGCCGCTGGACATCGCGATGGTCGCGCCGCTGGTCTTCCGGCGGAAGGCGACGCTGTGGTCGGCGTATCTCCTGCTGCTGATCGGCATCCCGCACAGCGCGCTGGAGCTGGGCGCGGCCAGCGCGTTCGCGATGATGATCAGCATCTACTCGGTGCTGGTCTACGTCGGGCGCAAACAGGGACTGCTGTACCTGCTGGCGACCGTCGTCGTCTCGGGGCTCCAGCTGTGGATCGACACGCCGGAAGACGTGTGGATCCTGGCGATCATCGCCCTTTTCTCCACCGCGCTGTGCTGGACGCTCGGTGAGTTCGCCGGCGCGAGGCGCGCCTATCACGAGGAGGTGGAAGCCAGGTTGCATCTGCTTGAGACGGAACGGGACCAGGCGACCAGGATCGCCGTCGGCGAGGAGCGCGGACGTATCGCCCGTGAGCTGCACGACGTCGTCGCGCACGCGGTGAGCGTGATGGTCGTGCAGGCCGACGGCGCGTCCTACGCGGTCGACGGGAATCCCGAGATGGCGAAACGAGCCCTGCAGACGATTTCGGAGACCGGCCGCGGCGCGCTCGCCGAACTGCGGCGCCTGCTGGACGTGCTCCGCAGCGACGGCGACGACGAGCCGCGCGTGCCGCAGCCGGACGCCAGCGCGCTGACCGACCTGGCGGACCGGATCCGCCAGGCGGGGGTGCCGGTGACGCTGGCGATCGGGCCGGAAGCGCTGGCCGGGCTGCCCGCCGGTGTCTCGCTCGGCGTGTACCGGATCGTGCAGGAATCGCTGACGAACACGCTGAAACACGCCGGTCAGGGCGCACAGGCCGAGGTGGTGGTGCGCCGCGAGGCCGACATGATCGACGTCAAGGTCACCGACGACGGCGCCGGCCGCGCGAAACAGCTGGTGCCCGCGGCGACGAAGGTGGCGGCGCACACCGCGCCGCCGCGAAAGCTCACCGTCCCCGGTGGGAACGGATTGATCGGAATGAGGGAACGGGCGAACGTCTTCGGCGGCACGCTGGAGGTCGGCCCCGCTCCCGGTGGAGGGTGGCAGGTGCACGCGAGGCTCCCGGTTAGGTTGGCGACGTGATACGGGTGGTGGTCGTCGACGACCAGGAATTGATGCGCGTCGGGTTCCGGATGGTCCTGGGCGCGCAGGCCGACATCGATGTCGTCGGAGAGGCGGGGGACGGCGCGCAGGCGATCCGGCTCGCCGAGGAACTGCGGCCCGACGTCGTGCTGATGGACGTCCGGATGCCGGTGCTGGACGGGGTCGAAGCGACGAAGCGAATCGTCGAGGCCGGGACGGCTCGGGTGCTCGTGATGACGACCTTCGATCTGGACGAGTACGTCTATTCGGCGTTGCAGGGCGGGGCCAGCGGGTTCCTGCTGAAGGACACGCAGCCGGACCATCTGGTGTCGGCGCTGCGGGCGGTCGCTTCGGGTGACGCCGTCGTCTCACCTTCGGTGACCCGGCGGTTGCTCGACCGGTTCGTCGGCGGCGGTGGGAAGCCGATGCGCGACGCGGCCGAGCTGGACGTCCTCACCGAGCGGGAGCGGGAGGTGCTCGTGCTGATCGCGAAGGGCCTCTCGAACCTGGAGATCGCCGAGACGCTGTTCCTGTCGGAGGCGACGGTGAAGACGCACGTCGGGCGGATCCTGTCGAAGCTGGATCTGCGCGACCGGGTGCAGGCCGTGGTGCTCGCCTACGAGACCGGGCTGGCGCGTCCCGGGGTCACCTGAGCCCCTGCGCCACTGTCACACTCGCTCGCCCCTGTAAGTACGTGAAGGCCCCCTTCATTGCGTCTAGCGCAGTAAAGGGGGCCTTCATGTACTTGGGGAAGGTGTGAAGGTCGAGTTTCCTCGGCTGAGCCGAGGGAAGGGGGCCTTCACGCGCAACTGCTGGGCTGGCGACCGCGAGTCCCTTCGGAAAGCCGGAACTCGCGTGATTCCAGGCGGAACTCGCGTGATCGGAGCCGGATCAAGCGTGATTGGAGCCGGAACACACGGAAAAGTGGTCATTCGGTGAGCACTTTGCGGTGGATCCTTCTTCTCAGAGCCACTACTTGAGGAGAACGAAATGCTGCGAGGTCTCACCACCACCACGTTCTACGCCGACGACCTGGCCGCCGCGATCGAGTGGTACTCCGGCCTCTTCGGGATCGAGCCGTACTTCGTCCGCAACGGTCCCGACGGCACGCCGGCGTACGCCGAGTTCCGGATCGGTGACTACCAGCACGAGTTCGGCCTGGTCCGCGGGGACTTCCGGCCGCCGTCGGCTCAGCCGGGTCCCGGCGGGGCCATCGCGAATTGGGCCGTCGACAACGTCGAGGACGCCTTCGCGAAGCTGTTAGAGAAGGGCGCGAAGGAGTACGAGCCGATCATCGAGCGCGGGCCGGGCTTCGTGACCGCGGCGGTCGTCGACCCGTTCGGCAATGTCCTCGGCGTCATGTTCAACCAGCACTACCTGGACGTGCTGGCCGGGAAGAAGTAGCTTCCCGGCCGGCACGATCCCTCAGCGGTACAGCGCGTGATCCGCCGTCGCGGTGTCCTTGCCCGGCTCCCTGACTTCGGCCATCCACTTGCCGAAGTCGGGGCGTGAGCCGTCGACGTCGGTCAGGCCGTACTCGTTCATCAGCGTCCACGACGCGAGCGTCTTGCCGGCGAACCGCGAGACCTCCGGGTCGGTCGCCAGCTTCGCGACACCGCGCCCGAGCAGCGCCGGGGTCTCCGAGATGGCGAAGTCGACCGGAGCGGTCTTGCCGACCGCGTCACGCCACGTCTCTTCGGTGACCTTGAAGTAGTCGAGCATGGCTTCCGAACGCAGGAAGCCCGGCGTGACGGTCATGCCGACGCAGCCGTACTTCTTCAGTTCGGCACCGAGTGCCCTGCCGATCGCGCGGATCCCGCATTTCGCGAGGAAGTACGGGATCCCCGCGCCGACGTACTCGTCGTGGTCGCCGTCGGTCACCTCGATGACGAGGCCGCCTTCCCGCCGCACGACCAGCGGCAGCAGCCGGTGCAGCGCGATCAGATGCGTGTCGATCGCGTTGTGCACCAGCGTGAGCGCGTCGTCGAGGCTGGAGTCCCAGTACGCCCCCTCGAAATCCGCGAACGGGTCACCGCCCCACACGTCGTCGACCAGGACGTCGATCCGGCCGTCCACTTCGGACTCGATCCGCGCCTTCAGCGCGTCCACATCGGACACGACGGTGAAGTCGGTCCGGACGGGGATCCCCCGGCCGCCCGCCGCGTCGACGAGCTCCGCGGTGTCTTCGATCGTCTCCGACCGCTTCATCGGCGACTGGTGCTCCCGCGTCGTGCGGCCGGTGACGAACACCGTCCAGCCGAGCCTGCCCAGTTCCACCGCGATCGCCCGGCCACAGCCCCGCGTCGCCCCCGTGACCACGGCCACTTTCCGGTCCATTCAGGACACTCCCTTCCACGCGGTCAGCACCGCGTCCACGTCTTGTCCCAACCGTTCGGCGATCCGTCCCTTCGGCCGGATCGACCAGTCCAGCGCGGCCCCGTTCGCCACCCCCAGCAGCACTCGCGCGGCGCGGACGACACCCGGCGCGCCCGGCAGGTCACGCGTCGCGGCGCGCACCAGCCTGCGTAATTCCGCTTCCACGGCGGTGAAATGTTCACCGAGCAGGGCGCGCAGCTCCGGATCGCCGATGTCCACCCCCAGCTGCCCGAGGTGGTTCGCCGCGGTCTCCGCGTCGCCCAGGCCCTCGTAGACCACGACGACCGCCGCCCGCAGTGCTTCCACGGGATCGGCCAGCTCACCGCATTCCCGCATCAGCCCTACGACGGATCGCGTGTTCGACCGGCTCAACGCCAGCAGAAGGCCGTTCTTCGAACCGAATCGCTGGGCGACGGTGCCGACCGCGACCCCGGCCTCCGCCGCCACCTGGGCCAGCGTGAAACCGGGGCCGACCTTGCCGATCACGGTTCCCGCCGCGGTCAGCAGTCGTTCGTCGGTGATGCTGCGGGGCCTCGCCATGTGATTATTGAACCATGGTTCATTAACCCTGGCGAATCAGGGTCACTCTCAGGGGTATCACCGATCGCGTACGCCGCCGGAAGACGGCAAGCTACGTCTCAGGTCGGGTATCAGGTTGGCACCTCAGGATGACGCGCTCGGCCACCCACATGGACGACGATTGTTCTCGCAGTCGCCGAGGGGAGCAGACATGATCGAGGCAGCGGGCCTCACCAAGCGGTACGGCAAGACACTGGCGGTGAACGACCTGTCCTTCTCCGTCGCGGCGGGTGAGGTCACCGGGTTCCTCGGCCCCAACGGGGCGGGCAAGTCCACGACCATGCGGATGATCCTCGGTCTGGACAACCCGACCTCGGGCCAGGTGCGCATCGGGGGCAAGCTCTACCGCGATCTGAAAGACCCGCTGCGGACCGTCGGCGCGCTGCTGGACGCCAAATGGGTGCACCCCAACCGGTCTGCGCGGGCGCATCTACGATGGATGGCGAAGTCCAACAAGATCGCGGAGAGCCGGGTCGACGAGGTGCTCGAGATCGTCGGGCTCACCAGCGTCGCCGGAAAGCGCGCCGGCGGATTCTCCCTCGGTATGTCGCAGCGGCTGGGGATCGCGGCGGCACTGCTGGGCGACCCGGAGGTCCTTCTCTTCGACGAGCCCGTCAACGGCCTCGACCCCGAAGGCATCCTCTGGATCCGGAAGTTCATGCACCGGCTGGCCGACGAAGGCCGCACGGTATTCGTTTCCTCGCACCTGCTTTCGGAGATGGCGCTGACCGCGAGCCACCTGGTCGTGATCGGCAAGGGGAAGCTGATCTCCCAGTCCTCCACCGAGGATTTCGTGGCGCGGGCCGCCGAGAACACGGTCAAGGTCCGGTCGCCGCAACTGCCCGCGCTGCGCACCGCGCTGACGCAGGCGAGCGCTCAGGTCACCGACGCTGACCAAGCGATCGTGGTGTCCGGTTTGGACAGTGACAAGATCGGCGAGATCGCCGCGGCCAACCAGATCGTGCTGCACGAGCTCAGCCCGCAGACCGGCTCCCTGGAGCAGGCCTTCATGCAGATCACCGGCGATTCGGTCGAGTACCACACCGGGCTCGAAGCCGAAGCCGCCGAAGTGGTCACCGCCGCCCAGTAGCCGTCCACTCTTCTGAGGAAAGAAAAGCCATGACTCTGCTCGCCGTGGAACGCATCAAGCTGTTCACCACCCGCTCACCCTGGTGGTGCGCGCTGGCCGCACTCGCGGTCGTGATCGGCTTCGCCGCCATCGTCTCCGGTGCCGCGCCCGCCGGGGAACTCACCGACGTCAGCCTGACCCAGTTCGGTTACGGCTTCGGCATGGCCGTGATCATGGTGCTCGCCGCGCTTTCGGTGACCACCGAATACCGTTTCGGCACCATCCGGACCACCTTCCAGGCCGTGCCGAACCGCACTTCGGCGCTGCTGGCCAAGACCGGCGTCGTCGCGACGCTGTCGCTCGTGATCGGCGAGATCGCCGCGTTCGGCGCCTGGGGCCTCGCCTCGATCATGCGGCCGGAAGACCTCATGCTGGACACCACCGCGGAGTGGGTCAGCGTCGCCGGGGTGGGCGTGGTGTTCGCCCTCGCCTCGGTGATCGCGATCGCCGTCGGCATCCTGATCCGGCACAGCGCCGGCGCCATCTCGCTCGTGCTGATCTACGCCCTCGCGGTGGAGAACCTGATCCAGCTGATCCCGAAGATCGGCAAGGACATCTACGACTGGATGCCGTTCCACGTCGCCGACCGGTTCCTCACCGGGGGCCCCGCCGCGGCGGACGCGCCGTTGAACCAGGCAGGCTCGCTGGCCTACTTCGCCGGTTTCGCACTGGTGCTGCTGGTCATCTCGCTGGTCGTCGCGAACAAGCGCGACGCGTAAGGACTTCCACAGGGGAGAAAGCCGGACGCCTCACTCGGGGGAGCGAGACGTCCGGACGGGGAGAAAAAGGGGAACAAGGACCGGGCCGCCTATCGGGGGGCAGCCCGGTCCTTTCCCGCGTAATGTCGGAATCCACCGGAGGGAGGGCTGATGATCGAGGCCATCGGACTCACGAAACGCTACGGCGACAAGCTCGCCGTCGACGATCTTTCCTTCACCGCCGAAGCAGGACGGGTGACCGGGTTCCTCGGCCCCAACGGGGCGGGGAAGTCCACCACCATGCGGATGATGCTCGGGCTCGACAACCCGACGTCGGGCACGGTGACGATCGACGGCCACGCCTACCGCGAACTGCGTGATCCACTTCGGACGGTCGGCGGCATGATCGACGCCACCTGGCGGCATCCCGGCCGCACCGCCCGCGAGCACCTCCGCTGGATCGCCGCGACCAACGGCCTGCCGGACAAACGCGTCGACGAGGTGCTCCGGCTCGTCGGGCTGGAGCCGGTCGCCCGCAAACGCGCCGGGCAGTTCTCGCTCGGGATGGCGCAGCGGCTGGGGATCGCCACGGCGCTGCTGGGCGACCCCCGGGTGCTGCTGTTCGACGAGCCGGTCAACGGGCTCGACCCCGAGGGCATCGTGTGGATCAGGAAGCTGATGCACGCGCTCGCCGCCGAGGGACGCACCGTGTTCGTGTCCAGCCACCTGCTGCCGGAGATGGCGCAGACCGCGCAGGACCTCGTCGTGATCGGACGCGGGAAGCTGATCTACCAGGGCACGATGGAGGACTTCGTCGGCCGCGCGAAGGGTCTCGGCGTGCGGGTCCGCAGCCCGCATCTGCCCGAGCTGCGGAGGGCGCTGACCGAGAAGGGCGCCGAATTCCGCGAGGAGGACGGCGCGCTCGTCGTGTCCGAAATGGACAGCGACCACATCGGCGAACTCGCGTTCGCCGCGGGCGCGACCCTCCACGAGCTGAAGCCGCTCACCGGCTCGCTCGAACAGGCGTACATGCAACTCACCGCCGAGGCCGTCGAGTACGGCACCGGCCAGGTCCCGGAGGTCGTCGGATGACCGCGGCGAACATGCTCCGCGCGGAGCGGATCAAACTGCTGAGCACCCGCATGCCCTGGTGGTGCGCGGGTATCGCGGTCGTGATCGCGCTCGCCTACACCGCGTTGTTCTTCGGTTTCGTCCCGCTCGAAGGCCAGACCGGCGTCAACTCGACGCAGGTCGCCAGCGCGCTCGGCCGCACCGTGGTGCTGGTCCTCGCGATCCTCGCGGCGGCGACGGAGTTCAACTGGGGCACGATGAAGCTCACCTTCCAGGCGGTGCCCTCGCGATTGCCCGCCTTGCTGGCGAAGGGCGCCGTCGTCGGGGTGTTCTCGGGGCTGATCGGCCTGCTGGTGGGCTTCGGCTCGTGGGCGATCGCGTACTTGATCAAACCGGCCGCCGACCTGGGCCTGGCTTCGGGCGCCGACTGGCGCGCGGTGGCGGGGCAGGGCCTGACCTTCTTCCTGACCGGTCTGCTCGGCGTCGGCCTCGGGCTGCTGTTCCGCAGTCCCGCGTTCGCGCTCGGGTTCGCGCTGGCCTGGACGCAGCTGCTCGAGGGACTCGTCATGCTGATCCCGAAAGTGGGCGACGACATCTACCAGTGGATGCCGTTCTTCGCGGCGAATCAGTTTTCGGGGCCGGATCTGACGGTTTCGATGCTGAAACTCGAACCACCGTTGGGACCGTGGGGCTATTTGGCTTATTTCGGCGGCATCTGCGTGATTGTTTATGCGGCCGGGCTGATGATCACCCATCGAAGGGATGCGTGAGCTTTTACCGCGGCCAAAGGAGTTAAGTCCACGTTAAGAGGCTGTGGCTTCTCTCACAGGAAGCGGACATACTGTTCCTGACCGGGCGATGCTCGGGATGAGCCTATTTCTCGGCTCTCGGCCCCGGAGGTGATCCTTGACGGTGGATTCCGGTCAGGGAGTGGAACGTATGATCCCGCAAGCCCGCACGGAAAGTATGCAGCCCCGGCTCGAGCCCATGCTCGACCTCGAATGGTCACAGGCGATCGAACTGCCCCGCACGGTGGCGTCCGCGACCCGGCCGTCGGATATCCGCCGCGCCTGGGTGCATCGCGCTCCCGAAGATCTCGTCGTCGCGTTGTACCGCGCGTCGAGCGGAATGCACGGCGAAATTCCCGCGCCTTGGTGGCTTCGGGCCATCGTGGACGGACGGCTCGAATCGCGGGAGCTCGGTTTCCGCATCGAAGATCGCATCGCCGGCCTGCTCGGCAGGCGGCCCGGTTGGGAATTCGTGCCGTGGGCCGCGGACGGTGAATCCGGCTACTGGGAGTTCATGCCTTCCGAACGCGGCGCGTCCGGGCATTCGATCCCGACCACGGTGCTGAACACCAGCGGCCACGACGGCTGGATCGACGTCCTCCCCGCCCATTCCGGTACGACGCCCGCCCCGATCGCGGTCGGCGGATTCGCGGGACTGCGCTCGCGGCTGGGGGAGTTCGAAGCAGTCAGGTAACCGCCGCGTTTAATGGGCTGGTGGAAAACGAGGACCAGCCACGGATGCGCAGCGTGGTCAGCTATGTCAAACGCGGCGGCCGGATGACCGTCGGGCAGCAGCGAGCCTGGAACGAACTCTGGCCGTCGCTCGGCCGCACCGTCGGCGAACTGCCCGAAGGACCGGTGGACTTCGACGACTGGTTCGGCAGGCAGGCCCCGGTGATGGTGGAGATCGGTTCGGGCATGGGCGAGACCACGTCCCAGCTCGCCGCCGCCGCGCCGGAGCTGAACTACGTCGCGGTCGAGGTGTACGACCCGGGGCTCGGCCAGCTGATGCTGCGCGCCGAGAAGCTCGGAGTGGAGAACCTGCGGCTGATGCACGGTGACGCCGTCGTGCTGCTGACCTCGCACGTGGAGCCGGGCTCGCTGTCCGGCGTCCGGCTGTTCTTCCCTGACCCGTGGCCGAAGAAGCGGCACCACAAGCGGCGGATCGTGCAGCCCGAGTTCGTCGCGCTGGTGGCCTCGCGGCTCGCGCCGGGCGGGACCTTCCACATGGCGACCGACTGGGAGAACTACGCCGAGCAGATGATGGAGGTCTGCTCGGCCGAGCCGCTCCTGCGCAACCGCCACGCCGGCGAGCCCGGCGGCTGGGCGCCGCGTCCGGAATGGCGACCGATCACGAAGTTCGAGAACCGCGCCGACGTCGAGGGCCGGATCTCGCACGACCTGATCTTCGAGCGGGTTTAGAGCGCACAGAAAGGGCCGGTCAGGACGTCCCCACGTCCCCTGACCGGCCCTTTCTTCACACCCCCGTGCCTTGGAACGCCCCCTGCGCGTCCCCGGTGCCCGTTCGTCCCTCCCCCGACAGAGAGACGACCGGGCACCCGGCCTCGTGGATGTGATCACCCGACTCCACCCACGAGACCTGCCCGCCCAGGCGCCATGACGCCATTCGGGCGAATCTTTTTTCTATTCGTCGGCCAAGGGCTCCGACTGCACCCGCTTGAGCGCCGGGGTCGAGACGGATGCCCCGAGCAACGCCACCCCGATTCCCAGCACCACGGGCGCCAGCAGCCACGGGCTCAGCACGACCGACTCCTTCTCGACCAGGCTGTAGAGCCCCATACCGACTCCGATCCCCACCACACCCGCGCCGATGGTGGCCACCATCGCGGGCAGGGCCGCTTCCATCCGCAACGCCCTCGCCAGCACCCGGACCGGTGTCCCGGCCGCGATGAGCGCCCCGAAGGTGCGGCGGCGGTCCATCACCGAACCCGCGGTCGCCACGGCCGCGCTGCAGCCGGCGAGCACCCCGGCGGCGATCAGGCCGATGACGGTGACCCGGCGCAGGTCGCCGAGCTCCTGCTGCTGGCCGATCAGGTGCAGGCCGCGGCTGCCGACCTCCTGGCCGGGGGCCGCGCCGACCAGCGCGGTCCGCACGACCTCGGCGTTGTCCGGGGTCGTCGGCACGATCACGTCGAAGCGTTCCGGCGTGACACCCGCGGGCACCAGGGCCGGGTCGATGACGATCGTGCTGGACGTGTCCTCGTCACCCTGCGGGAAGAGGTGCACGGGGGCCTTCGGATCCAGCTGCGGACCGGCCTTGTCGTACTCCGACAGCACGCGGTACTCCGCCGGGTTGATGGCGTACCTGCTGTAGATCGCCGGACCCGGCCGGCAGGAGCCGCCGATGTTCACCCGCAGGAGTTTCGAGGCGTCCTCACAGGTCATCACGAACGCGCGGCTCAGATTCTGCGAGCGGGTGCCCGGTTCGCCGGTGGACAGGTAGACCTGCCCGACCGAGACGGCCTTCTCGGTGATCCCGTAGCGGGCGAGGGACGCGTTGGTCCGGTCGGCGACCTGCCGCGCCTGGGTGGCGTCGGATTGGGCGTAGAGGACGTTGTCCTTGAAGGTCCGGCCGCCGCCCGCCATCGACTCGAACGAGGGCAGCAGGGTGAGCGCCATCGAGCCGGTGAAGACGGCGAGCACGACACCCGCGGTGGCGCGGTAGGCGCTCTTCGGGTCGTCGCGGAGCCTGCGTCCGGCCAGCAGCGACGCCGGTTTGCGCCAGATCCGGACGAACGTGCCGCCGACCGCCGAGGTGACCCACGGTCCGATGATCGCGGCCGAGCCGACCAGCAGGAACAGTCCGAGCATCACCATCGGCAGGCTGGCGTTGTCCTGGGTGATCGCGAAGAGGAAGAAGGCACCGGCCACGGGGACCGCCAGCAGCCGCCACCAGTGCAGCGGCTTGCGAGCGTGCGCCGAGGCCGCGAAGAGCGGCGTCTTCAGCACGCGGCGGATGCCGAGGACCCCGGCGAGGACGACCAGCAGCGGGATCGCGATGGCGACCGCGATGGTCGAGCCGACCGACAGGCTGAAGTCCGACGCGAGCCAGGTCCCGCCCGCCCAGGGGACGAACGTGGAGAGCCCCTGCAGCGCGGGCGCCACGAGGATGCCGAGCAACGCGCCAACGGTCGCGGACAACGCCGTTTCGGCGGCGACGATCTTCGTCACCTGGCCGGGAGTCGCCCCGGCGAGCCGGAGCGCGGCCATCCGCAGCTCACGCCGGGCGGCGGTGAGCCTCGCCGAAGACGCGACGAGCACCAGGCTCGGCACGAGCAGGACGATGACGCCGACCCAGGCGAGCAGTTCGAGCATCGGGTCGGGTTTCGCCTGCTTGTCGGGGAAGCCGTCCGCGGCGAGCGCCGTCTGCGGCATCGTCTCCGGGGTGTGGCCGACGACGGCGACCAGCTGCTCCGGATACATCAGCGATTCGGGGCCGAGGGCGTCGACGAGTTTGCCGAACCGGTCCCCGAGCTGCGCCTGCGGCGCGGACTGGATCAGTTTCCCGAGTTCGGGGGAAACGATCGACTCGCCGGGACCGGGCAACCTCGGGATGCCCGGCGGCAGGCTGAGCATCGGCGCGGTGCCGGTCAGGGCGATGTCGACGCGGATGATCTCGCGATCGCCCGAGTAGTCCTTGTTCGATGCCATGAGCAGCGGCGCCGGGCGCTGGCTCTCCCCGGATTGGGAGTAGTAGCTGCCGATGTCCTGCCAGATCGCCCGCTGGGAACGGGCCTGCGTGGCACCGGGAAGAGAGGCGAGCAGGAGCACCAGACTGGTCGCGACGGCGACCCCGACCGCGGTGAGGATGGCCGACGTGCGGGTCCGGCGGTCGACCCGGAGCACCCGCATGGCCAGCTGGAAGCTGTTCATTACGCGGCCAACCTCGTCGCGATCAGACCGTCCCGGATGGAGACGGTGCGCGGCATGGCTTCGGCGAGCTCGCGGTCGTGGGTCACCACGATCACCGCGGCGCCGCTGTCGGCGGCCGCGGCGAGCAGCGCGTCCATGGTGGCGCGGCCTGTGCGGGTGTCGAGCGCGCCGGTCGGCTCGTCGGCGAAGATCACCTTCGGCCGGTGCGTCAGCGCGCGGGCGATCGCGACGCGCTGCGCCTCACCGCCGGAAAGCTCGCCGGGGCGGCGCTTCTCCTTGCCCGCGAGGCCGAGCTTCGCCAGCCATTCGCGGCCGGCTTCGATGGATTCCTTGCGCCCCTTGCCACCCAGCAGCGACGGCAGCGCGACGTTCTCCTCGGCGCTCAGTTCGGCGACGAGCATCCCGGACTGGAACACGAAGCCGAACTCGGTGCGCCGAAGTTCGCTGCGCTTGCGCTCGTTGAGCTGGTCGACGCGCTGGCCCGCCAGGAAGATCTGCCCGGAGTCGGCGCGGAGGATTCCGGCGAGCACGTGCAGCAGGGAGGTCTTGCCCGAGCCGGAGGGCCCGACGATGGCGACCGCGTCACCCGCCTGGATGTCGATGTCGATCCCGGCCAGCGCGTGCTGTGTGCCGTACCGCTTCACCAGCCCGCGGCCCGAAAGCACTGCGCCGTCATCGCGCCTGCCGTGATCGTGCTGCCAGGGCGCTGCTTCGGAATTCACGTTACCTCCCACTCAAAGGCGCCCTGCCATCACGATCACGGGACCTGACGGTCAACAGGGGCGCGACTTCAAAAGATCAAAAGACCTCGGTCACTTCAGCCTCGATCAGCTTTGCGAAACCGCCGTCTGTCCACTTCGGGCAGACGGCCAGTGCTGATCACCCGCGCATCGGCCGATCGGCCGACCCGGCTCGGGCCGGTCGGCCAAGGTGCGGACGGCGGCCGATCCTCTACCGTCACGGTGTGACAGCAGGTCCGGCCCAGAACAAGTTCACCGCGCGGGTGAGTGCGCTCGCGCGACGTATCGGCATGCCCGCCGTCGTCCTGCTGGCCGCGCTCGCGTTCGACCTGGTCTTCGTGACCGACGCGGCTTTCGACGACACGGGCCCCCGTGGCATCGATCTCCTGCTGTTCCCCGGCATTTTCGCGATGGTGTTCTGCGCGCTCTGGGCGCAGAAGAGGGCCGCCGTCGCCGCCGTCGCGGCCTCGGTCGTGCTGGTGGCCTACACGCTGGTCGTCCGGTACTTCAACATCCCGACCTACTCGAGCGTGCTCGCGCATCTGTCCATCACCGAGGTGGTGGCGGGGGTCGAGATCCTGTTCTACGCCGCGCGCCGGACGCGACCGGGTGTCGCCTTCGCCGTGATCTCCGGTCTGGTGCTGGCCACGTTGACCGCGGTGTCCGGGCGGTACTTCTACGGCAGCGATTCGAACGGCACCATGGCGCAGGCGATGCTGTTCGGCGGCATCCTGCTGGGCGGCACGCTGATCTTCGCGATCCCCGGCCGCGACCGCACGGCGCATCCGAAACGCTACGAGAAGCTGCAGAAGCTCAACAAGCTGGTGATGGGGCAATGGCCGCTCATCGGCCTGCTGGGTGTCGCGCTGATCCTGGAGTTCGGCTTCACCTACGAGAGCGGGGCGCACGGCTTCCCGATCCTGGTCTGCTCGATCGTCGCGGCGATCATCGCGGTCGCGGCGCCGCGCCGGCCCGCCGACGCGATGGTCGCGCTCACCGCGGTCATGCTGCTTTCCGCTTTGGTGACGCCGTTCCTGCGGCTCCGCTACGACTACGCCACGCCCGGTGGGGTGCCGGGGACGCAGATCGTCGCGGGGATGGGGCTGGTCGTCACCCTGGTCCGGGCGGTCGGGCTGAGCAAGGCCCTGTCCCGGATCGCCGGGCTGTCCACGGTGGTCGCCGTGGCCTCGATCCTCAACACCAAACGGCCGGGCCCCAGGCTGATGACCGACCCGGACGAGATCGCCGGCCTCGCCGTCGCGGCGGTGCTGCTGCTCGGCATCTCGGTGGCGGTCGGCCTGGCGTTGCGTTCGCGGGATTCGGAGCGGACGCAGGTCATCCAGTCGGCGATCAGCGACGCGCAGACGTCGGAACGGATGGCGCTGGCGCGGGAACTGCACGACGTCGTCGCCCACCACGTCACCGGGATCGTCGTGCAGGCGCAGGCGGCGAAGATGATGGGCGAGAAGAATCCGCAGGTCGCGGTCGAGGCGATGGGCCGGATCGAGGACGCCGGGGTGGAGGCGCTGGCGGCGATGCGGCGGCTCGTGCGGAGCATGCGCGGCGACGCCCCGGCCGGGAGCAGCGAGTTCAGCGAACAGGCCACCACCGATCTCGCCGCCGACCTGCGGACGCTGATCGAACGGTCGAACCACGGCGTGAAGACGTCGATGAAGCTCGAACTGCCGTCGAACGTGCCGCACGAGGTCGGGCGGTCGGCGTTGCGGCTGGTGCAGGAGTCGCTGACGAACGTCGGCAAGCACGCGTCGGGGGCGAAGGAAGCGCTGGTCATCGCCGAGGTGTCCGGGAACGAACTGCACCTCCAGGTGACCGATGACGGACGCGAACCCCAGCGGCGTCCGGCGGGCGGGTCGGGCGGCTACGGTCTGATCGGCATGCGCGAACGGGTCGCCCTGCTGCACGGCCGGCTCTCCGCCGGGCGGGCGCCGGGCGGCGGTTGGCGCGTCGAAGCGTGGCTACCACTTGAAGGAGAAGAGTGATCCGGGTATTGATCGCCGACGACCAGGACATGGTGCGGATCGGCTTCCGGATGATCCTGGACGCGCAGGACGACATCGAGGTGGTCGCCGACGTGGCGGACGGCGTCTCGGCGGTCGCGAAGGCGCGGGAACTGCGGCCGGATGTCTGCCTGCTGGACATCCGCATGCCCGGGATCGACGGGCTCGAGGTCACCAAGCAGCTGGCGGGCCCGGACGTCACCGATCCGCTGAAGGTCGTGGTGGTGACGACGTTCGACCTCGACGAATACGTGCATACCGCGCTGCGGAACGGTGCGAGCGGTTTTCTGTTGAAGGACGCCGGGCCGGCGCTGCTGATCGAAGCCGTGCGCGCGGCCGCGCGCGGGGACGCGCTGGTGTCGCCGCAGATCACCGTCCGGCTGCTGAAGCATTTCGACGGCGGGACGGTGAAACGCGACGTCAGCCCGCCTTCGGAGCCGCTGACCGCGCGGGAGCTGGACGTCGTGAAGGCGGCCGCGAAGGGGCTGACGAATACCGAGATCGGGGCCGAGCTGTTCCTGTCGCTGTCGACGGTGAAGACGCATCTGGCGTCGGTGCAGGGAAAGGTCGGTGCGCGGAACCGGGTGGAGATCGCGGCGTGGGCGTGGCGGAGCGGAGTTGTGGACTGACCGTAAGCTCGGTTCATGCAACGCCGTTTCCACGCTCCCGTCGTTCTCCCCGCCGACCCCGCCTGCTCGTTGCTGCGTGACGCCGTGGTCGACGTGGACGAGGCGGGGCGTATCACCCATGTCGGTCCCGCTTCCGAGGCGCCCGAAACGTCCGCTCCCGTGACCCGGTTGAGCGGCATCCTCCTGCCCGGCCTGGTCAACGCGCACGCACACAGCCCGATGACGCTGCTGCGCGGGATGGGCGGCGACCTGCCGCTGCTGCCGTGGCTGACCGAGATCATCTGGCCGACCGAAGCGAAGCTGAAGCCGGCCGACATCCGCACCGGGATGCTGCTGGGCTCGGTCGAGATGCTGCGGCACGGTGTCACGACGAGTGCGGAGATGTACTTCGAAGGCGAGCAGCTCGCCGACGCGGTGCTCACCACCGGTGGCCGCGTCGTGCTGGCTCCGCCGATCATGGAACTGCCGGGGATGGATTGGCGCGCGATGCTGAAGAGCATCGAACGCTGGATCGACACCGACGGCCTGCGGTTCGGGCCGGGCGACCGGATCGAGGTCGGCTACGGGCCGCACTCGGCGTACATGCTGAACGAGGAGGCGCTCCGGGCGACCGCGGAATCGGCGGCCGAGCGGGGCGCGCTGGTGCAGATCCACGTGGCCGAGGCGGCGCTCGAAGACGTCAAGCAGCGTGAAGCGCACGGCTCGGTGCCCGCGCTGCTGGAGAAGGTCGGGATGCTGCGGGGCCGGACGCTGGCCGCGCACGCCATCCACCTGTCCGACGAAGACATCGCGCTGTTCGCCGCGCGCGGAGTCGGCATGGCGCACTGCCCGGGCTCGAACGCGAAGCTCGCTTCGGGCATCGCGCGCGTGACGGAGCTTCGCAAGGCGGGCGTCGCCGTCGGGCTCGGCACGGACGGCCCGGCGTCGAACGACGACATCGACCTGTGGGAGGAACTGCAGCTCTCGGCTATGTTCGCGCGGCTCGCGACCGGCGACTCGACCGTGCTGACCGCGGCCGACGCGTTCCTGCTCGGCACCCGCGGCGGCGCGGACGCGCTGGGCCGGACCGACATCGGCGCGCTGGAAACCGGCCGGTGGGCTGACATGGTGCACGTCGACCTCGACGACCCGGCCTTCGCGGCCGGCATCGACGTGCCGGACGTGCAGCTGCTCTCGAACCTGGTGTGGGCCGCCGGCTCACGCCGCGTGCGCGACGTCTGGGTCGCCGGTGAACAGGTCGTCGGCGACGGCGAATCCCTGCGAGTGGACCGCGCCCAGGTACAAGCCGAAGTCGCCGACACCGCCGCACGCCTTCGCTCTTAACTCACCTACCCAGCCCCCCACCCGTCCCAGGGGGCGGCCCCGAAGCCAGTCTATCGGGGGTGGGGGCTGGGACCTGGGAAAAAGTGCTGTTCAGGGGCTGGTTGTCCACAACGGGGCGGTGCTGTGGATAACTGGGCTGGGGCTCGTGCGCCCAATGTGGCATTGGGGACGTTGAGTGGCCCCGATGCCACATTGGGGGCAAGGCGCGGCTGGCGGCTGGGTGAGTTCGGATGTTCCCAATGTCGCATTTGGGACGCTGAGCGTCTCAAATGCGACATTGGGAACACGCGAGCGAGCGAAGCCGCGTCAGACCAGGCCCCGCGGCCGGAGGGTCACCTCGGTCGGGTGCGCGTCACCGGTCGCGGAGACCGCGGCGAGCACGGCGGCTGCGACGGATTCGGGGCGCAGGAAGCGTTCCGGCTCGTACTCGCGGCCCTCGTCGGCGATGATCGCCTGCTGCATTTCGGTGTCCGTGCGGCCGGGGTAGATCGACGTCACCCGAAGCGCGGACTCCTCCTCCCGCAGCGAGTCGGCGAAGGCACGGACGGCGAATTTGCTCGCGGCGTACGGGCCCCAGCCTGGGCGGGCGTTCTGTCCGGCGCCCGAGTTGATCACGACGACGTGTCCCTTCGATGCACGCAGCGCGGGCAGTAGACGCCTGGTCAGCGTGACGACAGCGAGCACGTTGACCTCGAAGTTCGCCCGCCAGTCGGCGTCGGTCGCGGTCTCGACCGTGCCGAGCCGCGCCACTCCGGCCGAGTGCACCAGTACGTCCAGTTCGCCGAACTCGGCCGTCGCCGTTTCCAGTGCCTCGTCGTCGGTCAGGTCGATCGGCCACGGCCGCGCGTCGGGCAGCGTCTCCGCGAGTTCGCCGAGCGCATCGGCGTCGCGACCGCCGAGCAGCAACCGGTGGGTCGGAGCGAGCGCGCGGGCGGTCGCGGCACCGATGCCGCGGGTGGCGCCGGTGACGAGAGCCAGGGGGAGATCAGCCATAGCCGCCACGCTAGTACGGCGGTCTCACGTGATCGAAAGCGGAACTCGCGTGATTTGAAAGCGATCTCGCGTGATTAGAAGGGGAACTCGCGTGATTGGAGGGCGATCTCGCGTGATTGGAAAGCGGAACTCGCGTGATTGGAGGGCGATCTCGCGTGATCAGGGGGCGCACATGACGGGAGGGGTCGCGACCCGCGGGAACCGCACGGAGCCGCGCGTGAAGGAACCGGCGAAGTTGTCCGCGAAGCGGGCGGCGGTGAGGGAGTCCCGCACCGAGGCGTCGATCGCGCGAAGGGCCGGGCAGTCGAGTGCGGCTCGGGCGGCGGCGACGTCCTCGGCGCGGGCCGGGCCGCCTTCGGCGATCGGGAGGCGGGCGGAGTTCGCCAGTTCCCAGACCGGCGGCAGCCACTTCTGGTGACCGGGGCGGCCGTTGGGGAGCGACGTCGAATGCGCGGCGAACGGGTTGGCGAGGCCGTAGCCGTCGCGCAGCCGCACATCGAGCGGGATCAGGAGGCCGAGGGCGCCCATGCTGTCCGCCGCGACGGTGGCGTACGGCCGGTCCGTCGGGTACGCGTACCAGCGCCTGGTCGCGTAGTCCTGGACCAGCACCGCAGGGCCGACCACGCCGTGAATGGCCTCCAGCGCCGACGGCATCAACGGGTGGTCGGCGTAGTCGCCGGCCAGGACCGGGTGTTCGTGCCCGATCGACCGCGACCAGAACGACCGCTCGTCCGTGACGCCGACGGCGCGCGGAGAAGCCGAGGACGCCGGGCGGAGCGACGCGGCGGCCACGAACGCCCAGATCCCGACGACGACCAGGAATGCCACGGTCAGCCTCGTCACCGGCAAGGCCAGCACGGGCAACAGCAGGCAGAACAGCGCCGGGAGCAGCATGCGCCCGTGCATGAAATCCCCGCCGACGCGGATCACGTACCCCGCGAGCAGCACCGCGCCGACGAGCGGGACCGCGGTGAGCACCACGAACGTCTTGTCCACAGTGGACGAAACCGTGGCGGCCGCGACCGCGAGCACCAGCAGCGGGAGCCACAGCCAGTACGGCTGGACGAGATCCACCAGATAGGCCCAGCCACGGCCCCAGTTCGCCTCCGACGCTTCCTTGACCAGGGCGGTGTTCGGCGTCAGCAGACCGTAGTAGCCCATACGGAACACCTGATACGCCAACGGGAGCGCGCCCGCCACGGCCACCAGGCCCAGCGCACGGCGACGTCCCGGCCGCATCAGCACGAGCAACGCCACCAAGGCGACGACGCTGAACAGCGCGAGATCCGGCCGCACCAACGGCCCGAGACCGGCGACCAGCGCGACCGGCCAGATGCGCAGATCGTCCACTGTGGACGCACGGCGGACGAGCAGCCACCAGGTACCACCCAGCCACAGAGTGATCAGGCCGGTCTCCAGCCCGGACGTCGCGAAGTCGCGGAATGGCGGCAGCGCGCAGACCACCAGCGCCCCGGCGGGTGCGAGGCCGTGGAACGCCAGCGGCTGGTAGAGCCGCCGGGCGCCGTCCAGGCCGAAGAACAACCCGGCGACGGAGAAGACCAGACCGGTGACCACGGAGATCCACTCCAGCGGCACCCCCGGAATCAGCCCGAGAACGCTCAGCACTGCCGTCCACAAAGGACTGGTGTTCGTCTCGACGCGTTCGCCGATGTTGAACACCGGCCCGTTGCCCGCGAGGATCTGGCGGACCGTGCGCAGCACGATCAGCCCGTCGTCGCTCATCCAGCGACGGCGCCAGGCCAGGTCGGCGTAGACCATCAGCACCAGGCCGAACCCGAACCACGTCCAGGTCGACGGCCGGCGGAACCAGGCGCGCGAAGGCCAGTCGGGCGTGTTCTCACCCGTGGTCGTGTTCGTCTGCGTCATGACCCCGCCCGGCTCGGTTGCGTGCGCAGGAGATCAGGTCCGCGGCCCGCGCGTCAAACCGCCCGGGCGGACAGACAGGCCTGTGGCCATTTCCTCCCTTCCATGCTCAGCCGCGCGGCGACCTCGAAACCGGCCAGACCCAGCAGGTCGGCGATCCGGCCGGGATCCAGCAGGTACGCGTCGTAGCTGACGGGGTGGCCGTACGCCGTTTCCGGGCTCAGCCGCTCGTCACCGACGTGGAATCCGACCAGCAGGCGGCCTCCGGGCGCGAGCGTGCGGCGGAACTCCGCGAACGCCTCGGGAAGCACCTCCGGCGGCAGGTGGAAGATCGACCACCAGGCGACGAGACCGTCCAACGAGCCGTCGCGGAACTCCAGGGCCGTCATCGATCCGACGGAAAACCGCTGGTCAGGGAACTGACGACGAGCCACTTCGATCATTTTCGGCGACAAGTCGACACCCGTGACGTCGAGGCCGAGCGACGACAGGTGGGCGGTGACATGCCCGGGACCGCAGCCGACGTCGGCGACCGGGCCGCGTACCTGTTCGGCGAACGCGGCCAGCATCGCGCGGCTGATCGGCTCCTGGTCGAAGCGCGGGCCGATCAGCGCGGCGTAATCCTCGGCGACGGTGTCGTAGGACTCGCGGGTGGCGTCGAGATGAGTGGTCACGGTGGGCGACGCTAGCGGTACCCACCGACAATTCACGGTTCGAGCAGCCCGGCGTCCCTGGTCAGATCCTCCGGCGCCGCCACCGAGGCCACCGGCGTGCACCCGGTCGCGGGATCCGCCGCCGAATCCGTGCCGTTGTGGTGCGCGGCGCCGGATCGGGTCAGCTGACGCGAGCCGACGTCGAAGCACACCTGGTACGAGCCCGGAGCCAGCCGCTCGAAGGCGTACCGCCCGTCCGGCCCGGTGACGGCCGAGCCGACCTCCTTGCCCGACGCGTCCTTCAAAGTCACCTTCACGTCCGGGACGCCGAGTTCGTCGCGGCTCTGGAGGCCGTCCTTGTCCTTGTCCAGCCACACGAAGTCGCCCAGCCTGCTCGTCGGCGCGTTCAGCCCCGCCGCGAGCGTCAGGTCGACGCGTTTACGCGGGCCGACGGTGGTGGTCGCGGTGCAGCCGGTCGCCGGGTCGGCGTCCGAATCCTTCGTGTCGTCGCCCGCGTCCTTGGCCGTATACGTGAACGGAAGCCCGGCGATGTCGAAGCAGACCTGGTAGATGCCGTCCTTCAGCTTGGTGAAGCGGTACTTGCCGCCGGCGTCCGTGGTGATCGTCCCGAGCGCCTTGCCCGACGCGTCCTTCAACGTCACCTTCACGCCCTGGACGCCCGGCTCCCCGGCGTCCTGCAGGCCGTTCCGGTCGACGTCGTCCCAGACGAACTCGCCGATCTCGTCGATCGCGGGCGGCGGGGTGACCTTGATGGTGGTGGTCGCGGTCTTCTTCGGCAGGGTGCCGCTGGAGACGGTCACGGTGCTGACGTGGCCGTTGTCCGCTTCGGTGACGTTCTTGTGGTCGCAGGTGACGGTCGCCGACTTGCCGCTTTCGAGGCTCGCGATCGGCGCGGGTTTCACGTCGCAGTACGGGTCGTCGACCTTGACGTCGGTCAGCGTCGTGGTGCCGTCGTTGGTGACCGTGAACCGGTAGTTCGCGGTGGTACCCGCCTCGATGGTGGCCGTGGCGCCCCAGGCGCCGCTCGCCGGATCCCGCACCTCCGCCTTCGCCGAGAACGAGGCGACCTGCAGGTGGACGCAGTCCCACATCACCCAGTTGCGGTCGGTGGCGGCGAAGAACTTCACGGAGCCGGCCGACGGCGGGGCGGTGGACGGCGGGAAGTCCTGCCGCGCCAGCACGCCGTCGGTTTCGACGGCGTGCGTGACCTTGAGCTTGTTCTCCAGGACGACCTTGCCGGAACCGTCGTAGAACCGCAGTCCTGTTTCCTGGACGGCGTCCGTGCGCTGGACGTTCGTGCCGGTCCAGTCGGTCAACGTGTAGACGCCGCCGGGCACGAATTTCAGCGCCGCGTAGGCGGTGCTGACCATCTTGTCCGGGGTCGCGATCAGGGCGTACCTGCCGCCGTCGGGCTGGTAGCCACTGGCCGTCGACAGCCGGGGTTGTTTGCTCCTTGGCGTGCCCGGCGGCACCGGGGCGGCCGGACTGAACGTGTACCCGGCGGGCGGGCTGCCCTGCTCGACGCTCGGGTTCGGCGCGGCGCCGCCGGTGCAGCCGGACGGGACGGTCGTCGCCTGCGCGTACGAAGGGACGAAGCCGGAGACGAGCGCGCCTGCCGCGATGAACACCAGTGCCCTTTTCACAGGGCTGAAGCTAATGAGCGCGACCGGCTTCCGTCATCACCGAACGGTGTCGTCCGGCGCCCCGATCAGGGAGAACAAGTCTCGCCGAGAGTGATCGGGGCGCCGGAAGCCACTACTTGACGCCGATGCGGCCGACCTGGCCCCAGCGGCCCTTCTTCCACACCGACACGATCGCCGGCCGCGGCTGCGAAGTGCCGCCGTCCGGCCAGTGCGACGTCGGGTTCGCGGAGCTGTCCGCGTCCTCACCCGGGTGCTGCACGGCGACGAGCACCAGGTGGTCGGTCACCACCGGGCCGCAGCATTCCGCGCCGACCGGGACCGACAGGAACTGCTTGACGTGCCCACGTTCCGGACCGTCGACCGGCACCGAGAACAGACCGTCGTGGGAGCCGAGCGCGTTGCCGTCGGTGGAGATCCACAGGTTGCCGTGCCGGTCGAACGCGACGTTGTCCGGGCAGGAGATCGGGCTGACCTGCTCCTTCGGGAAACCGCCGAAGTAGGTGTCCGCCGTCTTCGGGTCGCCACAGACCAGCAGGAGCCGCCAGGAGAACTTCGTCGACGCGGCGTCGCCCCGGTCCTCTTCCCATTCCAGGACATGGCCGTTGCGGTTGTTCGGCCGCGGGTTCGCCTCGTCGACGTTCGCCTTGCCGGCGGGGCCACGCTGGCTGTTGTTGGTCAGCGCGGCGTAGATCCGGCCGTTGACCGGGTTCGGCTCGATGTCCTCGGGCCGGTCCATCTTGGTCGGCTGGACCTTGTCCGCAGCCTGCCGGGTGAACACGTAGACCTCTTCGGCGGTGAAACCGTCCACAAAGGACTTGTCACCGGCGGCCAGCGGGATCCATTCGCCGACGCCGTCGAATTCGCCGTCCGACGGCAGTTTGCCGGTGCCGTCGATCTCGGCGGCCGGGCTGTCGCCGGTGAAGCGGGCGACGTACAGGGTGCCTTCGTCGAGCAGCGCCGAGTTGTGGCGGCGCGCGTGCGCGCTCTTGCCCGGCTTGTACTTGCCCTTGGAGACGAACTTGTAGATGTACTCGAAGCGCTCGTCGTCACCGGAGTAGACGGCGACGCGGCCGTCCTTGGTGATCTTGACGTTCGCGGCCTCGTGCTTGAACCGGCCGAGCGCGGTGTGCTTGATGGGCGTCGAGTTCGGGTCGTTCGGGTCGATCTCGACGACCCAGCCGAAGCGGTTGGCCTCGTTGGGCTCCTGCGCGAGGTCCCAGCGCTTGTCGAACCGCTCCCACTTACGGGTGCTGGCGGCGCCGGAGAAGCCGTACCGCTTCAGGCGCGCGGCCGCGACCGGGTCGGTGACGCTCGCCGCGTTGGCGAAGTACTGGTTGACGTTCTCCTCACCGGAAAGCACGGTGCCCCAAGGGGTCACGCCGCCGGCGCAGTTGTTCTGCGTGCCGAAGACCTTGCGGCCGGTCGGGTCCGCGGAGGTCTTGAGGAACTTCGAGCCCGCCGCCGGGCCGCGCACCTCGAAGGCGGTGTTCAGCGTGATGCGGCGGTTGAACGGGCTCGGCACGGTGCGCAGCGCGCCACCGATCGGGTCGCGGAAGGCCTGGACGACCGAAAGGCCGTGCGCGGCCCACGCGATCTTGACCTGCTCCTCGGTCGGGTTCGCCGGGTCGTACTGGTCGGCCGGGAACATGTGGACCTCGGTGGTGTACTCGTGGTTCACCACCAGCAGGTTGCGGATGCCCAGCGGATCCTGCGGGATCAGGCCGACGAAGTCGTTGTTGTAGCCGAACTGCTTCGCCTGCGCGGCCGCGGTCTGCTTGCGGAAGTCGAACTTCGGGGCGCCGAATTCGACCGCGTCGCCCCAGCGGATGACGACGCGCTGGTCGTAGCCCTCGGGGATGGTGATGGCGTCGAGCGTGTTCGGCGGCACCGCTTCGAAGTCGGTGCCGGGCACCGGACGCCCGGGGCGGCCCGGCTTGCCGTGGCCGGCGGCGGAGACGTCAGCCGGGGTCTCGGCGGCGGCCGTACCGGACAGCGCTGCGAAACCACCGGCGGTCGCGGCCAGCACGGCGCTCGCCTTCAGCGCGCCACGACGGGAAAGCATGTTCTTGACGACGTCGCCGAAGTACTCGTTGTCCGACGTGTTCGGCTCGGGGTGGGCGCACGCGTTGCCGCAGCGGTACTCGCAGGTGACCGCGGAGCGGCCACCGGGGTGGGAGGTGATCAACGGCAGGAGCCGCTGAGGCTCGAAGGACACAGGGCCTCCATGGTCGCGGTGGGTACACGTAGTCCAGTCGGGGGAACGCCGTGACGTTAAGCGACCAAAACGATCCGGCCCTGGCCAGAAGATGAACAGCGCGCGAACGAGCGATGGCGCGCTGCCGGACCCGGCAGCGCGCCATCGACCAAAAGTACTGCTAGATCGTTGCTTTTCGACTAGGAGCCGATGTCTGACAGCCCGTGCCTGCCCGGTTTCCAGACCGCCACCACCGAGGGACGGGGCTGGTTTTCGCCGCCGTCCGGCCAATGGGAGGCCGGTTTGTCGGCGTTCGCGCCGTCGACTTCACCCGGATGCTGGACACAGACCGTGACGATCTTCCGCTCGACGATCGGGCCGCAGGTCTCCGCGCCGCGGGGCACGGTGACGAACAGTTTCAGCTCGCCGCGGTTGCGGCCCTCCAGCGGCACCGAGTAGAGGCCGTCGTTGATGCCGAGGGCGCCCGCCGAGTCGGTGGAGATCCAGAGGTTGCCGTGCCGGTCGAAGGCCACGTTGTCCGGGCTGGAGATCGGCGAGACCTGGTCCTTGGGGAAGCCGGCGAAATAGGTGTCCGGCGAGGCCGGATCGCCACACACCAGGAAGAGCCGCCAGCTGAACGTCAGCGCGAGCGCGTCCCCGCGCCGTTCTTCGAGCTCCAGCACCTGGCCGTGCTTGTTGTTCAGCCGCGGGTTGGGCTCGGTGGCGCCCTCCTTGCCGGGGTTGCCGCGCTCGACGTTGTTGCTGAGCGCGCAATAGATCCGGCCGCTGTACGGATGGGCCTGGATGTCCTCGGGACGGTCCATCTTCGTGGCGCCCACCCGGTCGGCCGCCTCGCGGGTGAAGACGTACACCTCTTCGGCGGTCATTCCGTCCACAAAGGACTTGTTCCCGGACGCCAGCGGGATCCATTCGCCGCCACCGTCGAATTCGCCGTCGCTGGGCAGTTTCCCGGTGCCGTCGATCTCGGAGACCGGGCTGTCGCCGGTGAACCGGCCGACGTAGAGCGTGCCGTCGTCGAGCAGGGTCATGTTGTGGCGCCGGGCATGCGCGCTGTCGCCCGGCTTCATGCGCCCCTTGGAGATGAACTTGTAGATGTACTCGAAACGCTCGTCGTCGCCGGAGTACGCGACCACGCGGCCGTCCTTGGCGACGCGGATGTTCGCCGTCTCGTGCTTGAACCGCCCGAGATGCGTGTGCTTGACCGGGGTGCTGTCGGGATCGTTCGGATCCAGCTCGATCACCCAGCCGAAGCGGTGGGCCTCGTTCGGCTCCCTGGCGATGTCCCAGCGCGCGTCGAACCGCTCCCACTTGCGGGTGGTGGCGGTGCCCTTGATGCCGTACCGCGCGTAGCGCTTGCGCTTCACGGGATCGGTCACCGTTTCGGCGTTCCCGAAGTACTGGTTGATGTTCTCCTCGCCGGACAGGATCGTGCCCCACGGCGTGACGCCGCCCGCGCAGTTGTTCATCGTGCCCAGCACCACCGTGCCGGTGGGATCGGCGGCGGTCTTGAGCAGATCGCCGCCCGCGGCGGGGCCCGTCACCTTGAACGGCGTGTGCAGCGTGATCCGCCGGTTGTAGCGGGACATCTTCGGCCGCAGGTGCCCGGTGTCGCGTCCGCGCGACACCTGGACGACGGTCAGCCCGTGGGCCGCCCACGCGATCTTGACCTGCTCCTCGGTCGGGTTGTCCTTGTCGTAACCGCGGAACATGAACTCTTCCGAGGTGTACTCGTGGTTCGTGACCAGGAGCGAACTTAGGCCCCAGTGGTCGAGCGGCAACAGCGCGGCGAAGTCGCAGTTGTAGCCGAACTGCTTCGCCTGCGCCTCGGCGGTCTGGTGGTCGAAGTCGAACTCCGGCGCGCCGGGCAGCACCGCGTCACCCCAGCGGATCACGATGCCCTGCTCGTAGCCCTCGGGCACCACGACGGCGTCGAGCGTGTTCGGCTGGACCCGCTTGTAGTCGGTGCCGGGTGGCGGTTTCGGACGCCCCTCGGGAGCAGCGAACGCCGGCGTCGCGAGCGCGACGGGCGTCCCGGCGGCCAGCGCGACGACGGCCGTCGCCTTCAGCGCGCCACGGCGGCTCACCGCGCCGAGCACGTCGGCGAAGGTGGGGTTGTCCGACGTGTTCGGCGCGTCGTGGAAGCACGCGTCGCCACAGCGATAGGTACAAGTCACTGACGCCCGGCTTGGTGAGTGGCCGGCCAGTAACGGAAGGAACTTCACGCGGACCTCCGTATCTGCAGTTCGGGAGGTCGACGCTAGGGCACCGGACCAACGAGAGGAAACCCCTCGTTGGTCCGGTGTTCACCTTTTGTTCCGATTTACATCTCTTCGCCGACGAGGACCGCTTCGGCCGGGATCGTGTGCGGGTCGGCGGTCTTCTCGCGGATCGTCAACAGGGCTCCTGCGAGCACGCACAGGACCGCGGCGATCACGAACGGCGCCTGCTTCGCACCGAACCACTCGGCCAGGTGACCGACGACGGTCGCGGCGACCGCGCCGCCGAGCCAGCGGCAGAAGTTGTACCCGGCGCTCGCGACCGGACGAGGGGCGCCGCTGATCGACATGGCCGTGCCGGTGAAGAGCGTGTTGAGCAGGCCGGACACCAGACCGGACAGGATGATGCCGACGACCAGCACCGGCTTGCTCGGGATCGCCATGATCAGCAGCAACACGGCGTACCCGAAGACGGCGACCACGGTCGCGTGCCGTTCGCCGAGCTTCGCGGCGAGTTTCGGCGCCAGCACCACCCCCGCGACGGCGACCGAAAGGCCCCAGCCGCAGAAGATCAGGCCGACGGCGACGGCGCTCCACTCCAGCACGAACGGCGACCAGGCCAGCACCACGAAGAACGCGGCCGTGTAGAGCGCGGAACCGATCGAGGTGCGCAGCAGCCCGCCGTGCTTGAGCGCACGGAAGGGGTCGAGCAGGCGGATCTTCGGCCGCTTCTCCTTCGCGTCACCGGTCAGGAAGATCGAGCAGAGCACGAGACCGCACAGCATCAGCAGCGATGTGCCGAGGAACGGACCACGCCAGGAGATGCTGCCGAGCAGGGCACCCAGCAGCGGGCCGACCGCGAGGCCGACCCCGAGCGCGGCTTCGTACAGCAGGATCGCGCCCGCCTGGCCGCCGGTCGCGGCGCCGACGATCACCGAAAGCGCGGTCGCGATGAAGAAGGCGTTGCCGAGCCCCCAGATCGCGCGCAGCCCGATGAGCTGCTCGATCGATCCGGACGCGGCGCACAGCGCGGTGGCGACGACGACCAGCGTCAGCCCGACGACCACGGTCCGCTTGGCCCCGAACCGGGCACTCATCGCGCCGGTCACCAGCATGGCGACCGCCTGGACGCCGAGATAGCTGGAGAACAGCAGCGTCACTTCGGACGGCGTCGCCTTCAGGCCTTCCGCGATCGACAGCAGGATCGGGTCGACCAGCCCGATGCCCATGAACGCGATGACCGCGGCGAACGCGGTGATCCATACCTGTTTGGGCTGTCCTTTGACGGCGTCCAACAGGCTCGAGTGGGGCTCAGCGCTCATCGCGGATCAGTTCCTCCTTCTTGTCTTCGTGCAGCAACCTGGTGAGAGCGGGGAGCGCGGCTTCGATCGCGATGCGGTCGGTCTCGTCGAGTTCGAGGAGCCGCTCGCGGAGGAACTCCTCCCTCGCGACGATCAACTGTCGGTGAAAGCGCTGCCCGACCTCGGTGACCTCGACGAGCACGGCCCTGCCGTCGGCGGGATCGCGACGGCGGCTGACCAGGCCCAGCCGTTCGAGACGGCGGACGACGTCGGTCATCGTCGGCATCCGGACCCGCTCCAGGTCGGCGAGCGTGCTCATCCGGCGCGGCCCGCCGTTGAGCAGCTCCGACAGCACCGAACCCTGCGTGAGGGTGAGCTGCACCTGCGGTGTCTCCCGGCGGACGAGGTAGTACAGCCGGAACACCAGCGGGCGGAGCCGGTGGGCGAGATCGGCGACTTTCGTGGTCACTTAGCCATGCTAACTAAAATTACTGAGCATGGCTAAGTAATCTGCCGCACAGGTTTCCAGCGCCTAGGGTTGAGAGTGTGGAAGCGGTGATCTTCGATCTCGACGGTGTCCTGGTGGATTCGGAAAAGATGTGGGACGAGGTCCGCCGGGCGGTCGTCCACGAGTTCCACGGCACCTGGCGGGAGGAATCGACCAGGGCCATGCAGGGGATGAGCACCCCGGAATGGGCCGCCTACCTGGCGCACGACCTCGGCGTCCAGCTCCGGCCCTCGGACGTCGCGCAGCTGGTGATCGACCGGATGGCGCGGCGGTACGCGGAGAAGCCGCCGATCATCCCGGGCGCGCCGGGCGTCGTCCGCGAAGTCGCGAAGCACTGGCCGGTGGCGATCGCGAGCTCTTCGCCGCCGCTGCTGATCAAGGCGTTCCTGGACATCACGCGGCTGCCGGTGCCGACGGCGGTGTCCTCGGAGCAGGTCGGCGCTGGAAAACCGGCGCCAGACGTGTACTTGCGGGCGGCCGAACTGCTGGGCGTGGAGCCGAAGAACTGCGCGGCCGTGGAGGACACGACGAACGGGCTGCGCGCGGCGCTGGCGGCGGGGATGACGGTGTACGCGGTGCCGAATCCGCATTTCCCGCCGGATCCGGCGGTGCTGGAGCAGACGACGGTGGTCCCGGTGATCACGGACCTGCCGTCGGCGCTTCAGGAAGACTGAAGCCCGGCCCCGGATGTCGGTGCCGGCGCGCGGGTGGACGACACGCGTGACATCGCCGGTTCTGAGCCGAGGGACGGACGGCTCCCGTCGGAGAGTCGGAATGCTGAAGGCTCCCTTCACCGCATCGCATGCGGTGAAGGGAGCCTTCAGCCCACGTCAGAGAACGGTCACGCCTCGCCGGCGATGAACTTCTCCACCTCGTCGCGGGCGGTCGCGTCGTCGTACTGCTCCGGCGGCGACTTCATGAAGTACGAGGAAGCCGAGAGGATCGGGCCGCCGATGCCGCGGTCCTTCGCGATCTTCGCGGCGCGCACGGCGTCGATGATGATGCCCGCCGAGTTCGGCGAGTCCCACACCTCGAGCTTGTACTCCAGGTTCAGCGGCACGTCGCCGAAGGCGCGGCCTTCGAGGCGGACGTAGGCCCACTTGCGGTCGTCGAGCCACTGCACGTAGTCGGACGGCCCGATGTGGACGTTGCCCTTGCCGAGCTCGCGGTCGACCTGCGAGGTGACCGACTGGGTCTTCGAGATCTTCTTCGACTCGAGCCGCTCCAGCTCCTTCATGTTCAGGAAGTCCATGTTCCCGCCCACGTTGAGCTGCATCGTCCGGTCGAGCTGGACGCCGCGGTCTTCGAACAGCTTCGCCAGCACGCGGTGCGTGATGGTGGCGCCGACCTGGGACTTGATGTCGTCACCGACGATCGGGACGCCGGCCGCGCGGAACTTCTCCGCCCACTCCGGGTCGGAGGCGATGAACACCGGCAGCGCGTTGACGAACGCCACACCGGCGTCGATGCACGCCTGCGCGTAGAACTTGTCGGCCTCTTCGGAACCCACCGGCAGGTAGGAGACGAGCACGTCGACCTCGGCCTCGCGCAGCGCGGCGACGACGTCGACCGGAGTCTCGTCGGACTCCTCGATGGTCTCGCGGTAGAAGCGGCCGAGACCGTCGTAGGTGTGACCGCGCTGCACGGTGACGCCCAGCGGCGGCACGTCGGCGATCTTGATGGTGTTGTTCTCGCTGGCGAAGATCGCCTCGGACAGGTCACGGCTGACCTTCTTGGCGTCCACGTCGAACGCGGCGACGAACTCGATGTCGCGGACGTGGTACTCGCCGAACACGACGTGCATCAACCCGGGCACGCGGGTGCCGGCATCCGCGTCGCGGTAGTACTGAACGCCCTGGACCAGTGAGGCCGCACAGTTGCCGACGCCCACGATGGCCACCCGAACGCGGCGGTTCTCGCCCATGCCGGTTTCTCCTTCATTAGTCCAACAGTTGTAGGTAATGCGCAGCGAGGACCGTCGGAGCGCCTCAGGTCTCCGGTCCGCGCTGCTCGGCCTGTTCGTGCGCGATCAGCTCGTTGAGCCAGCGCACCTCCCGTTCACTGGACTCCAGCCCGAGCCGGTGCAGCTCACGGGTGTAGCGGTCGATCTTCTCCTCGGCCCGCGCCATTGCCGTCCGAAGTCCTTCTCGGCGTTCCTCGACCCGACGACGACGGCCTTCCAGGATTCGCATCCTGACGTCGGCCGGTGTCCTCGAAAAGAACGCCAGGTGGACGCCGAAGCCTTCGTCGTCCCACGTCTGCGGCCCGGCGTCGCCGAGCAGTTCGGCGAACCGTTCCTTGCCCTCGGCGGTGAGCTTGTACACCCGCTTGCCCCGGCGCGCCCACGCCCGGTCTTCCACCTCTTCGAGCTCCTCGACGAGGTAACCGGCGCGAAGCAACCGGCGCAAGGTCGGGTACAGCGAGCCGTACGAGAACGTCCGGAACATCCCGAGCGTCTCATGCAAACGTTTGCGCAGCACGTAACCGTGCATGGGGGTCTCGTGCAGCAGCCCCAAGATCGCGAGCTCGAGCACACCGCACCCCCTTCCGGGAACAAACCGCGACCGGTCGCGTTGGCCACCGTGACCGGCTCGGTCAACCTACCGGCCCACTATATCGCGCCGATACATCGAAGTGGCGTAGCTAACCCGATCGAGCACCGGCGGATCCGGACGAAATTCACCGGAGAGTTATCGAATCGTCGGCGTGTCCGACCGTGCGCGGACCGTCCCCCCGAGAACGGGGCGTGGACCACACAGGAAGAGCCCGTACTCTGTTGGCGTGCGAAACCAGCGGCAGGTCGTGGACTACGCCTTACAGCGGCGCGCGCTGCTCAAGGGCGTCCACTCCGGACGGGTCGGCACATACGACGTCTGCGACGCGGGCCCGTACCTCCTGCGGGCCGCGAAATTCCACGGCCGACCAGGCGAGCAGGACTGCCCGGTCTGCCGCCGGGAGCAACTGACCCTGGTGTCCTGGGTGTACGGCGACGAGCTCAAGCACGCCGCCGGATCGGCCAAGACGCCGGAGGAACTGACGCGGATGGACGGGCTCTTCGCGGAGTTCACCGTCTACGAGGTCGAGGTCTGCCAGAGCTGTCACTGGAACCACTTGGTGCGGTCCTACGTCCTCGGAACAGGAGAACCGGGAACCACCCGGCCACGGACCCGGTCGCAGAGGACAGCGGGTCAGTGACAGGTATCGAAAACGCAGTTGACCACAGAGCGGCGTCCCCCGAAGCGCCGGTCTGGGAGGCCCATTCGTGAACGACGACCGCAATCGCTCCTGGCCTGGCCAGGAGCCTGATGCACCTCGCCGTGCCCAGTGGCCTGGCGAAGCCGACGAACCAGGCTGGCCGAGCGAAGAACCGCCGCGCCGCCCCCAGCGCCGGACACCCCCGAGCGGCACCCCCCGCTCGGCCCCGCCACGGTCCGCGAACGAGCCGCAATGGCCGGGCGGCGACTCCGGCGGCCCGGAGTGGCCCTCCGACAACGAGCCGCGCCGTCCCGCGGCCCCGCGTCGTGCCAACGGCATGCCCCCGCGCAGGCAGGGACCCCCGCCGCCGGGAGCGCGAGGCCCC